>JBOHQX010000231.1:0-2610 GCA_050732395.1 bacterium
GTTTTGCGTGCGCACAAATCGTAAAACAGGTTCTTTTCGGCGCCTGAAAATCGCCGCTCGCGATTGTCGATGAGGATGAAATCGTTGCCGGTGGCAGAGTATTTGAAGAAAGGTATGCGATCGGGCATGTTGTTCTTTCCAACGCACGCCTGATGATCAATCCTCAGGCTTAGAGGTGAAAGCCACCTCAAGGTGGCTCTACACCCGAAGGGTAACAAGCCGCCTTAAGGCGGCTTCAACTCTTGAGATTGCAATTTTAGTCGCAGGCGAGAATGGCAACAAGCACCAAGCGAAATTCTGGCACTATAGAATTATGAAACCTTCAAATATAACAAAGGAGGCAAAGAAAGTCAAAAGCTTTGCGAACCCGCAGAACGACCCGGTACGATAGGTAGCGCCAGCAGCTCGTATGCCGTCGAGAGGTTTGCGCTAAGTTGTATTCAATTGAGACTTTTCAACGTTTGGACCACAAGAGTCATGGATTTACAATTTACGATCTGCGATCGTAAATCGGAAATCATCAAGTTTCTTGAAAAGTATTCTCTAAAAACCACCTTCGACTAATCCGGCTTTACCGGCCGGATCACTTCGTCCCAATGCCGTTCCGTCAGTTCCCACCGCCGGTTTTCTTCCTTCTCGAACGATTCCTGGTTGGGATAAAGCCGCTTCTTCAATTCCTCTTCGCGCTTGCTCATTTCGTCCATGGCCGCCCAGTTTTTCAAGCGCATGACCACCTGGTAATCCCAGGCCGGATCGCCTTGATGAAAAGCGATTTCGTAGATCTCAACGGCTTGAATCAGGCTCGCTTTTTGGTGGTCCTGCAAGATGGGGAGATGATTTTTTTTGTAAAGCGCCAGCCATTCAGCCTTATAGCCGCCTTTGATTTTGTAATAGCTGATCTCGACGACCTCGCGAGGCTGTGCCCAAGAGGGGGCAAACAAGCTTAGTGTTAGGATAAGGCTCAACGTCCCAAGTGCTGACCATCGCGCAATCTTTTGTTTTCGCATGCCTAATCTCCTTGACTAAAAGCTATTTCGGATTTTCAGTTGAGCCGCTGAAAGGCCCGATCGGGCTGAACACCGGAGCTCCTTTCGGAGCGGCATCAAAAAATTAACTAACGGATTAAAAAGCGACCAACAGATTCCGAATAGAGTCCGTTGGTCGTTTTTCAATCCACTTGACAAGAAACTTTCAGAATTTTGTTCTAAGCTTGATGAGCTCATCGCGTATCCGGCCCGCCAAGGAGAGCCTATTGCACGCCATCCAACCTTTCGATCGTCGCAGTTGAAGCCGGCCGCGCCTTTTGCAAACGCAGCGCAGTGGCCTCGGCTTCGCGCAATACCCTCAACATATTTTCGCCTGCCAGCTTCTTGAGATCCGTATCGCTCCAGCCGCGGCGAATCAATTCTGCAAACAAATATGGAAATTTGGACACGTCTTCCAAACCTTCGGGCATATCGCCGCCGCCCCAAAAATCGCTGCCCACGGCAATGTGATTGCTGCCCGCCACTTTGCGTACGTGATCGAAATGATCGGCGACGTGGCGAATGGTGGCCTTGGGACGAGGATGCTGCGCGGCGTATTCCGCGCGTGCCCGGGAATGTTCTTTCGCCGGCACGCCTTGTAAGCGTTTTCCCAACGCCGCTTCCCAATCCGCCACGGCTTGCGACACGAAGTCGGGAATAAACGTGACCATCACCACGCCGCCGTTTTGCGGCAATCTCACCAGAATTGAATCCGGCACGTTGCGACGATGATCGGTAAGCGCGCGCGCGGAAGAATGCGAAAAAATCACCGGCGCTTCGCTCGTGTTGAGGGCAGCACTCATCACTTGCGGCGACACGTGCGACAGGTCGATCAGCATGCCCAAACGATTCATCTCGCGCACGACTTCCCTGCCGAAGGCGGTGAGCCCGTAGTGCTTGGGTCTGTCCAGTGCAGCGTCGGCCCAATCCAGAGTCACGTTGTGCGTGAGCGTCATGTAACGCACGCCGAGCAGGTAGTATGCGCGCAAGGCACCGATAGAATTTTCGATCGCATGCCCGCCTTCCATGCCGAGCAGCGAGCCGATTTTTCCCTGCTTGAACGCAGCTTCAACGTCGCCGGCGGTGAGCGCGAGCCTCAGGCTTTCAGGATAGCGCGCGATAACGCGGCGTGCAATATCGATCTGCTCTAATTGCACCCTGGCATAGCCTTCGGCCTTGATCTCCCCGGGAATATACACGGACCAGAATTGCGCGCCGACCTGGCCTTCCTGCAAGCGTTGTAAATCGGTGTCGTGCGGCGTACGCTTGCGCAGATCGTAGGCTTCGACGTCGCGTGGTGAGGGGCCGTATTCGCGAATCACCCAGGGCAAATCATTGTGCCCGTCGATGAGCGGCGTGGATTTGAGCAATTGGCGAGCATGATGGAGAGCCGCATCGTTTGAATAAGGAGTTTGGGCGTGGAGAGCAGCATAAAAACTGAAAGATAAAATCATAAAAACGAAGAGGCCATTTTTCATCGCTACACCTTCCTGTAGTAGTTCAAGTATTTCATTGTATCTATTCAGCGAACCTTCTCCCGACTGGTAGTTTGTTCGCCGAGTAACACATTCTGTCATCCAGGAGG
>JBOHQX010000232.1:0-9272 GCA_050732395.1 bacterium
ATCTTGGTTGACTCGGGCACAGTGCCGATTTCAGGCCTAGGTGCCGAATCTACCAAGATGCCTTCTGCATGACAGAATGAGGTTTCCGGATAGGCTCTAAGCCATACGGCCACAAAAGTCAGAAAGAACTCAAAAAATTTATGTTGCCAACGGATTGAAAAACGACCAAGGAGACCGTTCATTCACAGACTGGCAGTCCGCGTTACGATCCTCACAGCCAACTATACTGATAGGCAACCACAAATGCGTCAAAATCTGAACCGGATCTGGTTGCCGCGCCGGTGTTGAACAGCGCTTTCAGCGCATGCTGGCGTCCGATCGGCAGCGAAAACGTTGTGCCGATGCGCCAGTTTTTTTGAAAATCGTTTTTGAAGCTCCCACCTACCAAGGTCTCTCCGCCATCGGCATAACCGCCATTCACGGACAGCCAAAGCCCGGGCTTGAACACGTAACTCACGTGACCCTGCACGGTAAAAAGTGGCCTTTGTTCGAGCGTCGAGGTGTTAAGATACTCGGTGTTGTCCATGAACAACCAAATACCGCCAAAAGTCTCGAGATACCATTTGCCCATTCGTTGCGAAACGCCCAGCTCGGGTTTGAAGGCCCAACGATTCGAGCCGAGGTTGACGCGCTTGCTCTCGTCATACTGCCCAATGGGAATGGCGATGACGAGACTTGCGCCGGCAATGGTCTTTTGTTGATAATTCCGGAACTCACGGAGAGCAAGCGCCGGAGCGCCGATGAAATTCACGGCGACGCGCACCCGGGCATCCGCGAATCCGGTGCGGGTTCCACTCGTGTCGCGCCCCGCGATCTTCAAGTCGCCGGCCAGCCAGGTGAACGGCACCAGCGCTTGCACCTTGGCATGCATTCCAAAAAAATTCAGCGCGCGCACGTATGCGGTGCCCACGCCATGCGCCGTGACGCGGAAGTCCTCGACAGGAAGAGAAGCATCGACAAGAATATTGCCGCGCGAGAAACCATAAGTCGCCGCCACGAAGTTCATTCCCACCGGCGCATTCGAATAAGCGCGCGGCTCCAGTTCCTGGGCAGAGGCCGGATCTAGTAGCAAAGCCCAAAACCCAAAGCAGAAAATCCAAACCTCCAAATTCAAATGGAGAGCACAACCTCTTGGGCTTTGAAATTTGAATTTTGAATTTTGTGCTTTGTGCTTGGAGTTTAGGGTTTTGCTTATCTTCATTTCATCACCGTGAAAGCTTGCTTGAGGCTGACTTCCACCAGCGTTCCGGCGGGAATTTGAATCTGGCCTCCGGGGCCAAGCAATGCCAGTGCCGCGCCAACGGCCGCGCCAGCGCCGGCATCACCGGCAGCCGCGCCGATTTCATCTTTTGTTTTCAGCATCAATTTGGATTTTGAGCTTTGGATTTTGTGCTTCAACTAAAATGTTATCGAAGCACCGAGCTTCAGGGACTCGAGCGTTAATGGCGTCTCGGTCTCAAATGGCCAATTCATGCTGTCGCGCATTTGCCAATAGAAAACGTACGTCACGCCATTCTGCAGAAGGAAATACAGAAGGGGGCCAAGAACAGGCGAAGAGTCCACAATCTTCTCTCCATATAAAGAGATCGCCGAGTAACCCATGGATTGCAGGGTAAAGCTGCCGAGCCACTTGCCGAAGAGATGCCGGGGAAAGATCACGGCGTACTCGTAACCGGCGGTGAGGGAAATGGTCTTGAACAAGCCCAGTTTGACGCCGGCTTCGGAAGCCTGGCCGAATCTGAAAGGGCCGTCGTATCTTTCCAGCAACTCGATTTCCTGTTGCGCCAGCCCTGCCGTGCTGCCGGGGTCGATGCGGGTCCAAGCAAGCGACAGGAAGGCATAGGGGAGAAGATCAAACGATCCGGCCCTATAGCCATATCCCGTGCGATTGCCGCTGCCAAATCTGGTGGCCTTGGTGACTTCGGCGCCAACGTCCTCGTAATCATAATCGATGTCCTTCGAGATGTAACTTGCGTACAAATAGCGATCATCGATGGAGTAAACGTAGTCCCTGAATTGTTTGATCTCGCCGAGACCGATTTTCAGCTCTGCCAGGCCAATCTGTGAAAAATCAGTGGTAAAAGCCTTATGTTTGGGCGTACCAAGGCCGTAATTCGCCTCGAAAAAGGGACGAAAATCACCCTGCCAGGCCCATTTCATGGGATTCTCACTGCCCTTATTTACCTGAGCGGTGTCGCTCGCGGCGGGATCTCGTCGTGGTGGCTGCGCAGCCAGCTCCTGCGAGCATAAAGCAGCAATGAACAGTGTGACGAGCAACAATCTTGTTTTTGCCATCGAACACTTTCCTTTCTCCTGTGTTTGCGCACTTCAGTGATCAAACATAGAACAGAATTTGAAGATTTGCGATTTACGATCGCAGATCGATACTCGTAAATCGCAAACCCAAAAGGGCCGTCTTCCAGTCGGAAATCACTGCAACATGTCATGCAGGAGGCATCTTCTTCAGCACAAGCACTGTGCTTAGTATCAAAAAGATCCTTGCAGGATGACATTAACGGAATCGCTTACGCCTGCGGGAAGGACAAAGGGCTTGATCTTGTCCAGCGGCAGCTTGACGTTGAAACCCTTCTTCTCAAATTCAAATTATAAGTGAGCATCAAAGGTTTGTGCATTGGGCTTTGTGCTTTGGTTTTTGAGCCTCAAGTCTCACTTGTTCAATAACACCGCCTTGGTCTCCGCCAGCTCCTTCACTTTTTCCTCGCTCACTTCCGGATACTTCAAATCGAGGGCTGCCAGCGTGTCGATCGCGGCGGCGGCCACCGCCAGGCGCGTAAACCACTTGTTGTCGGCCGGCACCACGTACCACGGCGCGTATTTTGTCGCCGTATGGCGAATCATGTCCTCATACGCCTCCATGTAATCGCCCCAGAACTCGCGCTCCTTGGCGTCGGCGGAGGAAAATTTCCAGTGCTTCTCCGGATTATCCAGCCGTTCCAGAAAGCGCTTCTTCTGTTCCTTTTTCGAAACATGCAGGAAGAATTTGCAGATGGCGACGCCGTTGCGCGTGAGATAGCGCTCGAAGTTGCAGATGTCGTCAAAACGCTCCTGCCAAATGTCCTTGGTAACGAGCTCGGGCGGGAGCTTTTGCTTCTCCAAATATTCAGGATGCGTGCGCACGACCAATACTTCTTCATAATAAGAACGGTTGAAGATGCCGATGCGGCCGCGTTCCGGCAGGCATTTCAGGCAGCGCCACAGGTAGTCATGGTCGAGATCTTCGCTCGTTGGGGCCTTGAAGGAGAAAACCTGGCAGCCTTGCGGGTTGATGCCGGACATCACGTGCTTGATGGCACCGTCCTTGCCGGCGGCATCCATGGCTTGGAAGATAAGGAGCACCGCCCACTTGTCTTGCGCATAGAGCCGTTCCTGCAATTCTGCCAATGCCTCGACGCCCGTTGCCAGCGCTTCTTTCGCCCGCGGTTTGTCTTCATCCTTGAATTCAAGTGTATCGTCGGGGTCTATGTCTTTCAGGCGAAAGTCTTTGCCATTTGTCACCTGAAACGGCGCAGAAAACTTTCGCGCCGATTTGATGATTTCTTTGAGTTCCATGGTTGAGTATGCCTCCTTGAGCGATTACGTCATCAAACTCTTAGAATAAGACCCTGAAAAGTTTTCTCATCGGTTGACGTCTTTTTCAACACAGAGCACACGAAGCGTCACAGAGTGAGTTGCATTAAGCGGAAATCTAAAAAATTCTCTATGCAACTCTGTACTACAAACTTGTAGAACTTTGCTTTTTTAGCAAAGTTTTTGGTTACGATTCTGCTGCGCTGTGAATCTCTGCGAGTCTCTGCGAAGCTCTGCGTGAGTCTCTTTTTTGGTTGCGGCTACGCCGCGCTGTGTGCTCTGTGTTGAAAGGCATTTGCTCTATGGCGCTTCCCGAAGAGCTTCAGTTTTCGACCGGCTGAAGATTACTGTAGTCATTTGTTCATCAGCTGTTGTAGATTCAAATCATAGAACCAAAATCAAAACTCAAAACCTGCTCACGCGCATGAATTCCAGGCGATGGTTGGCCTCGGGGTCGTGGCCGGACGGTCCGGCCACGAGCATGGCGAGGTCGCCGGGCAATTGCTGCTCACGCAACCAGGCGACCGCAAAGTCGCGCCAGTTGGCCGGGGCCTCCGCTAATTCGATCGGATGCACGCCAAAAGAAAAAGCCAGGCCCTGGCAAACCGCGCGATCAGAGCTAACCGCAATGCACCACACCGAGGGCTTGAAGCGCGAGATCATGCGCGCCGTGGTACCGCCGTGCGTGGGTATAAACACGGCCGCAAACGGCACGGTTTCCAATGCATAGTCCGCCACCGCAGCAAGCGCCTCGGCTGCAGTGGCAGGTCGCCGCTGATGAAAACCTTCCCGTAATTCCCGCAACCCCGCGTATGGGCGGCCGGCTTCGGTGGCGGCGGCGATCTGAGCCAGCATTGTCACGGCTTCCTCGGGATATTTCCCCATCGCCGACTCGCCGGAAAGCATGAGGCAATCGGTGCCATCGAGAATGGCGTTGGCGACATCCGTGGCCTCGGCGCGGGTTGGCAACCGGCTGGATACCATGGACTCCAGCATCTGCGTGGCCGTGATGACCGGCTTGCCGGCTAGGTTGGCCTTAGCAATGAGCTGCTTTTGGATGAGTGCGATTTGCGGCATCGGCACTTCGACGCCAAGGTCGCCGCGCGCCACCATGATGCCGTCGGCGGCCTGGAGAATTTCATCGAAGTGTTGCAGCGCCCCGGCGCGCTCGATCTTGGCGATAATGAAAGGTCTTCCAACGACCAATTTATTAAAGATTTGACCTTCGGAAGGCTGCCTGCCAAGTGTCTTCGCCGCCGCGCGCATCGCCTCGAGGTCCGCCGCCCTCTCGACGAACGACTGGCTCACCGCATCCACGCCGTGCTGCAGCGCAAATTCAAGACCGGCACGGTCATGCGCCGTAAAAGCGCTGATCCCCAAATCGATTCCCGGAAGGTTGAGGCCCTTGCGCGAACGCAGCTCGCCGCCGACAGCGACTTTACAGATCACCTCGTTGCCGGCGGCTCGCTCCACCACAAGCTGCACCATACCGTCGTTCAGGAACAAGCGGTCGCCTGGTTTCACAACTTTGGGCAGGCGCTCGAAGCTCATGGAGACACGCTGCTGGTTGCCGGTGACGTCTGAGGTGGTCAGCGTGAAAACATCGCCGGCGAGGAGTTGAATGGGCTCGGGTTCGATTTTTCCCAGGCGCATCTTAGGGCCCGGCAAATCCGCCATGATCGCAACCCGCCTTCCCGTCGCGCGTTCAGCGGCGCGGATACGGGCGATAACCTCTCCATGCTTGTTGAAATCGCCATGAGAGAAGTTGAGCCGCGCGACATTCATCCCCGCACGGAGGAGGCGCTCGAGCATCTCCGGCGATTCCGAGGCTGGACCAATAGTGGCGACGATTTTGGTTTTGTGATCCGAAAGGGACATGGTGTTTTAATTCTCAAAGCTCAAATTTCAAAATCCAAATATCAGAGCGGCGTGCAACCGTAGGGCTTTTTGAGTTTTGAGCTTTGGGTTTTGGATTTAAAATTCGATCTCCATTTTTTCTCTCGCCAAAAGGGCGTTGGGAAATCTCTTTTGGCATTCCTTTTCGACTTGCAGAAGAAACGCATCATCATGATCCGGGTCGTGATGCGTGAGCGCCAATTGTTTGGCACCGGCGCGTTCTGCCACCTCTATTGCCTGTTCCCAACTGCTATGCCCCCAACCCTTTTTGCCCTTGAGTTCTGTCGGGGTGTATTGCGCATCGTGAATGAGAAAATCAGCGTCTTTGGCAAGTTGCACGACTCTTCGATCGATCGTGTCGCCGTGTTCCACGTCCGTGCAATACACCAACACTTTACCATCAATGTCCTCGATGCGATAACCATACGTTCCGCCAGGATGATTGTGCTCCGCTACCGTTACTTTGACGCCATTTGCGATGAAATCGTCGGTCTCGGACTGGTGGAAGGAAAACTTCGCCCCCATCTGATCCAGTGCCACCGGAAAGTATACCGGCAGCATTTGGGTGGCAAATATCTCCCGCAAATTCATTGCACTTCTCCCTTTTCCAATTGCACTAATGGTAAAATGTCGCCTGGCATCATAGGCCGGCTGGAAAAAAGGAAAACCATGAATATGATCCCAGTGAAAATGCGAGAAGCCGATATAGATGTTCTCATATTGTTCTTGCCCTCTCGCAATGAGATCCCTTCCAAGATTTCTGATGCCACTTCCGGCATCGAAAATGGCTATATTCCTGCTGTGCCCGGTAAGCAACAAGCACGTGGTGTTCCCGCCGAACTCCTGAAATTCACGTTCGCAAACCGGAAGAGAGCCTCTCGTGCCGTAAAATTTGACTTTCATGACAAGCGGGTATCCAGAAAATCCAACAAAATCATGGACTCCCGCGTTCGCGGGAATGACGAATCCGAGCAATTTGATACTTTTTCAGCATCCTGCTAAGAAGGCAAAACGATTACGGGCAAAACCATTGAATGGCATTAAAATCCGAACATTGAATTTTGTGCTTTGAATTTTGAATTTCAACCTCACCACCTCGGCTGCCCCGTAGCCGCGAGCACACTGCTCCACAAAAAACCATTCGTATCAACCTTCTTTCTCGACGAGACCGCAAGCGGAATCGGGACGTGCGTAAAACTGTTCCGCCAGTGGCCGGTGACCATGTCCGTTTTGCCGGCCAGACCGGCGTGGACCGCGCAGTGCCCAAGCAAAAGACAAAAGGCGGCATCGCGCGCATTGGCAGGAAGGCTGCGAATCATGTAGCTGGGATCGATGTACTTGAGATTGATTTCCATCCCCGCCTCTTTGAAAAACTCCTGGATCTTGTCTCTTAAGAAAATGCCGATGTCGCCATAACGCACGTTGCCCGAAGGATCGCGTTCATTCGTGGCCTGCATCAAATCCTGGCCAGCGCCTTCAGCCGCGACGATGACCGCATGGCCGCGAAGCTTCAGCCGTTCGTGCAGCTCCCGCAAAAAGCTTGCGAGTGTAAAACGGACCTCCGGTATCAGGCAGAAATTCACGTTCGTATCCGCCAGGGCGGCGTAGCCGGCGATGAATCCGGAATCGCGGCCCATGAGCTTGACCAGACCGATGCCGTTCCTTGCGCCAGTGGCTTCGACATGTGCGGTATTGGTGGCGCGACGTGCTTCTGCGACCGCGGTTTCAAAGCCGAAGGACGATTGAATGTAAGAAATGTCATTGTCGATCGTCTTCGGCACGCCGATCACACTGATCTTCAAGCCGCGGCGCTTCACCTCCTCGGCAATCGCATGCGCCCCGCGCAACGTGCCGTCGCCGCCGAGCGAAAAAAGAATGCCGATCTGCAGACGTTCCAGCGTATTCACGATTTGGGATACGTCCTGATTTCCTCTGGAAGAGCCGAGCACCGTGCCACCCATTTCATGAATGCGGCTGACACTCTCGGGCGTCAGGTTCAAGGGAGCATGGCCATACTTGAGAACCAAACCTTCATATCCGAACTGAAAGCCAAAGACGGTGCTCACGCCGTAGTGATGATAAAGGCTCAACACGATCGCGCGGATCACGTTATTGAGACCGGGACAGAGGCCGCCACAAGTGACGATCCCACATTTCAGCCTCGCCGGATCGAAGTAGATTCTGCTTCGCGGCCCTGCTGTCTCAAAGGCCGGCGGTTCTTCGCCGGCATCCAGAAATGATTTGATCTCCGCCAGCTCGTCGTGATACAGCACGCGATCGTCATCACCGACGAAAGGAAAGTCCCGCATCGGCGAAGCGATGGTGCAGGCACCGAGATTGGCGACGGAGAAGTCCGGGATATTTTGTTTCAAGGTTTGCATCTCCAAAATCAAAGACCAAAGTTCAAAACTCAAAGACTTCATTCTGAGGCAAGGCAATTTGTAGCTATTCAGCTCCTGACCCCCGGTGATCGGGGTTGGTTCGGCAAGCAATACCACCGTGTCATCCCGTAGGGATCTTGGTGAAATTGACTATCGTACTTGTGCGTCACAAGATTCCTTCTGAATGACAGGGCGCCAAGGTGCTTGAAGTGTTACAACAATTTCACTCATAAATCGTTGTGCCTGCGCCCTGCAAGTCACTGACGGCTTGCTGTACACGTGCGGCCATGGCTGTTTCCGCCAGAGCGAGATAAGTACGGGGGTCGTATGCCTTTTTATTCCCGACCTCGCCATCCACCCGCAGAACACCGTCATAATTTTTGTAGAAATGATCGGCGATGGGGCGGCTGAAGGCGTACTGCATATCCGTGTCGATGTTCATCTTCACCACGCCATAATCCACCGCTTCATGAATCTCCTCGAGAGTTGAACCGGAGCCGCCGTGGAAAACAAAATAAAAGCGGGCCAGCTCGCCGTATCTTTTCACCACTGCTTCCTGGCAATCTCTGAGAACCTTAGGCTTCAGCTTGACCTGGCCCGGCTTGTAAACGCCATGAACATTGCCGAAGGTTGCCGCGAGCAGATACCGCGCTCCCGGGATGGCGTTGAGGCGCCTGGCGACTTCGAGCGTATCTTCCGGTGTCGTGTACAGCTTATCGGAGGCATGGCCCGTAACCCCGTCCTCTTCGCCGCCGACGGCGCCGGTCTCGATCTCGAGAACAAGTTCGTTCCTGCGAAAGCGCTCGAGCAGTTTCACCGCGATATCGAGATTCTCCTTGAGAGAAAGAGTGCTGCCGTCGAACATGTGGCTGTTGAACAAGTTCGGCTTGCCCGCCGCCCGTCTCCGCTCCGTCTCCTCCACCAGCGGCATGACGAATTTGTCGAGCTTGTCGGCCAGGCAATGGTCGGTGTGGAGGGCGACATAGATCGGATAACGATCGGCGACGCGGTGAACATGCTCGGCCAGCGCGATCGCGCCGAGCGCCATGTCCTTGAGAGCTGATCCTGAGGCAAAGGCGCCGCCGCCGGTCGAGACTTGGATAATACCGTCGCTCTTGCTTTCCGCCAGGCCGCGCAACACGGCATTCGCTGTGGTCATGGAGCTGACGTTGATGGCAGGATAGGCAAAACGCTTCTCGTGGGCTCGTGCCAGCATTTTGCCGTAGATTTCATAATTCGCCACCGGCATATTTTTCTCCTGACTCAATCATTGATTTACGGTAACTATTCAGCTCCTATTTCTCGTAAACGGATTGCACGGATAAAGCGGATTTCTAAAACTTGTTTTGCCGAATAACTATCCGTTCAATCCGCTCTATCCGTTTACTCTTCTTTTTTTGAGCTGAA
>JBOHQX010000233.1:0-25770 GCA_050732395.1 bacterium
GAAAAATCTTTGCTTTTTTGGCGCAAATCTGACTTTTTAGGCACTAACGCAGTCGAAGAAATGGGTCACATGCCCCGAAGGGGCAAAATAAGCCAAGCCCAGGGCAACGCCCTGGGTACACGCGCAACACAAAGTTTCTTTAGCCCTGAAAGGGCGAAACAAGTCCTGATGAAGCCAATTGACAATCCCAAGCCTGACCATTTCGCCCCGTTGGGGCTCAAGAAATTGGGCCTGCCCCCATCTTGGGGCGTTGCCCCAAGCTTTTGCGTGTCGCCCCTTCGGGGCTTATGGTATCCAAAACCTTCGGTTGACGCGTATGCGCTTTCGCGGGAATGACAATTCCGATCAATTTGAGACTTTTTCAGCATCCTGCTAGCGAAAACCGCAGCCCCGTCGCCGCTACAAGGCAAAAGCTTTTGAACACGGATTACACGGATCAAACGGGTTCTCACGAATTTCTTAGTGCTTGCTTTATCCGCGTCAATCCGTCCAATCCGCATCATCCGTGTTCAATAAATGGGGCTCATCCACCAGTTTTCAGTCGAGCTGAAAACAAAAGCCGCTGTGTACAGCTTGTTTTTCGACAGGATTTACAGGATTAACAGGCACGATTTTCATCCTGTAAATCTTGTTTATCCTGTCTAAAAGCTTTTTAGGATATTATTCTATGTTCAGTCTAACTTGACAATGTTAAGTTAAATTCGCGCCACCTCAATCTGTCATGCTGTAAGCATCTTCTCTAGGTTTTGGTGCGGCCCTCTTGGGAAGATTCCTGCGGAATGACAGGGAATGGGGGCGTTGAGGGCTAACTTAACATTGTCAAGCTAATCGCACATTCTCAAAACACCGTACATAGCTGTCCTCTGGCGTACAGTCCCCGTTCCGTCAGCGGATACCACTCCCAGACCGTCCGCTTTCTTTCTTCTATCTAAATCTCAAATAAACAACGCTGGCATGGCTCTTGACTATTGCGACAGCGGCGCAATCTCTTTTGAGTGCTTGTGTTTCATCCGGAGGAAGCCATGCTCAAAAACTACCTCACCACCACGCTTAGGAAGCTGAGCCGGCAACGCAGCTATACCGCGATAAACGTGTTCGGGCTAGCGCTTGGCGTGACGTGCAGCCTCATGATCTTTTTGCTGATCAAATTCGAATTAAGCTTTGACACACTTCATCGCAAGGCGGATCGCATATGTCGCATCAATACGGTTTTCACCCGGCCCGAGGGCGTGTTGTATGATACCGGCACGCCTTATCCCATGGCAGCGGCCTTGCGCAACGATTTTCCTGAATTGGAAAAAGTCGCAATCGCCCACTACGAAGCCGAAGGCCTGGTCACGATTCCAGCGGAGGGCAAGGCGCCGGTCCGATATAAAGAAAAAGATGGCCTGGTTTATATCGAGCCGGATTTTTTCGACATGGTTGACTTTGCCTGGGTGGCGGGCAGTCCTCAGACAGCGCTTTCCGAGCCCAAGAGTGCGGCGCTTACCGAAACCCTGGCTAAGAAATATTTCCCCGACGAACCCGCCCTCGGCAAGACGATTCGACTGAACAATAAGCTCGATTTGAAAGTGGCCGGCATACTCAAAGACTTTCCCGCCAATACTGATTTTCCTTTCAAATTGCTGGTCTCCTTCGTCACGCTGAAAGAGCTTGGCCGCGATTTGCAGTCGTGGAACAACACTGCCAGCAACGCGCAAACCTTCGTGCTGCTGCCGGAAAACTATCCACCGCAACAGCTCGAAAACCGCCTTCCCGCCTTTGTCAAAAAATATTGGCAGGATGAGCGCGCCGAGCGCAGAGCCTATACTGTGCAAGCGCTGCGCGGCATTCATTTTGACCGGCGCTACGGCAATTTCGCCTGGCGTACCATCAGCAAAGCCACAATTGGCGCCCTGGCTGTGATCGGCGTTTTTTTGGTGATCACGGCCTGCATCAATTTCATCAATCTGGCGACCGCGCAAGCCCTCGGGCGTTCCAAAGAAGTGAGTATGCGCAAAGTGTTAGGCGCCAACCGCCTGCAGTTGATAACGCATTTCATGGGAGAAACTCTCGCGATCACCTTGCTGGCGGTTTTGGTGGCTTTGGTGTTGAATGAGCTATTCCTGCCGCAGGTCATGAAGATCCTGGGACTGAACTTCGCCTTCAATTTATTCCAAGAACCTGCGCTCATTCCCTTCTTGATGGCAACGATTCTTGTGGTGAGTGCCTTGTCGGGGTTTTATCCGGCCCTGGTTTTATCGGGCTTTCAACCGGCCTCGGCATTAAAAAGCAAAAATACTGCCGGGCACAGCGGCGGATTATCGCTGCGGCGAGGCCTGGTGGTTTTACAATTCGCCATTTCACAGGCGCTCATCATCGGCACGCTCGCCATCACCGCGCAAATGGACTATTTTCGCAGCAAGGAACTGGGTTTTGACAAAGACGCCATTGTGACCGTGGCATTGCCCAATCGCGACCCGCTCAAACTTGCGAGCTTGCGCACGCAATTGTTACAAAGTGCGGACATCAAGAACGTCAGCTTTGCCTACACCAGCGCTTCTTCCGGTGATGGTTGGAGCAGCGACTATCAACATAAATCCGGCAGCCACGAGAAACAACATACCGCCAGTTTGAAGTTTGCCGACGCTAATTACTTTGAGACGTACGGTTTGCACCTCCTCGCCGGCCGAGGATATTCTGAAAGCGATACGATCAAAGAGTTTGTGGTCAACGAGGCCTTAGTCAAGCAATTGGGACTGGCGAGTCCGGAGGAGGCGATTGGCCAATATCTCAACTTGTGGAATGGAGGAGAACGGCCAATCGTCGGCGTGGTGAAAGATTTCCATATGAGCTCCTTGCACGACAAAATCTTGCCATGTATTTTGGCCACGCGCGTGGGCGCTTATCGCGAAGCCGGTATTAAAATCAACACGCAAAATATGAGCACTGCCTTGCGCCACCTCGAAAAAGTGTGGACGGCAGCTTATCCGGAGAACATTTTTGAATACAAATTTCTCGATGACACCATCGCCGAGTTTTATGAAAGCGAAGCGAGAATCGCGCAACTGTTCCGCCTCTTCGCAGCGATCGCGATTCTCATCGGGTGTCTGGGCTTGCTCGGCCTCATGTCGTTCATGGCCGCGCAGCGAACAAAAGAAATCGGCGTGCGTAAAGTGCTCGGCGCTTCCGTGGCGGACATTCTGAGCCTTTTTTCCAAAGAGTTCGGCCTACTGATTGGCATCGCCTTCTTCATTGCCGCGCCGATTGCATATTTCACCTTAAATGACTGGCTGCAAAATTTCGCCTATCGCATCAACCTCGGCCCGGGCGTTTTTCTGCTCGCCGGCATACTGGCTTTGGCAATCGCGTGGCTGACGGTGAGCTGGCAGTCGATGAAGGCGGCGCTGGCGAATCCGGTGGAGGCGTTGCGCTATGAGTAAACAGTAATCAGTAATCAGTGATCAGTATTCAGTAAACTGACAAAGTAATCAGTTTACTGAATACTGATCGCTTACTACTTACTCCTCACTAATCACTGATCACTGGACCAGAGCCGTGCTCAAAAACTATCTCAAAATCGCCCTCCGCAATCTGCTCAAGCAAAAAGGCTACAGCCTCATCACCATCGGCGGTCTCGCCATGGGCATGACCTGTTGCCTGCTCATTCTGATGTACGTGTGGGATGAGCTGAACTACGATCGCTTCCACGAAAAATCGGAGCGCATTTACCGGGTGTATCTCGATGCCCGCATTAACGACAAGGACCTGCTGGGCGCGGTGACGTGCATGCCTCTGGCCCGGACCCTGCGGCTGGAGTTGCCCGGAGTCGAAGCCACTGCCCGCATTCGACACGTTGGAAATTTTACCGTGCGTCATGATGACAAGACTTTCAATGAAGAAAAATTTTTCTTCGCCGATTCGACGATTTTCGAGGTGTTCACGCTTGCGATGATCGCAGGCGATGCGCGCACGGCACTCACCCGGCCGCATACCATCCTGATAACCGATGAAATGGCGCGGAAGTATTTTGGCGAGGCCTCAGCACTGGGAAAAACGCTGCTCATGGATGGACGCGAACGCTACGAAGTGACCGGAGTGGTCAAGAAGTTTCCAACGTCATCACATTGGCAATTTGATTTTCTCGCGGCCATGAATTCCCGTTCCTTCGATGACGAAGAGGTTTGGATCAGCAACAATCTCTACACCTACGCAGTCTTTGATGAAAAAATTTCCCGCGCCCAGGCCGAGGCTACGCTGCAAACGATCGTGGCGAAGTACGTCGATCCCCAGATCAAGCAGGTGCTTGGCGCTTCTTTGAGCGAGATGGAAGCCTCAGGATTGCGCTACAACTATCGCTTCCAGCCGCTGGCCGAGATCCACTTGCGCTCGCATCTCGAAAATGAAATCGCCCCGCAGGGCAATCTCGTGTACGTGTACGTTTTCCTGATCATCGCCGGGTTTATTCTGCTCATTGCGTGCATCAATTTTATGAATCTCAGCACCGCCCGTTCCGCCCGGCGCGCCAAGGAAGTCGGCGTGCGCAAGGTGCTGGGATCGCGCGCCGGCCAATTGACGCGGCTCTTCTTGAACGAAGCCGTGCTGCTCAGCGCGATCGCGATGTTGATCACCATCGGTGTGATCGAGCTGGTTCAGCCGGCCTTCAATCAGTTCACCGGCAAGGCGTTGGCGCTCCGCAACTTTTCTTTTTTGCAGCTCTTCCCTGGCCTTATCCTTTTCACTTTGCTCGTCGGCCTATTGGCGGGGAGTTACCCTGCTTTCATTCTTTCCGCCTTTCAGCCGGTGAAGGTGCTGAAAGGCGAATGGCGCAGCGGCATGCGTAGCGGGTGGCTGAGGGGTGCGTTGGTGATCGTTCAGTTCACCATTTCCATCGCGTTGATTGTGGGAACGATCGTGGTCCATCAGCAGCTCGCGTACGTGCAAAGCAAGGAGTTGGGATTCGACAAGGAACAGGTGCTGGTTGTTGATAACGCCTGGTTATTGCAAGGCGAGAAATGGAGGAGCTTCAAAGCCGCGCTGCTCGATATGCCTGGCATCGTCTCGGCGTCGTATGCCAACACGATCCCCGGAAAAGACATTGGCGACTCTGCGTATTTGCCCGAGGGCGGCGATCCGTCACGGCCGGTTCTGTTGTGGCACATCTGGACCGATTTTGAATTCATTCCGACGTTGAAAGTTGCTTTGAAAGACGGAAGAAACTTTTCGTCGCAATTCCAAAGCGATTCGACGCACAGCGTGCTCATCAACGAAGCGGCCGCTCAGCTTTTGGGTTATCAAAATCCGGTTGGGCGCAAGCTGATGGCGTTTTTCGGGCAGCAGGAGACCAGACCGATGGAGATCGTCGGATTAATGAAAGATTTTCACTTCGAATCGCTGCATCAGACGATTCGCCCGCTGGTGGTGCGCGTCGTGCGAGGGAGTCCCACCTACCTCGTGCTCCGCGTGCAAGGAAACTTGCCGGAAATCATTCGCCAGGTCGAAAGCCAATGGATCTCCTTCACCGGCGGCCAGCCTTTTGTTTATTTCTTTCTCGACGACGAATTGAACGCACGATATGCCGCCGAGCAGACGGTTGGAAAGATCTTCGGGACGTTTTCCGGGATCGGTATTTTCATCGCGTGCCTCGGTTTGCTGGGATTGGCAATGTATGCGACCGAGCAAAGGACGAAGGAGATCGGTATCCGAAAAGTAATCGGCGCGAGCGCTGCGAGCATTGCAGCATTGCTTTCGAAAGAATTTGTCAAGCTCGTCCTGATTGCCAATCTTGTGGCGTGGCCGATCGCCTATTTTGCGATGCGACGATGGCTGGAGAATTTTGCCTACCGGATCGAGCTGCAGCTTGGCACCTTCTTGCTGGCCGCTGCCCTGGCATTGCTGATCGCGATACTGACCGTGGGCTACCACGCCGTCAAAGCCGCGCGCGCGAACCCGGTGGAGGCGCTGCGCTATGAATGATCAGTGATCAGTGATTAGTGATTAGTGATTAGTGATCAGTGATCAGTGATCAGTGATCAGTGATCAGTATTCTGAATACTGATCACTGATCACTAATCACTGAATACCGGAGTCAACCCGTGCTCAAAAACTACCTCAAAATCGCCCTGCGCAATTTGCGCCAGCATAGAATTCATGCGATCATCACGATCGGAGGATTGGCGGTTAGTATGTCGCTGTGCCTGCTGCTGATGCTCTTTATCAAGGAACAGCTTGCTTACGACCGTTTTCACCAACACGCCGATCGCATTTATCGGGTTACAATGACAATCAAAACCGGCGATGGTGACAAATCCTACGCCACCTCACCTGCTTCAATCTCGCCAATCCTGTTGGCTGACCATCCGGAGATGGAAGGCGTGGTGACTCTAAAACCATTGACCAGCTTCGCAAACAAAGCCGGTGAAAATGAAAAGGCCGTCTCGATTAAGGGCTTTTATGCGACCTCTTCATTCTTCGAGGTCTTTAGCTTTGGTTTGGCCGCCGGCAACCCGGAAACAGTTTTGTCAGAGCCGAATCGTATTGTGCTCTCAGAGGAATATGCGATCTATAACGATGCCATTGGCATCCTGGGACTTGCTGCTGGCCTTGCCATTTTAATTGCCTGTCTTGGGCTTTTGGGGATAACGGCTTACACGGTAGAAATGCGGATCAAAGAGATCGGAATACGCAAGCTCGTGGGTGCTGGAGTGCTTAATCTCGTGCTCTTGCTTTCCAAGGATTTTATGCGGCCGGTCGTCATCGCCATTGCAGTGGCTACGCCACTCGCATGGTTTTTAAATAATCTATGGCTGGCGCAGTTCGCAACCCGAGCCAGTCTTGGATTTGGAGTCTTTGGGCCAAGTATCTTTGTGTTGCTTGCCCTCGCAGGATTTGCCGTCATATCTCAAACAACCTCGGCCGCATTGGCAAATCCAGTGAGCGCGCTGAGGCATGAGTGAGCGGGGGGTTTGGGGCAGAGGGCGGAGGGCAGAGGGCTTAGAGCTTAGATGTCTTTGTTCAAGGCCCTCAGCCCCAAGCCCTCTGCTCCATGCCCTCTGCTCCATGCCCTCCGCCCCAAGCTCCACGACGCGTTAAGCTTTGACGGAAATGGAGAAATCATGCGCAAACATCTTTCTCTTCTCTTGTGCCTCTTGATTGCACTTTGGTTTAATGGTTTTTCTCACGCCGATTCTTCAGCCTCTCAGAAAATCTCAGACGAGCAAGAGATCATCAACACCCTCGCGCGGATTTCCGATCAATTCTCGGCGGCGTACGTGCAGGGTGATATCGCGAAACTAATCTCGCTTTACACGGACGACGCCGTCATCTTCCCCGGGAATAGTGATTTGATTCGCGGCAAGGAGGCGATCGAAAAATATTGGACGCTGCCGCCGGGCCGCACCATCACGCATCATAAGATCACGTCCGTCGAAATAAAAATCATGGGCGAGTTCGCTTATGACTATGGCTATTACGAAATAAGCGGCAGCAACAATGGCGCAGCGTGGGGCCCGAATTACGGTAAATATCTCATTGTTTGGAAGCAAAGCCAGGATGGCGCGTGGAAAATGCATTTGGATATGTGGAACAGCCGTCCCAAGCCGGGGGAGTAGCGGAGGGCGGAGGGCAGAGGGCGGAGGGCGGAGGGCAGAGGGCGGAGGGCGAAGGGCGAAGGGCGGAGGGCAGAGAGCTTAGAGCTAAGAACGTCTTGACTCTTAACCTCGGCCCTCTGCCCCATGCCCTCCGCCCCAAGCCCTCTGCCCTCACCAAGGAGAAACCATGCTCAAAAACTCTCTCAGCGTCGTTCCGCGAAATGTGCAAAAACAGAGAGTTTATTCGGCTATCAACATTTTCGATCTGCTCATTGGTCGCTCATACTGGATTCTTGTGTTTCTTTTCGGGCACGACGGAGGGATGCTTTCGACAGTAGAAGCGACGGAAATACCTGCGAAAAACTCGCGTATTCAACTGGCCATTACGATCGATGATTTACCGTGGGTCGGTGCGCTGCACGACAGCGATACGGCCAATCAAGCCCTGGAAAGAATTGCTGCCGTGCTGCGCGTCCACGAGGCGCCGGCCACCGGCTTCGTTGTCTGCGATCACGCAAGTCAGAACGAGCAGCCTGTGCAAACCTGGGTGAACTGGGGCTTTTCCGTCGGAAATCATTCTGCAGCGCACCGCGACCTGAACCGCGCACTTGCGCACGAATGGCTGACGGAGGTTGCGCGTTGTAACGACTACCTCAAGAAATTCGGCAGTGCGAGCACGCCGTATTTCCGTTTTCCGATGTTGCATCAAGGCGACACAGCGGAGAAACGAGCGCATGTGCAGTCGGCTTTGCGGGAAATGGGACTACAAATCGCGCATGTCACGATCGATAACTCCGAGTGGATACTCGCCCGCGCGCATGCCTACGCCTTAGCCACCAAAGACGCCGCCTTGCGACACGCCATCGGACGTGACTTTATTCGCCATATCGTTGCTGCCCTCGAGCACGCGAACAACGTTGCGCGTCGCAAGGCCGGTGGTCCGGTGCCGCAGATACTCCTGTTGCATGCCAACACCCTGGTGGAAGATCACCTCGATGCCCTGTTGCTCGAGCTTACCGCAAGGGACGTCGAATTCATCACTTTGGAAGAGGCGCTGGCTGACCCCGTGTATTCGCACGCGGATGAATACATCGGTCCCAAGGGCCTGTCGTGGCTGTATCGTATGCAGCCATTGAGCACTGCAGACGTGCAATGGGATGAAGCGGAAGCCGATACCATTGAAAAGCGCTTCTCTAAAGCGCTTGCCAGAGACGCGGAAGAAGTGTCCGCCAGCCGCGTAACGAGCCAGTACGTTTCATCCAAGGCGCCAAAAGGCTTCGAAGCCATATTTGCCGAGGCAGGAGAATCTGAGCGCATGCGTTCGCTTTTGGTCATGCATAAAGGCGAACAAGTTGCGGAGGCCTACTTCAATGGCGCGGGCCCGGAGACGCCCGCGAACCTCAAGTCGGTGACAAAATCACTCACCTCCGCGTTGATAGGTGTCGCGCTTCGCAAAGGCTGGATTGCAAATGCGCATGATCCAATTGGACGTTACCTGCCGGAGCGATTTGCAGCTCATCCGGCGAAGGCCGCCATCACCATTCACCAACTGCTCACCATGTCATCCGGGCTGCAACCGGCAGACTACGACACCATTCAGCAAAGCTCCGACTGGATAGAAACGCTGCTCGCACAATCTTTAAAGCATAACGCAAAGGATACTTTCGTTTATGACACACCGGTGCTGCAATTGCTCACGGCGGTGCTGCGCAAAGCCAGTGGAACGTCTGTGCGAGAGCTGGCGCAACATGAGCTGTTGGACCCCATTGATGGCGAGCTGGTTCACTGGCGAGTTGACGCACAAGACCTCGAGCTGGGCGGCAATGATGCCTACTTGCGGCCTCGCGATTTGATAAAGCTCGGTGAGCTGTACAGGCTGAGCGGCAGTTTCCAAGGGCGTGAGATATTACCAAGGGAATTTGTGCGCGCTTCTACGGAGGTGCAGATCATGCCGGAAATCAAAATGATCAATCACAACACCCTGCCCGTGCGCGGCTATGGGTACCTCTGGTGGTTGCTCGATCTGAACGGTGAAGCTGCTTATGCTGCGCTCGGCCACGGCGGCCAGGTGCTGCTGGTGTCGCCGCAGCGAGAATTGGTGGTGCTGATGACCTCACGTTGGCCCAGTACGTCTTCGACTACACATTACCGCCACCTCACCCGGATCCTCGTCGATCGCGTGTTGACACAATTCCCGGTGAAACAGTAGATCGGTTGGCCGCGGCGCCCTACCTTGCGCCAAGCTCATGCTCGTGACCGGTCCCGGCACCCTTCGCCGAAAGAGAAAACCATGCTCAAAAGCTTCTTCAAAATCGCCGTCAGAAATCTGCGCAAGCATAAAGCGCATTCTTCTCTCAACCTCACCGGGCTCTCCATCGGCATGGCGTGTTGTTTACTGATTTTTTTGTACGTTGTGGATGAGCTGAGCTACGATACGTTTAACAAGAAGGCCTCTCGCATTTATCGCGTGGCTACGGCAAGCCGTTTCGGCGATACCGAGACCGCGTCTGCGCTCACACCGGCGCCGCTGGCTATGGCGCTGGTGCAGGACTTCCCCGAAGTCCAAACCGCGACACGGCTCTTTACCCTGTTCGGCGAAGCTACGATCAGTCATGGTGAAAATCGATTCAATGAAAATCGGGTCTTTTTTGCCGATTCGACCTTCTTTGAGGTGTTCAACATACCGCTGATCAGGGGCAACCCCAAAGCTGCGCTTACCCAGCGCGCTTCCATCGTTTTGACCGAAGCGGCGGCTCAAAAATACTTCGGCGAAGAGGATCCACTCGGCAAAACTCTGATGCTCAATACCAACATTGGGCTGAAAGTCACCGGGGTTTCGGCGAACGTGCCGCACAACGCCCATTTTCATTTTGATTTCTTGATCTCGCTGGCCTCCTTTGGAGCCAGTCGCAATCCGAGTTTTACCTCGCAATTCAATTATCACAGCTATATCGTTTTGCAGGAAGGTATTCCGCCGGAGCGTCTCGAAGCCCAATTTCCGGAAGCGATCAAGAAGTATATCGGCGCGCAGCTTCCCGCCGGCGCCGGCCCCGCAGCGCCGGGCGGGCAATTTCGCTGGTGGTTGCAACCGCTCACTGATATTCATTTGCATTCTCACCTGGCGTATGAAATTGAGCCGAATGGCAACGAGATCTACGTTTACATTTTTTCGGCGATTGCGGTCATGATCTTGCTCATCGCCTGCATCAACTTTATGAACCTCGCCACGGCGCGCGCTGCAAGCCGTTTTAGAGAGATTGGCGTGCGAAAAGTCTTGGGCTCGAATCGTTCACAACTCGTCAGGCAATTTTTGAGTGAAGCCATTTTGATGAGCGGCATGGCAAGTCTGTTGGCGCTGGTTCTCGTCGAATTGTGCGTGCCGTCCTTCAATCGCCTCACGGGCAAGCACATCGACGCCGAGTTTTTCGGCAACGTACCGCTCGTGCTCATTCTGGCTGGCTTGGCGTTGTTGGTGGGTGTGCTGGCAGGGAGCTATCCCGCGTTTCTGATGTCTGCCTTCCGTCCGGTTGCAGCGCTCAAAGGGAAGCTGTCCGCGAGCAAGAGTGCCTTCGGAATCCGAGGTGGGTTGGTGGTGTTTCAGTTTGTGATTTCGATTAGCTTAATCGTGGGAACCCTGGTTGTACAACAGCAATTGCAATACTTGCAAGACAAGAATTTGGGCTTTGCAAAGGAACAGGTGTTGGTGCTCAGGAAAGCTTATGCGCTCATAGGAAAGTATGAGACCTTCAAGCAAGAACTGCTACAAAACCCATCGGTGCTCAGCGCCGCAATCTCGCACACGATTCCTGGAGAACTCTTCGGCCTGAACGGATATCGTTTTGAGAACGATCCGCCCGAGAAGTCCTACTCGATGAACGTGCTTTATGCCGATTATGACTTTGTCAAGACCATGGGGATGGAGGTGATCGCCGGCAGAGATTTCTCGCGAGAATTTGCAACGGATACTTCTGCCGTTCTGCTCAATGAGGCGGCGGTAAGATTGTTGGGATGGAGCGACCCGGTGGGAAAGCAGCTCCTCCTGCCGGGCAACAAAACGTGGCGCGGTGCCGTGGTCGGCGTAGTGAAAGATTTTCATTTCGCCTCGCTGCATCAGGAGATTCGGCCGCTGGTCATTCACAATGCCGCGTACGCGCAGTATTTGTCCTTGCGCATTCGTTCGGAAAATATTCCCGCTACGCTGGCCTTCATCGCTTCGCAATGGCGGGCATTTGCGCCGGAACAACCATTGGATTATTCCTTTCTCGACGAGAACTTCAACGGGCTTTATCAAGCCGAGCAAAGAACCGGCAAAATTGCCGGCGCCTTTGCGGTCCTGTCCGTCTTCATCGCGGTTCTCGGCTTGTTTAGCCTCGCTTCATTCGCTGCGGAACAACGCACGAAAGAAATCGGCATTCGCAAAGTGTTAGGTGCTTCGGTGGCTGGTATCGTCAGGCTGCTTTCGAGCGAATTTGTCAAACTGGTTTTGGCGGCGAATGCCATCGCCTGGCCGATTGCTTTTTATGTGATGAACAAATGGCTGCAAAGCTTTGCGTATCGTGTCGATATCGAGTGGCGAGTATTTGTGCTCGCCGGCGGAATGGCTTGGCTCATCGCGCTGCTGACCGTGAGTACGCAGGCCATCAAGGCGGCGCGGGCAAATCCAGTGGAGTCCCTACGCTATGAGTAAGCAGTGGCCAGTGATTAGTATTCAGCTAAATTTGATCACTGAATAGTGAATGGTGAATTGTGAATAGTGAATAGTGTGAATTCTTCACTGAACACTGAACACTGAATACTGAACTCAAAGAAGCGACCATGCTAAAAAACTATCTCAAAATCGCGCTGCGAAATCTGCTGCGTTACAAAGCTTACACGTTTATCAATATCGTCGGGCTCGCCGTGGGCATGGCGTGCTGCACGTTGATGCTTTTGTTTATTCGGCACGAATTGAGTTACGACCGCTTTCATAAAAACGCCGAAAACATTTACCGCATGACGATGCACAATTCTCGGGAGGGGAAGGTGCATGCCGGTTCGGTCATGGCGGCGCCGATTGGGCCCGCGCTGGCGGAGGACTATCCCGAAATTCTTCAAGCCGTGCGGTTGCAAACGCCTTACAACAGCACGCCGGTGAAATATCAAGACCGGCAATTTTATGAAGAAAAGCTCTATTACGCCGATCCCAATATTTTCAAGGTTTTTGATTTTCCTTTCCAACAGGGCGAGGCGGCGACCGCGTTGCAAAACCCCCAATCCGTCGTCCTGAGTCAGGACGCTGCGAGAAAATATTTTGGCGAGGAGAATCCGCTCGGCAAAATTCTGCAAATCGAGCGCGGCGAGCTTGAGTTTCAAGTGACGGGAGTTTTGCAGGCGATTCCGCCGACGTCGAGCGAGCGTCCGGATTTTCTGATTCCGTTCAGCAATTTGGGCGCGCGGAGATTGGGAAATTGGTGGATGTTCAGCTATCTCACGTATGTTTTGCTGGATGAGAAAGCGTCCGCTGCACAAGTGGCCGCCAAGCTTCCCGAGTTCGTTAGGAATTGCGTGGCTGACCGTAAGCTATCAATCTCTCAAAGCGGCGCTGGCGAATCCAGTGGAGGCGCTGAGGTATGAATAAAGGAGTAATCAGTATTCAGTATTCAGTAGACACGGCTTACTGAATACTGAACACTGATTACTGATTACTGAACACAGGAGTCATCCATGCTCAAAAACTACCTCAAAATCGCCATACGCAATCTGCTCAGGCAAAAAGCCTATGCTTTCATCAACATTTCCGGCCTGGCGATCGGCATCGCGTGCTGCATGTTCATTTTGCTCTATGTTTATGATGAGCTGAGCTACGATCGCCATCACCGGAACGCCGAGCGCATCTATCGCGTTGGGCTGGATGCCGTCGCCAGCGGCACAGCGTATCATATCGCCGTTACCCCGGCACCACTTGCACCTGCTTTCATCGCCGAATATCCGGAGATTGAAGCCATCACCCGCCTTTACAAAGCCAATCGTGTGCTCATCAATCACGAGCATCAAAAGTTTTATGAAGAGGGGTTTTATTGGGCTGATTCCTCGGTATTCCAGGTGCTTTCATTTCCCCTGCTGCATGGGGATGAAGCCACGGCGCTGGATGGGCCGCACAAAATTCTGATCACGGAATCCGCCGCACAAAAGTATTTCGGCCATCTCGAGGCCATCGGCAAAGTGTTGCGCGTGGACAATCGTGAGGATTATCTCGTGACCGGCGTGTTGCGGAACCTGCCGGCGAATTCGCAGTTTCGTTTCGATTTTCTGGCATCTCTGTCATCTCTATCCTGGGTGCAGCAAGCGCAGTGGGGAGCCAATTCCTTTCACACCTATCTGGTGCTGCGCAAAGATGCAAGGCCGGAGCACCTGGCGGCGAAATTCCCGGCGCTGGTACGCCGCGTGGTCGCGCCTGAACTCGAGAAAGGACTGGGCTTCTCCTTTGACGAAGCCGTTGCCCGCGGTTTCAAGTGGGGGTACTTCATCGAGCCGCTCGCTGAAATCTATCTGCACTCGACGGCGCAGCAGGACATTAACCCGCACGGCGATGTGCGCTACATCTACATTCTCTCAGCCATCGCGTTCTTCATCTTATTGATTGCCTGCATCAACTTTATGAATCTCGCCACCGCCCGTTCGGTGAAGCGTGCCAAAGAAGTTGGTGTGCGCAAAGCTCTGGGATCAGAGCGAATGCAACTGGCGCGGCAATTCCTGAGCGAGTCCACATTGCTGGCCTTGCTGGCCATGATCTTCGCACACGCGCTGGTGCAACTGCTTTTGCCGTGGTTCAATCAATTGTCGGGGAAGGCGATTCCGGCGGCGGCCGTAAACAGTGTGCCGGTGCTGGCGATGTTGCTGGCGATTGCACTGCTGGCGGGCTTGCTCGCCGGCAGCTACCCGGCATTTTTGCTATCCGCCTTCCAACCGGTGCAGGTGTTGAAAGGTCAAATTGCCGGCAATGCCGGTGGAACACGATTCCGGTCGTTGCTGGTAGTGGCGCAATTCTGCATTTCGCTCGTTCTGCTGGTGGGTACGGCGGTTGTCTTTAGACAATTGCGTTTCATGCAAAACCATAAGCTTGGCTTTGGGCAGGAGCAAGTTGTCATATTGCCGGTAGAAACCGAGGCCATGGCGCGGACCTTTGAGACGTTGCGCAGCGAATTGCTCGAGAATCGGAACGTCGTCAGCGCAGCCGCCGGCAGCGTGATTCCCGGACGTTTCTTGGATAATTTGTCCGGCTATCGTGCGGAGGGAGCGGCGCAGGATGCGATTAGCCCCCTTTGGACGGCGCGCGTCAGCCACGACTATTTGCGCACCTTGCAAGTGGAGTTGGTGGCAGGCCGTGACTTCTCGCGAGAGATCGCCACGGATACTATGCAAGCATGTATCATCAATGAAGCCGCGGCGCACTTTCTGGGATGGACGCCTGCCACGGCTGTGGGCAAACAAGTGGCCGAAATTGGAGGCGGAAACAACGATACCGATTTGGCGCGAACCGTGGTGGGCGTGGCGAAGGACTTTCATGTCGAATCTCTGCAAGAAGCGATCAAGCCCGCGATTTTCACCATCGGCAAAAGCGCTTTGGCATTTGTAATGGTAAGGGTGCGTCCGGCGAATCTGCCGGAGACCCTGGCTTCCTTGCAAGTGCAATGGCAAGCACTCATGCCCAACCATCCCTATCAGTACTTTTTTTTGGACGCGGACTTCGGCAAGCTCTATGAAAAGGAGCGCCGCCTGGGGCAGATTGTCGGTAGCTTCGCATTTTTGGCCATTTTCATTGCCGCTCTCGGCTTGTTTGGCATGGCTTCGTTCGTCGCGCAACTGCGCACCAAGGAAATTGCCGTGCGCAAGGTGCTGGGCGCTTCTGTGCCCGGCGTTATGACGTTGCTGACGAAAGACTTTATCAAATTGATTGCCGTCGCGTTTTTGCTCGCGGCGCCAGTGAGCTATCTCGTCATGCAGCGATGGCTGCAGGATTTCGCTTATCGCATCGAGCTTAGCGCCGGAGAATTTGTCCTGGCCGGCGGTTTGTTGCTGCTGATCACGCTGCTGACCGTGAGCACGCAGGCGATCAAAGCGGCGCTGGCAAATCCGGTGGATTCATTGAGATATGAGTAGCATGGAGCAGAGGGCATGGCGCATGGGGAAAGATCTGTGCCCGGCATTTTTTGGTCACATTTGAGTCGTTGCAGGGCTCTAAAGATTTGAAATTCACCAGAACCCTTTAACTGATTCAAGAGGTGCAACATGAAAAGCTTTGAGGTACAAAGTATCGAGATTGAAGCGCCATTCGCGAAAGCATATGACTTTATTGCTGACGCGAACAACTTGCCCGTTTGGACAGAGGCTTTCAAGTCGGTCGCAAATGGCCGTGCCCAATTAGCGACTCCCAACGGATCGGTCGAGATCGGGTTGCGAGTGCATGATGCACGCGCAGTCGGCGCTATCGATTGGGAAATGACATTTCCCGACGGCAGTGTCGCATGGGCCTACTCGCGTGTGATTCCGGCACCAAATGATCGCAGCATTTACAGCTTCATTTTGATGCCTCCACCCATGCCTTTGGAGCGACTCGAAGGTGCGCTGGAACGGCAATCGCAAACCTTGCGCAAAGAGTTATCCAGGCTTGCTGAGATTTTGCATTCATAGTCAGAAATGCGCCGAGAGTCGCCGGATCAAAAAAACTTGGCGACTCTCCACCTTTCTCGTCATCAAAAAATTCAACGAGGAATGTACGTAACGATTGCAGAAGCTGTCAAAAGCGCGCAAGCCGGCGACAAATCTGCGCTGGAATTTATTGTGGCGCAAATCCAAGATAAAATCTATGGGCTGGCCTTGCGCTTTCTTTGGCATCCGGAAGACGCCCGCGACGCGACACAGGAGATTCTGATTCGCGTGATCACGCACCTCGGTGGGTTCCGTTTTGAGAGTGCTTTCACCACGTGGGTTTATCGTGTGGCGGCAAATTATTTGATTAAAGCGCACCAAAGCCGTCTTGAACGCCAAAACTATACATTCGTGCGTTTCGGCGTAGAGCTTGATGAAGGCCTTTCTGATCAAGCGCTGCAAATTGAAAGCGACGTGGAAAAAACGCTTCTGTTGGAAGAGATCAAAATCGGTTGCACACTGGCAATGTTACTTTGTCTCGACCGCCCGCATCGTTTGGCTTACATTCTTGGCGACATACTCGAATTGCCAGGTAACGACGCCGCCCAAATCCTCGAGATCACCGCCGAGGCATTTCGCAAGCGTCTTTCTCGGGCGCGTACGGAGGTCGTGAGTTTCATGAAATTGAAGTGTGGCTTGGTGAATCCTGAAAATCGTTGCAGGTGTCGACGCCGTCTCAATCAGGCCGTAAAAATGAAACGTGTCGATTCTCAAAATCTGCTTTTTGCGCACGATTTGAATAGCGCCAGGAACTTTCCTGAAGTTCTAAACCAAGTGCGGGCGCTCGAAGAAACCCAACGGGCTGTGGCGCTCTATCGCTCGCATCCCGAGCCCGCCTCGCCCGAAGATTTTGTGCCTTTCGTCAGAAAACTTGTCATGAGTTGAAGCGAGCGGAGCGCAGAGGGCATAGCGCATTCCACGCTATGCGCCATGCCCTCTGCTCCATGCCCTAAGCAAGGAGACACCTTGTTCAAAAACTACCTCAAGATCGCTATCAGAAATTTGCTCAGGCACAAGACATACTCCGGTATCAACATTGCCGGGCTTGCCATCGGCATGGCGTGCTGCCTGCTCATCCTCCAGTTCGTTGCCTTTGAGCTCAGCTTTGACACGCATCACGTGAAGGCTGACCGGCTGTTTCGCGTGGTCCGAGGAATGACCCAAAACGGAGAGTTTCTAGGGGAGATGGTTTGGACGGGTTACGGGGAAGCGCCCTCCTATGCCGAGGAAGTGCCGGGTCTCGCCCAGTTTGCGCGGGTACATGTCTACTTCGGCGAGCCCGTCGTGGCCCTGAGGGGAGAGCAGGAAAAGATATTTAAAGAGAACCGTGCCTACTTCGTGGACCCTGCTCTCCTGAGCATGTTTACCGTCCCGCTGATCACGGGGGACCGGGCGAGTGCTCTGACGCAGCCGAAGACCTTGCTGATCTCGGAGTCCGTCGCCCGGAAGTACTTCGGAAACGACGACGCAGTCGGAAAGGTGTTGAGTGTTCACGGCAGCTATGCGGAGGGCGATTACGCGGTGGTCGGCGTGTTCGAGGATGTGCCCCCCACTTCCCACCTGCAGTACGAGTTACTATTCCCTATGCAGGATTTGCTCGCCACGGACCGATACCAGAATCCCGCTAGCGCTTGGACTAACAACAACTTCTACACGTATGTAGAAGTGAGCGAGGGTGCGGAGATAGCCGACTTCGAAGTCAAGCTGACTCAAAGTTACACCGACCATCAGAGGGCTGGGCTCGAATCCGCCAACCGGACAGCGAAGATGCGTCTGGAGCCGCTTCACGACATCCACCTCAACGGCGACCTCGCCGCGCCCAACACCGTAACCGGCAACAGGAAAACGGTCTACTTCTTCAGCATCGTCGCTCTACTCACATTCCTGATTGCGCTGATTAACTACGTGAACTTGTCCACAGCGCGAGCACTAAATCGGGCAAAGGAAGTCGGTGTGCGGAAGGTGGTGGGGGCGAACCGGCCCCAGCTTGTGGCCCAGTTCCTCTTTGAGTCCGCTTTAATGAACCTGGCGGCGCTCGCTCTCGCCGTGGAGCTGTCATTCGCGCTTGTTCCGGCCGTCAACCGGCTGGCAGAAGTTCAGCTCTCCGACGCGATTTGGACGGAGGCCAGCTTCTGGAGCACGTTCCTCCTGGTGTTTGGTGCAGGAGTGCTGTTCTCCGGATTGTATCCCGCATTTGTACTTTCAGGCTTTAAGCCTGTTGCAGCGCTCAAAAGCAAGGCAGATGGCTTCACTTCGCGTTTTGCGCTTCGCAAAGTTCTCGTGGTTGGCCAGTTTGCCGCGTCAATATCGTTACTTGCCGGGATGCTCGTCGTATACACCCAGGTGAACTATATGCGCAGCATGGAACTCGGGCTGGAGCTCGACCGGGTGCTCGTCATCAAGGCCCCTCGAGTTCTAAGAAAGGAGCTCAGCCGGGATGCGACCCTCAACACGCTGAAGCAGGAATTGCGTAAGGTTGCGGGGGTAGAAGAGGTGGCCGAGTCGGCGACGGTGCCCGGGAAGGGATTCAGAGGGACGATTTCAGCCAAACTGAGCGCCGGCGACTTGCAAGGGACGATTGCGAACGCTCAGGAGCTGTACGAGACCCTTTTTCCGGGCAACCCGTTCGAGTATTTCTTCGCGGATCAGGAGTTCGACCAGCTATACAAGAACGATCAGCGCTTTGCGAGCCTGTTCGGGGTCTTTGCGGGGCTTGCGATTCTCATTGCGTGTTTAGGCCTGTTGGGCTTGACCACTTTCACGGCCCAGCAGCGGACCAAAGAAGTCGGTATTCGTAAAATCCTGGGCGCAACCGCGGTGAGTATCACGGCACTGCTGTCGAAAGATTTTGTCAAGCTGGTGCTGGTTGCAAATCTCGTTGCCTGGCCGATTGCCTGGTACGCGATGAACAAATGGTTGCAAAATTTTGCCTATCATGTCGAACTCGGCCTCACAACGTTTTTGCTGGCCGCTGCAACCGCTCTGCTGATTGCTTTTTTAACGGTCAGTCTGCAGGCCATCAAAGCCGCCATGACGAATCCAATCGAAGCGCTGCGATATGAATAATAAAACGTAATGCGTAAACTTACATTTTACGCATTACGTTTTACATTTTCTCGGCGATAGCGGCGTTCATCCTGCTGATTGCCTGCATCAATTTCATGAACCTGGCCACGGCCCGCTCGGCCAATCGCGCCAGAGAAGTGGGTTTGCGCAAAGTCGTGGGCGCGCAAAAACCGCAACTCATGAAACAGTTTTTGGGCGAATCGTTTTTCTACGCCGTGCTCGCAGGGAAGATTCTCGCTGGCGGCCGCTCACCGTCGCGGATTCGCGTGATTCTCGTCGTGGCGCAATTTATCATTTCCATCGGCGTAGTGAAAGATTTTCACTTGCGATCGCTGCACTACGGAATCGTACCGCTCGTGCTGCTCGTTGCGTGGGATTTTTCTGCTCGCCGGCGCCATCGCTCTGCTCATCGCCTGGCTGACGGTGAGCTGGCAAGCCGTCAAAGCAGCGCTGGCGAATCCGGTCGAGGCGCTGCGGTATGAGTGAGCTTGGCGCAGAGGGCATGGCGCATAGCGTTAGCCCTCCCCTCTGCGCCATGCGCTCCGCTCTATGCGCTTTACAAGAAGACCATCATGCTCAAAAACTACCTCAAAATCACGCTGCGAAACGTGTTCAAGTCCAAAAGCCTGTCGCTGATCAATCTCGGCGGCATGGCAGTTGGCATTGCCAGCAGTTTGCTCATTCTGTTATATGTGCTCGATGAGTTGAGCTACGACCGTTTTCACCACAACCATGAAGATATTTATCGCGTGACGGCTGAGATGTCCGGCCGCGAGCGATATGCCACGACGCCGCCGACGTTTGCCCGCGCTTTGCGCAGCGAGATTCCTGAAGTCAAAGCCGCTGCACGGGTGCTTAAATGGAACGATTACACCATGCGATTTCAACGCCCCTCCGGCGATGAAGTCGTGTTCCGCGAAACCAACGCTTATTATACCGATGCCGATTTCTTCAGAATTTTCGATTTCGAATTACTCGCCGGTGATCCGGCTGCCGCCTTTGCCGATCCCCTCAACCTGGTGCTGACCGCCAGCACGACCAAAAAATACTTTGGCGAGAAGGCTTTCAAAGCAAACAGCATTGTCGGGCAATCCCTACTCATCGGCACCGACCGCGTGCCCTTCAAAATCGTCGGCATTATCAATGATCCGCCGCAGAATTCGCATATCCAGTTTGATATTCTGGTCTCCTTCGCCACCTTGCCGGACCTCAGCACTTTCGAGAATTGGCAATGGAACATCATGCACACCTATGTCCAGCTCAACAAATCTTTGCATAGCGACGCAAATTCCCTGGCTGTTCTCGAAGCAAAGCTCTCTGCGCTGCCGGAAAAATATGCGGCGGATTATGCAAAATTCAAAAGCGAAGGCGGCAACATCGCCTACCGGCTCCAGCCAATCACGGACATCCACTTGCACTCTCACCTGCTACGGGAAATGCAGCCCAATGGCAATTTCCTGTACCTTACGGTACTGTCACTGATCGCCTTTAGCATCATCCTTCTTGCCTGTGTCAATTTTATCAACCTGACAACGGCGCGGGCAAACGAACGCCTCAGGGAGATCGGCATCCGGAAAGCTCTGGGATCGCAGCGCCTGGTGCTGATCTGGCAATTTATCTTGGAAGCGATTTTTCACACTTTTCTCGCCGCCCTGCTGGCAGTTGCCCTCATCGAGCTTTGCCGTGGGCCTTTCAATATGTTGAGCGGGAAAAGCCTGACGTTTCACTTTTTTGAAAATTGGCGTTTGTCGGGCACAATTTTCCTCGGCGTGGTCTTCATCGGGCTGTTGGCCGGCGGATATCCGGCATGGATGCTGAGCCGTTATCGCGAAGCGGAGGCGCTGAGTGGCCGGCTACCCACAGGCGCGCCCCGCAGCAGAAGCCGCAGTCTCCTGGTCGTGATGCAATTTGCCATCACCATTACGTTAATCGCATGCACGCTGATTATTAAACAGCAGCTCGACTTCAACCGTAGCAAAGATCTGGGATTCGATCGCGAAAATGTCGTAGTGATTCAAAACGATCGTGAAATTGTCGCTCAACGCGAAGCTTTTAAACAGGCTCTGAAAGGCTACGCGGAAATTGTCAATGCGGGTTTTGCCACCGGCATGCCTGCCAATAGCAGCTTTCAAATGCGTTCGATGATGCCGGAGAACAGTTCAGCCGAATTCGGCATCTATTGGTATGAAGCAGATACTGACTATCTGCCGACCCTGAAAATAGAGATGCTCGCCGGGCGCAATTTTTCGAGAACGGCCGCCGACAATGCCTCAGGGGTGGTGATCAACGAAACCGCGGCGCAAACGATGGGATTTGAGCCCGCAGCCTCGGCCTTGGGGGCCATCCTCATTCGCAACAAGGGCGCAAACGACGAGGCCCGCTTGCACATCATCGGCGTGATGCAGGACCATCACTTCGAGTCTCTGCATCATGAAATCAAGCCGCTGGCCATCGAGTATCTCGATGACCGCAATTTTCGCGACTACATTGCAGTGCGCCTGGCACCGGGCGACGTCACGAAAGGGCTGAAACGGATCGAACAAACCTGGCACACCTTCGAGCCTGATATTCCCCTCACCTGGTCATTTCTAGACCGCGAGTATGACGCACTTTTCCGTGCGGAAACACGATTGGAGCACATTCTCAGTGTCTTTGCCGGGCTGGCCATTCTGATCGCCTGTTTGGGTTTGCTCGGCCTGGTGATCTTTACGGCCTCGCGCCGAACCAAAGAAATCGGCATCCGCAAAGTCCTCGGTGCCTCGGTGACCGGCGTCGTGTATCTGCTCACAAAAGATTTTGTCAGGCTCGTCCTGATTGCCAACCTCATTGCCTGGCCTATCGCCTGGTATGTCATGAACTGGTGGCTGCAGGGCTTCGCTTATCGCATTGAGATTGGTTGGTGGATTTTTGCGCTGGCCGGCGGCCTAGCGCTGCTGATTGCCCTGCTGACAGTGAGCACGCAAGCGATTCGAGCCGCGCTGGCGAATCCGGTGGAGGCGTTGAGATACGAATAGCGGAGGGCATGGGGCAGAGGGCATGGAGCGGAGGGCTTGGAGTCAAGGGCATAGCAAGGTTTCCTTTCTCGTTTAGGATTATGCCCACTGCCCCAAGCCCTCTGCGCCATGCCCTCTGCTCCAGGCCCTCTGCGCCATGCCCTCTGCTCTACGCTCAAGCGCCGAGGGAGCCATCACATCCTCACAATAAAAAGAGGCCATCATGCAAAAGCCGTCTCAAGCCAAACGTCTCATGAGCTTCACTTTGTTCCTCGTGTTGAATATCAACGCCCTCGCACAAACCTCGCTGAAGGAAGAAATGCGTCTCCCCTGGGCGCAAACGCAGGGAGGCTTTCTGCGCGACTGGTTGATTATCGGCGGATTTCCCAACGCCGACGGCAAGGGCTATGAGAGCGACTTGTTGCAGGAGCACCAGGGCGAGTCAGGCATCCGGCCGGCTGCGGACATGACGCATAAACTTCCCGAAGGTGCGGTGCTCGCTTGGAAGCCGTATCACTCACCCTACAACTACATCAATTTTCTAAATTGCTTCAAGGATATCGATTTTTACAACAAAATCGCCTACGCCTATACCACCGCCAACTGGCCGCAGAAGGAAAAGGCTATCCTGTCCTTTGGCAGCAACGTCGGCAACAAAATCTGGCTGAACGGCAAGCTCGTGTATGAAAACAAATCCGGCCGCTCCGCCAAGGAAAACCATCATCTCGAAGTGGAAATGGAAGAGGGTGAAAACACCATCCTGATGAAATCGATCCACGGTGGCTGGACCTGGGGATTTAGCCTGCGGCTGATCAAGCCGGAATTCTTTTCACTCATTCATGATTTTCAACTATCGCCTTCCCTTACCGGGCCCGACAAAGCAGATGAATTGAGGCTGCAAACAGACCAAACCGGCAACCCGGAAATCAGAAAAATCGACGTGCATGTACGGGCCATAGCCGCGGGTGGAAAGGTTGTTGCCCAAACAACCGCCAAACGCGGAGAGGAGCTTGCGTTCCAGACAAAAAACTGGCTCGACGGCGTTTATGATATTCGCTTTGAGAGCCAGGATAATAGCGGCGCTTTGGTTACCGCTTATTTGTACTGGCACAAGGGCAATGGTCTGGGTGCGGCGCGACAGCTGGTTGCAGCCGCACCAAAACAACCACAGACTCCGGCAGAGCTGACACACGCCATGCTCGCCGATTTGGTGGTTGATCGCTTGGGAGGAAGTCCTGCCGCAGTTGATGCCATTGACGTTTCCCGTATCTATTCTCCGCTGTTGGAATATGCTGAGATGAGATTGCAAGTCGCCGGCAAACCGGGGCCGGTACGCGCTAATGGTTTTGTTCGCCTGGCTTATCGGGACGAAACCGACGGTACACCACAGTTTTGCCGCGCTTACCTGCCGTTGGAGTACGATCCCAAGAAAAAGTGGCCACTGGTCTTGAAGCTGCATGGTTATAATCCAGCGAATCCACAGTACATCCACTGGTGGGCAGTCGATAATCGCCATTATGACTTTGTTGACAAGTACCCGATCATTTACCTCGAGCCGCATGGCAGAGGCAATACGGGGTATCAGGGTATAGGCGAAGCCGACGTGCTGCGCTGTATTGCCATGGCCAAAGAGCATTTCAATGTGGATGAAGACCGGATCTATCTTTTCGGCGATTCCATGGGAGGCGGCGGGACCTGGTATGTGGGGTCACGCCATCCGGAATTATTTGCCGCCATCGCGCCGATCTATGGCGGCTGGGATTACCATGTGTCTCTAAAGGAAGAAGAGCTTGCCGGATTGACGGCAAGAAGGCGCTTTGAATCCGAAAGTAACAGCTCTTTTGCCCAGGCTGAGGCGTTGTTATCCACGCCGGTTTTTGTCCTGCATGGCGACGTCGATAAGGCCGTCGACGTCAAGCATTCCAGATACGCTGTGCAAATGTTGCAGCGCTGGGGCTATGATATTCGCTATCGCGAGTTCCCTTACTTCGGCCATGAAGGCCTCGATTTGATGGATGATTTGCTTCCCTGGTTATTGCGCCAGAAAAGAAACGCTCATCCCAAAACGGTGCGGGTGCGATCGGCGCGATTGGAATCGGCTTCTGCGCATTGGCTGAAGGTCACGCAAAGAGACGATCCGTATGCCTTTATCGAGGCAGAAGCGCAAGCGCTGGCCAACAACACCATCCGCGTGTTCAGCGAAAACGCTTTGGAAATTGAACTTGCTCCGGCAAGTCCACTCATCGATCCTCAGAAAACAGTCGACATCATCTGGAACGGCGCGGACGTGCGACAGGTCCGTATGACTGCCGGCAAAGTAAAATTGCTTGCCAAGAACTATCAACCGGCGTCGCTCACAAAAAAAACGCACCTCGCCGGCCCGATTGCAGATATTACCACGACTCCCTTTGCCGTAGTTATTGGAACCATCTCTGATGACTCTGTGATGGTCAAACTCTGCCGGCAGAAAGCCAGAGAATTCATCGACGATTGGAAGGGTTGGCAAAAATATGAACCGCGGGTTTTTAAGGACACCGAGTTGCCGGAAACGGATATGCAAAAATACTCGCTGATTCTTTTGGGCGGTGCGAATGCCAACCTCGTTGCCAAAAAGTTGAGCGATAAAATTCCGTTGCAAATCTCTGCCGACGCGATCAGCATTGCGGGCAGGCGCTTCGAAGCAACGAATGCCTGTGTACAGATGCTCTATCCGCATCCATTGAATCCCGACCGATACGTCACGATTATCGGTGCGACCTCCGGTGCGGGGCTTTATTTTTATAGTTCCCGAAACAGAGAGGTCGATTTTTTCATCCAGGACGGCTGCGTGGCCAACGAACGCCAGGGGCGGCCGCTCGATAAGCTCTACATTGCCAGGGGGGTTTTTGACTATGACTGGCAGATGAGCGACAAGACCCTCGAAATCGGCGATGCGGAATTGAGGAAGAGCGCTCCTATTCTGAAGATTCTACCGGATCTCACCACCAAGGTCGACAATTTGCCGCAAATCGATTCGAAAATTTTCGATACACTCGCCGGCACATATGAAATACGGCCGGGTGCGAACATAAATGTTTTCCGTGAGGGAGACCGGCTGCTCGGCAAAGGCCCGGATGGAAAGACCTCTCAGCTCTATCCAACTTCCGAAACCGAGTATTTCTTGAGTGAAGACGATGTTCAACTCACTTTTGAGAAAGATGCCAGTGGTGTCGTTCAGCGCTTGGTCATTCACAACCGAGGGAGCGAGACGAAGGCGAGGAGGATTGACGCTGGTACGGATTGAGGGCGGGGGGCTGGGGGCGGAGGGCTTGGAGCAGAGGGCTTGGAGCAGAGGGCGTGGAGCAGAGGGCTTGGAGCAGAGGGCGTGGAGCAGAGGGCGTGGAGCAGAGGGCGTGGAGCAGAGGGCGTGGAGCAGAGGGCTTGGAGCGGAGAGCTTGGAGCGAAGAGCTTGGAGC
>JBOHQX010000234.1:0-31716 GCA_050732395.1 bacterium
TGCGTGAAGCCAGGTATTCACACGCGGTCCGCAGTTGCGGTCGCAAACCTCTAAACCTTTCCAGCCAGGGCAGGAGATTCTCACCGGCCTCTGCCAGGCCAAGCAGCAAATGCACGCAATCCACAAACAGAAAATCTTTGGGCAGTACTGGTTGGCCATCCTCCCCAAATAATGTCAACTGCTCCTGCGGCCATTCGCGCTGAAACCTGCGTTTGAGCTCTTCAAGCCTTTCGGCCGGCTGCTTGATCTCATAGGTTCGCCCGCGCTTCTCCCGGCCTTTGATGATCAGCCCGCGGGCGCGCAGCTCGCCGGTTTCGATAATGCCACGCGTGCTCTTGGAAACCTCATCGCTCTTGATTTCCTTTTGGGAGCAGAGCGTGGTGAAGTAGATGTACGACGGCACATCGATGTCGCTAAGCTCGGGTGGCAGAGGCCTGTCGGTGGTCACGATTTGATCCACCAGCATTTTGATTTCTTCCAGGGCGCGATGGATCGGCACCGGCTTGTCCTCATGGTCAACGATGGCGCCATAGTGTTTGCTGTACAATTCGAGACATTTGCCGATGAGCAGGATGTTGACATCCGCCGGACTCAGCGGTTCGCGCCCGTAACGCCCGGCTTGAATAAGCCGCGCTTCTTCCCGTGCCTTTTGGCGGATTTCATGACGGATGCCGGCCCAGGAGCGTCTGCTGGGATTGGAATCTATCGGCACTTTGCGGCAGACATGAATGAGATCGTAGGAAATGGCTTCTTTCTCTTGCAGGTGAAGTGATGATTCAGCCTCACCGTGTATCGGATACACCGCCTCAACAGAGAAACCTGCTTTACATACTGCCGTCAACAGTGCTTCCCATGCCGAACCCTCCGCGTGATGAAAAGTAAAGACCAACAAACCCTCGGCGGCAAGGAACCGGCCTGCTTCCTTGAATACATCCTCGAGACCATTTCTAAAGTCCTGGGCTGATTTACCCCTGGTTCGATTCTCAATTACTTCTTCAGTCTTCGGCGTAATCTCAGGAGCAAATTGGGAATACTGTTTCTTCAACGATAGCCGCAACCATACATAGAAGAAATCGGCCAGTTCGGAGTAGTTGACATTGCTGGCATACGGCGGATCAGTAATTAATAGATCCACTTTCAATAGCTCTAGAAACGAAAGGTCAGTTGAAGATTGACGGAATAGTTTCACGTCATCTGTTGCAGGAGTAATGGTCTCAGAGCTTTCAACGGTCAAAGCCTCGTCTGCACTTTCTTTCAATCCTCGTCTTCTGTCGAATGGTTTGTGATTGAACTTCTTTCCAGCAATCACCGCTTCCCACATTGAAACAAACGATCCCATGCCAGGTTTGGTGCCCCAAACGTTGATTTCGCATGGGGTGGCTTTTGGTTGATAATCATGCCTGGCAAAGACCTGCCTTGCCGCACCCATAGTAACTCGATATGAGGTAAAATCACTGACGTTGTTAAGAGTGTTGTAGAATGCACTCAGTAGCATCTCCTTCATAGTCTGATTATTTTCCTCATCGATGGCTCTGATCAGCGTACCCAACGCCAGCAACTGCCGGTCATTGAACATCTGATGCCAATAGCGGTAATGATGAGCGAGCAGGCCTGATTTTGTCTTTTCCCCAACCGGAATCTCTGATTTGGGATAAGGCAAACTTGTTTTCAAACTCTTCCACTTGTCGCTGGCATCCTTAAACCGTTGCGAGTCAGAGGCCGTAATTCGTTTGAAAAACTTGCCGTTGTTCTTCGACAGCAGCGAGCTTGCGATCGCGGATAGCGGATCTGGGATTGCGGATTCTGTGCTGTCAGCCGTTCCCTCACCTTCAAAAAAACCCTTCTGCTGCAGATTGCGAGTTTTCATCTTCTTGCTTGTCCCCACACAACGTTCGCAATAGCCTTCGATAGCATAAGGCCGGGTGGGTAGCAATTGACTTTCCGGCAGCGTGCGAATGGCGGCGATGATGGTATCCTTGTTTCCGTTGCAATTCCCATGGCAAATAAATTTTCCCTTTTCCTTATAGAACTCTTCCATGATGTCGGTGCCGGCGGGCTTCAAAGCGCCGAGCAGAATAGCACGAAACACCGAGGACGAACGCCGGGCAAACCACTTGTGCATCTGATAAATTGGCTTGAAAGCATTGCGCTCCGGTACCGCCAGCCGGTTGATTTCAATGATGGGGAAGTATTCTTCGATGGCGCGTTTCATAGGTTTAAAAGGTTAGCTTTCGTTCAGTTCATTGAGGTAAAGAATGACTTTTTTGCAAGAACTTCTAGCAGTTCGGATGACTTTGATAAGCCACAAATTTAGGCAAAAATTGAATTTGGTTTTTCAAATGGCTTGTTTCGAATCAAGAAGAATATCACGCTCAAATTGTGTCAAGAGAATAAGATCAAGGTTCATTACTTTCAACCTTTTCAATGCCAAGTCTAAATCATCCTTGGTATCAAGCTCATTTTGGATTTTCTCTGCAACCTGAAGTGGTATACCATATTCATCTAGAGCAGCTACAACAGGAGTTCGGAATAAGCATTCCACTTGTGCAGCGAACGCACTATAATCTCCCGCGCGCAATCCTAATCTTGTAAAAACGGATTTCTGAATTTTGGATAGCGCAATTAGGTATCGCGGAAATTCAAAAGTTGCCCATGTACGTACAAAATCAAGAACTCGTTCGACAGCTTCATCCGGAGACTTTGCAGCATAACTTCCCTCCATTTCTAACTTCACTAACTCTGCCGTATTCTTCGTTTGCCATAAGCGGTTTAATTTAAATGCCAGTTGTTTACCAGACGAGACTGTTGCCTTTCTTTGAGCACTCCCGATAAAGTGTTTCCAAATCAACTCGCATGCAAATTCCAATTGTGTTTTGGATGGAAAACCTGTCCACGCCAACCGTTGTGACATTGACGGAGCATTCTGTGTAATTTCCTTCGCTAAAGCAATTTGTACTATAGGGTCTATGCATGAATTCTCGCGGATGACATTTATCGGCAGATCGCCTTGCGCCTTAATGCTGTCAACTAAAGCTCTAGCTGTTTCCGAAAGGTCTTCATCATCCAACTGCACAAGTAAGCTTGCTGGCACTTCATCTCCTTGCGTCAGCACTGGGAAATCCACTACCGGCAGCTGCTGATTAGGTGGTTCGTCAAAAATATATACTCTACCGATAAAGTGTTGAAACATGCGACCTGATCGTCCCTTGATATTATTGAAAGTGAAGTAATCGATTTTTCGCCCTGCAATCTTGTTATCATAAATAATAACATTTTTGGCCTTTGTATTGACTCCTTCAATTAGGGTAGATGTACAAATCAGAAAACCGATTTTCTCTTCATTGAACATCCGAACGATGTATTGGGAAAGCGCACGCGGTAATTTCCCGTGATGAATACCGATGCCGCGCAAAAGTGCACGACCAAAAATCCAATCCTTATGATAATGATGTGCTACCCAGTCCATAGCAGATTTCAAATCCTGTGCATCGATACCAATCCCCGCATCAACGAAAGCAGTCGCTGTTTCATTTACGCGTGCTGGAGAGGAACAGAATATTAGTGTCGGCTCTGTAAGTTTCTTCGCGAGCTCTAAGAGTCTTTCAATCTGTTCTCCTTTTCCAGAAACCCTCACTTGCTCTGAAACGACGGTAGCATAGTTGGTTTTCAAGAATGTGCAACGGAAAGTCTGCTCAAGCTTTCCAGAAATTTGTTCAATATTCGGACCTAAGAAATAAAATTGTCCACCGCCTTTCGCCAAACGATAGAATGCTTGATTGAGAGCAACCATCCTGGTTTCATCATTGTTCGCACTGAGTTTATAGAATTCGTCGATTATGAAGAAATCAATTTTGGGTAATGGATCAAAAGCAATTGCACGCTCTGGTGTAAGAACGAGGATATTCTTTTCTCCAGGTTACTGCGAAAGATGAGTGATGATCTTATAAAAATTTGAAAATTGTGACAGGCGTCTTCTTGTTTCATCAATCAATGCCAGAGTTGGAACAATAACCGCCACGTTCTTATAACTCTTGGTCGCAATGATAGCGTCAATGATTCTGCTTTTGCCGAAGCTTGTTGGAGCGCTGAGAACAACATTCTCGCCTGTGAGAAGACGGCGATAAACTTCTGCCTGTACACGATGAAATACCGTATTATCCGGCATATCAAGAGGGCGATGAAACTCGTAAGCGAGTCGGTCACGAAAGTCAAGATTATCGGTATTAACGTAGGGAAACAGACCTACAGTACGAACTAAAGCGTCCAAGATTTGATTAAATTGATTGAATGCTTGACGATGCTCTAATGCGCGTAACACCATTTCGATGGCATCACTCTCATAAGCTTCATCACTCGCCAGAGCACATATCTGTTTCAGAATATCAGGTGCTTGGTCAGAGATTTTATGGGGGGTCCGAAGCGTTTCCCTAAGTGGCTGCGCAAAAATAATTTATGCTGATGAAGCATAATAGTAACATAATAATGCTAAAATAACCAACGTTTTTGAATATTTTATAATGTTACCATTAAGCTTAGTGGTATTTTAATCTTGCGCAGCCCCTAAGCCTTGCAATATCTACAGTTGTTGCCATAGCTTAAGTTCTTTATCAAGCGCCTTAATCAGGCATTCTTTGGTACACAAAGGAAGCAGAAACAAATGTATTCGAATATTCTTTGGCAAAGACTTGCCGGCAAATACTCGATGATTGGCGTTAATTTCTGAAATAAATGCGGCTTCATAGGTCTTGTCACAATTCGTATGTTCCGCAAGACGGTGGCTATCGTACGTTAACAGTACAGGAATACAAGCTCGCTTGAAAACTTCGTCAAGAGATGTATTTGGCGACAGAAGCCTCTTAAGTTTCTTTGCATGCGGCCATGAGTCGTCAATTTTATTGGCTATTAGAAAAAATTCGCTCCGTAAAAAATCTCTTTCCGTATGTCTTACTAATTCCGCAACAACATCACGAACCGCACGATCAAAATCGCTATAAAACTTGACTTCACCAAGCCATAGTTCAAGTTCATCTGAGGAATCAACCACATGGACAGCATCAAATCCCTTTACAGGATCGTTAGTTGCGGATTTGTAGTATATCTTTGAGATTGCAGGTAATGAATTGAATACTTGACGTATCGCAACATGAAGAAATAATTCACCAAATTCTCCGCGATTATTAAACTTCTCAGTTTGATACACACTCCTTGCTGCACGACGAATTAACTCAACGGCATTGTGGTGACCAAGCGCCTGGCATTCAGAGGCTTTCAAGGCAAACTCTGGTAACCACTCCATGAGATACGCCGCAAATTGTTCAGCTCTCCAAGCACCTTGTTCATAGCCAACACATAATCCCGATAGTGAAGGCGTAATGTCCATTTTATGAACATGAACCTCAAGAAACGGCGCAGGATGCAGTGCGAAGGTTTCATTACTGGACATTTTAACTTGTTCCAAAACACCACTGGTTAATAGATCTCGTTTAAGCAGGCGTTCATTCTTAGGTGTTCCTTTTTTATTCTTTTGTCATAAAGTCTCAATACCATCCGGCGAATACAGCAACATCCCTGCACCCGGCCAAACGATGTATTTAGAGCTCTACCCGGCAACGGTTTTCACCTGCTTTTGAAGTTCTTCTTTAAGCTGCCGCCAATTGACCTTCCAAAGCATGTTCGACATCGGCTCGCGCTCGGCGTCGTCGAAATAGGCCAGGGCGTAAAGAACATGCCCGAAATCGTCGATGGCAAACTTGCGGGAGTAGAGCCGCAGCATTTGTTTCAAGCTCTTGTGCTCTTGCAACAGGGCATAGAGATCGATGAAGTCTTTTCGAGCACCGCGTTGCGCAATGGCAGAAAGTTTCATGCAGGCGAGATCATCCAAAGAAGCGAGTCGACATCCCAATTCCTGCGAGAGCGCCGGGCGCTTGAGATGCGGATAACGATATTCCAATACCGTCACGCGCACACCGGCGACCGTGGCGTGCAGCGTGCCTCGCTCGAATTGGCCCACAACCAATGGAATTCCCTCTTCGCGCAACGCTTGCGAGAGTTGCAGCGCATCTTCCATGCGATCGGTGATGAACCAGTCGAGATCAATCGACCGCCGGTGCCCCAGATGCAGAGCAACGGCTGTACCGTCGGCGAGATAGAAGCCGCGTCTGGTCATAGCCGGACCAAGCTGTGCGAGCACCTTTTTTTGGCAGAAAGTATTTCCGGGTGCAGCATCATGGCTGCAATCTCCTTTCCCACGGGGTGTTGTGTGTGGATTGCAGCCACGCGTTGACGGTCTTGTTGGGCAGCGGCAGAATCAACTCCCAAAAGCGGAGACGGCGCCTATCCAGCCCACGGCCTTTGTGTTGTAGAATCCATGCCAGCAATGCCTCGTCACCGATGCGACGGCGCAGCCATAGTACCGCCTTCCAATCGCCTTCTATAAGAACCCGTTGAGTGATAAAATCCCTGTGGCTGCTCCAGCTGAGCCGGCCGAACTCCGTATCCCAGAAAAAGGGTTTGAGAAAAGACGGCAAAGGAGGTGCCGGCCGAATTTCAGGCTTTACTGTTTTCATCATTTAAGCTCGTGAGGTTTCATTCCAGGTCATCGGGCGAATACAGCATCATGCCTTGCACACTTGCAAGCGCCGAATTTGCGGAAACCACTGCATTGATGCGCAACCGCTGGCCCAAGGCGAGCAACAAAGCTTCGCTGGCGAGCAGCCCGGACTGGCGCTGGATCGGCAGCGCCGTGAGAAAGTCTTCACGCTCAAGCGGTTCTTCGTGGAAGCCGATGGCCAAAATATCTCTCATCAAACTCTCGTAGCGGACCAGTGCCCGCACTCGATCCGGCTGATCGCGAAGCTGGCGGCCAAGATTCGAGCCTGCGACCCAGCCATTATCGCGTGCTTCTGCAATCATGAGGTGTTGCATCACCATGGCAAAGACGTGATTGGGCAGGATGCCGGTAATATCGTCCTCTGCACACCGGGTGAGCAAGCGTTTGCATTGCCCCGAGGCGCGCTGGATCGCATATAACAAGATATTCGCGTCGAGAAGAACTCTTTCTCCGGACCGGATGTCATTGAGGTTCATCCATGATCTCCTGCAACTCATGCGAGGTCAAATCAAACGGCCGTGAGCACAGCCGCTCCACGGCAGCAAGACGGATATCGCGCCGTTTCGTTCCCATCTGAAAATAATGTAACAGCGCGTCCTGAATAACATCGCTAATCGAGCGATTATCGCGGGCTGCCCGCTCTTTCAGCATCCGCACAATGTCTTCTTCAATCAACGTGCCGATTTTAGTTTTCATTTTAATCGCAAAGGCAGAATAGCGGTTCAGTTCTTTTTCGAAAATTAGTCAGAACTCCGGGCATTCAGGCGGTAGTTCAAATACCTGAATGCTTATGTGCGTCGTATGACCAGCCACGGAGTCAACATCTCCATTAACGACATGCCGCCGTGGCGATAAGCATGCTTTGCCGAAGGCCCTTGTGGCCGGTTCTTGATCCTTCCCTGCAGCATGGCGAGTCGCCGGTCGTTGAACACCTGCAATCCTTCGGTTTCCTGCGGCAAATTCTCACTCTCGCCGAAAAACTTGAAGCGGTCTTGATTCAGCCAACGCCCCGCATCGTTGGGATAGGTCGACTCCAGCCCCTGACCGAAGAAAATGTATCCGTGATCGCTGGTGATAATAATGCGATGGCTCCTGGGAATCTCCATCACGATCTTCTGCCAAGCCGTATCGAACATCTTACGGATCTCACCGAAGTGATCAGCAAACCTGGCGCTCATGTCCTTGAAAGTACCATCGGGAAACTGTGACCACAACAGTAGCTTTTGCTGTTCACCGGGCAACGGGAAGTACCGGTGAACGGCATCGTAATAAAAGGCGGCAACGCTTATTTCCTTCAACTCCTGTCGTCGTGGCAATTCTGAAGGCGTCACGCGCTTACCAATGATGCGCTGCTCGACAAAAGATAGCGTGTTACTGGGAAGTGCGGCGATACCATATCCTGACTGGAGAATCTCGAACCCGGTCTCTTTGGCGAGATGGTGCAGCATGGGAATCTCTCGCAGCGAAGCGCCGTCGAACACAACAATCGTTGTTGGCGCCTCATCAGAAAAGAGCGCCGAAAGCCGTAGGGTATTCTTCGAGGCAGTGGCAATTTCATCGTAGAGATTGAACGCGTTGGCAAGGATCATTTCTTCCACATCGTGAACCAGCTTCTCACCTTCTTCGAGGTAGGTTTCCCGTGTCAACTGCGCAAAGCGTTCCTGTGACCAGACTTGGTGCATGAGCCAATCCGCGAGGGATGGCAATCTGTCTCCCGGCTGCGCCAGCGTGTCGATGATTTCTTGTATGTTACGCATTTGGGGCTTCCGTTTGCAAAATCTCCAATTTCAAGTCGGCTTTGTATTGCGCTCCCGCAAATGATGGCAACTGCTCGATCATTTGCTCGATCTGGCCTTTTGAAAACTCGCCAGCTTTGCTGATGGTTAAGTCGATGATGAGACGGCCAGAGCCAGTCAGTTTGCCCCGCAACGACTCAGGTACCGTCTCCAACGCGACGTTCTCTTGCGCGGCATACACCATGAATTGGACCCTGCGGATTTTCGTGTTCTCGTATTTATTGAGCTTGGTTGCCACTTCCTGGCGCAGTGCACCCAATGTTTTTGCAAAGGGGGTCTGAATGGAGTGAAGAGTCGCTTGCGCCGCAACAACGGCGGCAGGCACAGCTTGAAATTGACCTTCAGTGGATGCGTGAGTGCCATGTCTAGCGGAGGCAATACCAATATTTGTTTCTGTCTTGGTATCGAACCCAACTGTCGACAGCTTGGGATCTTCAAACGGCTCATCAACACGAGCATCCCACCATTCCATCGCCGAATAGTCCGGCAGCCGGCCGCAGGCACTGTCTCTTTCGTGCCGCAGTCCGATCTGCCGGTTGAGACACAGGGCCTTGATGGCATCAAAAACAGTGGAGTCCGCCGTGCGCACAGGAAAGCCGAGCGTTTTTCGATACTCGGCGTCAATCTCGCGAACGGTTTTTCCAATAGTCTGATCGCGACGGCCGGCGAGATGCTCCTCGAATCGCTGCCGTGGGAAAAAATTCTCCCGCAGTTGGCGTTTCACTTCATCACAAGTCACCGCTGTTCCCAACGGCTCAATCTCGGCCGTTTGGCCGTCAGGTTGCATCCAAACGAAAGCCAGGCCGGCTTTTTTGAACGTTTCCAAAATATAATTACGATCTTCGCGGGCGATCTTTTCATACTGTTTCCGGCGCTCGGCATCAGAAGCGGTTTGCTGAAGCTCTTCCGCCGCTTTTACGCGTTGTGCCCACTTTGTAATATCCGAATGATCCAGACCGTTAAAGGCGTCGGCCTTGGGCTCCAATAAAATAATCTGGTTGCGGTTCTCCGCTCCATGATAGATGCCGATCCGCTCGTCTGCGGTGAGGCGTCGCGGTGCAAGCACGAAGCGAAGGCTTCTGGGTTCGCGCCGGGAGAGGTCGGCTCTCGCCTGCGCCACCTCGTGAAAAACAACGGCGGTGGAATCGCCGAACAACTGGGTTGCCCATTGTTCAAGCGCATAGTTCAGCGCCGCCGAAGGGTCTATTCGTAACGATCGATATTCAACCTTTGCGTTTGGTTTTTCCTGCTCGTCGAAATAGTAATTGCCCTCCTGGCTTTGGAAATACGTGCCCAACTTCAACAGCGCGTTGAGCGTGGCGTGGTACTGATTGATATCGCTACCCGGCGCAATAATTTGCCGCGCCAGTTCCTGCTCGGCGATGCCCGGAACATGTCCGGAGTGCGCCACCGTGGCGATGAAGGCGCTTGCAATAATCTGGGGGGCAAACGGCAATTCGCCAAGATCGCGAAGATCGTTTTGTGAGCATTGGATGAGATGTTGCGTGGGGTCAAGATCTGAAAGCCGATTCCTGATGCCTGCATCTTGGAGATCAAGATGCGCCGTGGTGATGATGTCTGTCTTTTTATGCGCGTTGCGGACTAACGCACCAAGCAGACCGAGCGCACCACGACTTCCCTGAAAACCGCGGCCGGAGGGCACATTGAACAAGACCATTTGCAAAAGTTCTGGAGAAAAAGGGAAGGCTTCCTGCAAGCGCTCAACGTATCGTTCATCGATAGAAATGTTTCGCCCTCGCCACACATTCAGATAGCTTTGCACGACGACGTTGACTCGGTTGCGGTCAAGCTTCAAATAGTTTGCAAACAGCCGGTGCAGTATCACGCGTTGCCGGTCGTGTGGGTCCGCGAACTTGACATCAATGCGAGGGACGCGTTTGAGCGTTGCACCCGGCTCGCGATTGGAATCGTACACAGAGGCAAAAATCGTTACCGAGGCATTCTCGGTTCTGAGGGATTCTTCACTGAGCATTTGGAGAAACGCGAGGTTCTGAGCGCGAACGTGATCTTTCGCCATGCTTTGAATACCCATTTCAAGTTCATCGAGCACGAGAATCAGATGTCTTCCGCTCAAGGCCTCGCGAAGCTCATCCAAATTGGGAACACGCTCGGGCGATACGCGCTGCTTGAACCCGAGTGTTGAGAACACTAGACTCCAGATAGATTCGAGCGGAAAGTCAGTGAATTTGTGGATACAAACCACTGCTTCGCGCGGGATTCTACATACGAGATCATGTTTTGCTAGCCATTGGCTTGCCGGATCGGGATTAGCAAACAAATGGTAGATGAGCAGCTCAAGATGAGACTTTCCACTTCCCTTATAGCCTTCTAGCAAGAACAACCCGGCCGACTTTTCATTGCTGTTGAATCTTCTGTCTAGATGTTCCAGAACCAATCGAATGTCCGCCGTAGGCCATGTCAGTTCCAAGAAGTCATCGGGACGAGATTCAAGCGACCTTTTCTTGGAATCCCGAATGTTCTCTACATCAATGACTCCTTCTACACCTTCCTTCCGGAGAACCTCCGGCCTTGGGGCGATGATGTCGGAAAGACTCATGTTACTTGCCTCCTTTTACGATTCAATTTCAATGTATGAAATCAACTTTAGATTGTCAAGAATATATCTTGTTTTCTCGAATTAGTCAAGAATAATACTTAAAGTGTTTTTGATCATGCTATTAAGATATCATAAAAAAATGAAATTTTGTTAAAAGTTAAAAGAAGTAAAGGAGAGAGAGGGGTAACGAGTGCGACTGTGATTGGGTGATGAAGATGGTGTTCTTTAAAAAAGAAAAAGAATTCTCTACCACGAACGCGTACAACTCTCCGCCTTCATCACCGCCTCAATTCGGCTGCGGCGGTAGAGCTAGCATTGATAAAATGAGCGTGCTGGCCAGTGGAGCAGTCGATCACAATCTTCGCCCCGAGTACGGGGTTCGTGCGCTCGGTCAATTCATCTTTGGTCATTCCTAACTCGGCAATCACCTCAGCCAAATATTCTCCAGGCGGAATCGGCAAGTCGGAGTGAATTCCGTGCCTAATCATCATTTTGTACCTGGCTTTATCCTTCATCGTTCCGCCAATACGCCAACAGCTCCTATTCTAAGTTGGTATTGCCTCGCTCTTTGGTGGATTACCGCCCGGGCGGGCAGTGCTCGCGGCGCCATTACTCGAATTGTGAAATACTAGTTGGATTTTGTACAACCGTGCCATATATTGCAGCATAGTAAACTTTAATAATGGCGGACGAATTTAAAGTATGTTTAACAGATTCATCAAATTCTCAAAAAACAATAGCTTTTTTCTGTTTGGCGCTCGAGGTACCGGAAAGACGTATCTTCTCAAGGATCACTTCAAACCGGCCCATGCGCTTTATATCGATCTTTTGGCTCCGGATCAGAACGAAACCTACAGTCTGCGACCGCAGACGCTCGCCGAACAATTGGCCGCGCTTGGAAAGGAAATCGAATGGATCGTCATTGATGAGATTCAAAAAATTCCGAAGCTGCTGGAGGTCGTACATCAACAAATCGAGTCTTCACGTTTCAAATTCGCCCTGTCAGGTTCCAGCGCCCGCAAGCTTAAACGCGGCGGCGCCGATCTATTGGCCGGCCGGGCTTTCGTCAATTATCTTTTTCCGCTCACGGCGCGCGAGATCGGAGAGGCGTTTTCGCTCGAAGCGGCGCTCTCTTGGGGAACCCTGCCGCGTCTCTTCGCGCTCACCAGTGACGAGGACAAACGCGATTTTTTGCGAACCTATGCACACACTTATCTCAAAGAGGAAATTACCGTCGAGCAAGTGGTGCGCCGGCTCGATCCGTTTCGCCGTTTTCTGGTCGTTGCCGCCCAAATGAGCGGACAAATCGTCAATTTTTCAAAAATCGCCCGCGAAGTTGGCGCCAGCGCGCCAACCGTCCAAACGTATTTTGAAATACTGGAAGACACGCTCGTTGGTTTTCTGCTCGAACCGTTTCACGAATCCATTCGCAAGCGCCAGCGCGAAAATCCGAAGTTCTATTTCTTTGATACCGGCGTGCAGCGGGCGCTCAACCATACGCTGACGGTGGAGCTGAAACCGCAAACCTATGACTTCGGCCTCGCTTTCGAGCACTACCTCGTCAACGAGATAAACCGGCTGCAATCTTATGCCAAAACAGATTACCGCCTTTCCTATCTGCGCACGAAGGATGGTGTTGAAATTGATTTGATCGTCGAACGTCCGGGCCTCAAGCGCGCTCTCGTTGAGATCAAGTCAACGGCGCGAGTCACCGAGGACGACGTGCGCGCCTTGCAATACCTTGGTAAAGACCTCACCAACAGCGAAGCGTTTTGTCTTTCTCTTGACCCCACACCCAAAAAGATCGGTGCGGTGAGGTGTTTGCCATGGCAGCGCGGTCTTGAAGAAATTGGGTTGTGATTGAAAAGTATTGCTGCAATTAAAGGATTCCACTCCACGGCTGTTGCTGACGATCACTTCATAGTAACCTACTTCGCACCCCTCGCCTCCAGCGGCGATTTCGCTTTCAGCAGCGACTGAAATTTCTCCCGAACCTTTTTCACCTTCGGCATCGCGACGGCGCTCACATAGCTCTGATGCGGGTTGTAGCAAACATAGTTCTGGTGATAGCTCTCCGCCGGATAAAACTCCGTCAGCGGCTCAAGCGTCGTTACAATCGGCCGCGAAAAAGCTTTGGCATCCGTCAAGTCCTGAATGAATGCAGAGGCGAGCTGCTTCTCTTCTTCATTCGCATAAAAAATGGCCGAGCGGTACTGCGGCCCCACGTCGTTGCCCTGGCGATCCTTGGTCGTCGGATCATGCGTCGCGAAGAAAACTTGCAGAAGCTGTTCGTAGGAAAGCTTCCGCGGATCATAAATAATCTCAATCGCCTCGGCGTGGCCGGTGCGTCCGCTTGAGACTGCCTTGTAATTTGCCGTGGCTTTGGTCCCGCCGGCATAACCGGATACGGCTTCGATTACACCATCAAGCTCCTCGAACACGGCCTCGGTGCACCAGAAGCAACCGCCGGCGAATAATGCCCTCGCTCGCGAGGAATCTGCCGAATCAGCGCGCTCACTGGCGCTGCCATTTGTGCCGGACATCGTCATCTCTGCTGCGGGATCCGCAAGCTGCTTTACCTTCGATTGTGGCGTGAAACTAAGAGACTCAGAGTTGAGGCAGTAACGCAGCCCGGTCGGACGCGGCCCGTCATCAAAAACATGGCCGAGATGCGCCTCGCATCGGGCGCAGAGAATTTCAGTCCGCACCATGCCCAGGCTCTGATCGCTGTGCTCGGCAACGTTGCCGTCTGCGATCGGGGCAAAGAAACTTGGCCAGCCGGTCCCGGAATGAAACTTAGTCGTTGATGCGAAGAGCGGCAGTCCGCAGCACACGCACGAATAGACGCCTTCCTGCTTGTTATCGAGCAAGGTGCCGCAGAAAGGACGTTCGGTCTCTTTGCCGCGAGCAATCCGGTACTGGTCTGGTGTGAGCAGCGCCTCCCATTCCGCCTCGCTTTTCACAATCTTTGGCATCTCGATTGGACCAACCAGCTTGCCGTCTTTATTGAAAACATACGCCTTGATCATGGTTTGTTCCTCTCCGGTCGTATGACCGATCGTTTCACCATTCGCTTCGACTCGCTGGCCGCAGCCCGCTAACGCAAAGAACATGGTTCCCGCCAGCGTGACTGTACGAGCCAATGCGACGATGGGCACTTTACAAAACCCGTTTCGTTTCATGAGGTTTTCCCTATTTTCATGGAGATTTTGACACTAACGAGCTCATTCTTCGATCATAGATAACGTCTTCCCAGGACATTTCATTCCCATAAACTCAAGAAAAATTTGCTTTAACTTTTGGATAGAATAAATGTTGTGACATAGGGCTGACACAGGACGTTTTTATATTGTCGAAAATTCTGGGTAAGGAAAACAGCATGAAATCTATATTCTACAATGTTTTATCGGGAAAATCAAATCGAGGAGTTTTCTCATGAAAAAATCACGAGATCATCATTCCCGTTTTGCCGTGATCGCTTACTCGATGTTTATGGCCACGTTTGTCACACATGCCACAAGCCAGTTTGATGGCGTGGCGATTCTGCCTCCGGCTCTGAAATGGAGCGGCAAAAGCCAAAGCTTGATTGCGGCGAAAAACGATCCCTGGATTACGCCGGCAGAACAGAGCGATTTCGTGCACACCCCGCGCTATGATGAAACCGTGCAATGGCTGCGCAAATTGGTGCAGGCGGCGCCAGAATTGGAGATGGTTTCGCTCGGCAAAAGCCCGGAGAGCAGAGACCTGTGGATGGTCGTCGCTTCCAAAGAGCAGGCTTTCACGCCGGCAGCGCTGCGCGCCACCGGGAAACCCGTCTTCCTCGCGCAAGCGGGAATTCACGCCGGTGAAATCGACGGCAAGGACGCGGGCATGATGTTGCTGCGCGACATGACCGTGCGCGGCAAGAAACGTGATCTGCTGGAAAAAGCCAGCTTTCTGTTTATTCCGATTTTCAATGTCGACGGCCACGAACGATTCTCCGCCTATACACGCATCAATCAGCGTGGCCCGGCAGAGGCGGGCTGGCGCACCACGGCGTGCAATCTCAACCTCAACCGTGATTACAGTAAAACAGATACGCCGGAGATGCAAGCCGTGATTCGCGCTTTGAACGAGTGGAATCCGGACTTGTATTTCGACATTCACGTGACCGACGGCTCGGATTATCAATACGACATTACCTATGGCTTCGTCCGAAAGCATGCTTATTCACCTGCAATTTCCACGTGGCTCGCTGAGGTCCTGAGTCCTGCCCTGGATCGTGATCTCAAAGCCATCGGGCATATTCCCGGACCCTTGATTTTTCCCACGAACAGCCGGGATTATCAGCAAGGCATTGTCAGGTGGACCGCCGGGCCGCGCTTTTCGGATGTCTACGGCAATGCCCGCCATCTGCCCACGCTTTTGATTGAGAATCATTCGCTGAAACCCTACAAACAGCGCGTGCTCGGAACCTATGTCTTGTTGGAATCTGCTTTGCGCACGCTGGCGCAAGGAGCGACCACGCTTCGCGCTGCCCTCGGGGAGGATCGCAGTCGCCGTATGCAGGACATAACACTCACCTGGCGCGTGCCGCAGCGCCCGCCGGAAATGATGGAGCTCTTGAGCGTTGAATCGCTCCTGCTGCACTCAAAGATAACCGGCAGTGACTACGTGCAATGGACGGGTAAGCCCATAACGCAAAAAGTGCCTTTGGCGCTCATGAATGAGCCTGCCAGCAGCGTGCGCCGCCCCAAGGCTTATTGGATTCCTCCGGCATGGCCGGAAGTGATCCAACGCTTGGCCAACCACGGTATTCAAATGGAGCGTATCGCAGCGTCACGTGAAATCGAAGTTGAAATGTACCGTATTCACGATGCCAAGCTCGCGGATCAACCTTTCGAAGGGCATGTAAACGTGACCGGTACTCCGACGCTCGAACCCCGGCGCCAAAAATTCCCAGCCGGTTCCGTGCGCATTTCAACGGACCAACCTTTGGGCACTTTGGCGGTGCTGCTGCTCGAACCCGGTTCGCCGGATTCCTTTTTTCAATGGGGGTTCTTTTTGGAAATCTTGACGCCGACGGAATACGTGGAAGAATACGTGATGCAGCCGATGGCCGAACGCATGCTCGCTGAAAACGCTCCACTTAAGGCCGAGTTCGAGCAAAAGGTGAAATTGGACTCGACGCTGGCGAAGAACCCGCAGGCGCAATTGCAATGGCTTTATCAGCGTACGCCGTTTTTTGACGAGCAGTGGCGGTTGTATCCGGTGGCTAGGGAATTGTAGCTTTTGTAAGCGATTGGGGTAGTGTCAAAATCTATATGCGCTTAGCGAAATAAACTCAGAATAAAACTCTAAAAGTTTTTGACCTAAAAATTTCCCACGGATTGAAGAATCCCACCGATGAAGCTATGCTCTGTGGGGTTCTTCAATCCGCGGGTAAAATTTGATGCTGCACGAAGTGCTTCAGCTTTCAGCTTGTCTGAAAGGCTGGTGTAGGGAAGTAAGGTTGAAATGAATGATGCTTTGCGATTAGCGATTTGCGATTTCAAACGCTGATCAGCCCTTCGTAAATCGACAATCGCAAATCGACAATCGTAGCACCGACTTTTCCCTTGCCTTTTGCCGTATTTGTTGCTACCATTTCCGCGTTCAAGCCGAGAACGATTTTTGACGAAAGGATTTCCTTTGACCCGCGCGTTTTCCTTCCTCAATCAAAAACAGCAACCCCAAATCGGCGTGGAGTGGAGCGAAGATCTCGCAGCAGATCCGCCCCAGCGCTATAATTTTACCCGCGCGTGGGAGCTTTTCAAGCAAATCAAGCTCAACAACAAAGCTCCGGGCTTGTATTTTTTGCAGGTCATGGTCGAGCTGGAATTGTTTCACGCGGAATCTTTCGATGAAGTTTTCACGACGCTGCGGCAATTTCGCCCGCTCGACGACTTGATCCTGACCGGCACACCGAAGTTGCAGTTGCCCATTGCGCGCCCGCAAAAAATTCTCTGCATCGGCCGCAACTATCGCGGGCACGCTGACGAGCTGAAAAATCCGCTGCCGAAAGAGCCGATTTTTTTCGGTAAGTCGCCTTCGGCCCTGATTGCTCACGAAGAGGCCGTACGGCTGCCGCGCCACGCCGGCCGTATCGATCACGAAGCGGAGCTGGGCGTCGTGATTGGCAAGACCGGCGCCAATATTCCACAAAATGACGCGCTGGACTACGTCGCAGGCTACACGATTGTCAACGACGTCACCGCACGCGAATTACAAAAGAAGGATACTGCGGCCGGATTGCCCTGGTTCCGGGCCAAGAATTTCGACACCTTTTGCCCCGTCGGGCCATATTTGATTCCCCGCGCGTGCGTGCCCGACCCCCAAGCCGTGGAAGTACAGCTCACGGTGAATGCAGAAGTCCGGCAGCGAGGCTCGACGGCGGACATGGTATTTCCGGTCACCGAGTTGATTTGTTATATCTCACGTTTCTGCACGTTACAGCCGGGGGACATTATTTCCACCGGCACACCGGAGGGCGTCGGGCCGTTGCAGCCGGGTGATTTCATGGTAACTTCCATCGCCGGGCTTGGTGAGCTCGCCAATCCAATTGTATGATCACATCGCCTCGGCGACAATCGAGGGAGTTTTCCACGCCAACTTGGCCTGATCACATGATCCATAGGCCAAATGCTGTGGCCAGTGCTGACCAAGGTTCCTTCTGCATGACAGCATTGAAGGGGCGTGTAATCAACATAACAGAACCAATGTAATTTTGAGGAGGATTTTTCATGAACACCGCAAGCCGGGTATTTTTTTTGTCGGCAATTTTACTGGGTTCCGTTGCGCAATCACCCGCACAAGTCAAGATTCGCAACAAGCCGCTCACTGTGCCGGGAGAGATTGTGATCAAATACAGAGAGGGCCGGGCCATTGAGGCCGCCATTGCAAGTTTGGAGGCATACGGCATCACGGGTATCGTCGCACGACCGAGAGTTCGTTTTGTCAGTGGAAAAATTGCGGCGGGCAGAAATTTTGAGCAGACCCTAACCGCGTGCAAGGCTGATCCGAACGTGGAATATGCCGAGCCCAATTACCGCCTGTATGCATTGGAATCGACGCCCACTCCGCCGGTTTTTCCAAACGATTCTTTTTTCGGCGATTTGTGGAATATGCACCAATCGAATGACAATGACATCGACGCCCCCGAGGCGTGGGAGCAGACCACGGGCAGCGCGAATGTAATCGTCGGCGTCATCGATACCGGCATTGATTACGATCATGAAGATTTGAAAGACAACATCTGGCGCAATCCCGGCGAAAGCGGTGGCGGAAAAGAGAACAACAACACCGACGACGATGGCAACGGCTACAAGGACGATTTCCGTGGCTGGGATTTTATCAACAAAGACAACGACCCGTACGACGATCAAGACCACGGCACGCATGTCGCCGGCACGATCGGTGCGGTGGGCAATAACGGCAAGGGCGTGGTGGGCGTCAATTGGACAGTGCGACTGATGCCCCTGAAGTTTTTGGGTAGCGACGGCTCGGGCTCAACGGCGGATGCGGCGGCGGCGATTATTTATGCGACCGATAACGGTGCGAAAGTGCTCAGCAACAGTTGGGGTGGTGGTGGCGCCTCGCAGGCATTGAAAGACGCGATTCAATACGCTCACGATCACGGCGTGCTGTTCATTGCCGCGGCCGGAAACGACGGCTTGAACACCGACAGCTCGCCGAATTATCCTTCGAATTATGACGTTCCCAATGTCGTGTCCGTCGCGAGCAACGATCGCAATGACCGGCTTTCAAGTTTTTCCAATTATGGCCGCCGCACGGTCGATTTGTCCGCGCCCGGGTCGAGCATATACAGCACGCGGCCTCTTGGCCGGTATCAGTTTCTCAGCGGCACGAGCATGGCCACGCCGCACGTGGCCGGGGCGTGTGCCCTGGTGTGGGCCAGGTTTCCGAGCCTGCAGTCCCACCAGATTCTGGCGCGCGTGACCGGCACGGTCGATCGCAAATCGGAATTCATTGGCCGCATGTCTTCGGGCGGCAGGCTCAACGTCTTCAATGCCCTGGGCACGAATCCCATTATCTCCACGACCACCGATTGGAGCAACACCCCGAATACTTCCGGCCCATATCCGGTCATCACAATCGCGGTGGATGACGGCAGTATCGCCAGAATGCGCCTGGTTTATGCTCTCAATGGCGGCGCTGCAGACACATTGAACATGGCTTCCGGAGCGCGCGATACTTATTCCGCGGATATTCCGGGGCAGGCACTCAACACGACCATCAATTATAGCGTGCTCGCAGCGGATAATAATGGAAATCGCACGCTGGGCCCGACTTATTCATTCAAGATCACCAGCGAGCCCGACCCCGGCGACGGCGGTGGCGGTTGCTGCGGGAGTGGCGCGATGGCGATCGAAGGAGTGGATGATTCCACCAAATACGCCGTTGAAGTCCCGCTGAATATCGTCTTCTTCCTGGCGCCGTTGGCTTTGTTGCGGCGGTGGAGGAAAAAGTGACTTTAACGTAACTATTCAGCTTTTGACCCCGGTGATCGGCGTTAGTACTGCGAGAAACTGACGCGAAAATCGGATTTTAAAACCCAAAGTCTTGCAGGTCAGTTTCTGAGAAGATACCTATTGACGGCAAAACTATTTGGGGCAAAACTATTAAACACAAAAGAGGCTTTAAATAGTTTTGCCCTAAATAGTCTTGCCTTTGGGAAAAACACCTGAATAGTTACACTTTAACAACCCCCCATACCCGACTGAGCGAAGAATCGTAACCCTCCTGCGAAGCTTCGCCTCAACCGGCGATTACACGAATAAAATAATTTCCAACGAATTGAAAAACCCAACGGATTTTTTATCTGTTGGGTTTTTCTATTCGTTGGCGATTTTCTTAACCAGTGGCGCGCAGGGCCTCAGCTTAGCAAGCTCGCCGCGTCCGCATCCAGCAACCAATGCAGGTCCCCTTGTATGGGTTGCACCATGGACGCCGGCCATTTTATCTCGAATTTTTCCAATTGCAGTACTGCAGCGCCAATCTGTGCCTTCGCCTTTCCGGCCACGAGAAACACGATTTTGCGCGCCTGATTGATCACTGGCAAGGTCAGCGTCACGCGCCATTGCTTCATTTGAGGTGCGAAGACGGCGATCGCAGTTTGCGAGTTTTCGAATACGGCGTCTGTTTGCGGAAAGATCGAGGCCGTATGGCCGTCCTCGCCGAGGCCTAACAAGATGAGATCGAAGCTGGGCGCCCGGTTCTTGAAATAGCGCTGCATTTCTGCGCGATAGTCACGTGCAGCCTCTGCGGGCGCAAGCTCGCCTTTGATGCGATGAATATTTTCGACCGGCACCTGGACGTGCTGCAGCCAGGCTTCGTTCGCCATGCGAAAATTGCTCAGCTCATGATCGGGCGGCACCATTCTTTCGTCTCCCCAGAACAGATGAAGGTCCCGCCAAGGAATGATCTTCCCATAATTCTCACTTGCCAAAGCCTCATAGACCGCGCGAGGCGTGTTGCCTCCGGCCAATGCAACAGCACATTTCCCGTGCTCATGCACAGCCTGCGTGACCGCCGTCGCGATCAATTCACTCGCAGCGGCAATCAGCTCCGGTTGCGATTTGAGAACGTGAATCTGTTTGTTCATGAATATTGTTGAGTGAATGCTGAATGGTGAATAGTAAATAGTGAATGGTGAATAGTGAGTAGTGAATAGTGAACTGACAACTAATCACTAATCACTAATCACTGATCACTAATCACTGATCACTAATCACTGATCACTAATCACTGATCACTAATCACTGATCACTGATCACTGATCACTGGCTACCTCTCCGCCTCCGTCCCACAGCCATGCACCCATTGCCGCTCGTCGCGCGCCAGCATGGTGTCTGCCGCTTTCGGCCCCCAGGAGTTTGGCTTGTAGATCGCTACGGGTGGAGCGAATCTCGTGGCCCAGCCGGCGTGAATACTATCGATGAATTTCCAGGCCAGTTCGATCTCGTCGCTGCGCGCGAATAAAGAGGCATCGCCGGTCAGGGCATCCAGTAACAATCTTTCGTAAGCTTCTGGAATCGCGTCTTCGCCGAATGATTCTTTGTAGTGAAAATCCATGTCCACGGGCTCCACTTGCATGCCCTGGTCCGGTACTTTGACGGCGAACAACAGGTGAAATCCTTCATCCGGTTGCACGCAAATGCTCAGGCGATTCGTGCCGAGTTTACTCGGGCTTGGATTGAAATGAAATAGCTGTTGGGGAGGCTGGCGGAAATGAATGGTGACTTCCGAAGTTTTTTCAGCGAGGTATTTACCGGAGCGTAGATAGAACGGCACGCCTTGCCAGCGCCAATTGTCGATGGACAGCTTCAGTGCGGCATAAGTCGGCGTTGTTGAGAATTGTTCGACGCCGAGCTCGTGTATGTAACCTTCATATTGCGCGCGCACGGTGAACTCCGCCACTTCTTTTTCCGTGATCGGCCGCAATGCGCTCAGCACCTCGACCTTTTTGTTGCGGAGCGCATCGGCTTCGTAGCGGTGCGGCGGTTCCATCGCGACCAGGGTGAGCAATTGCAGCAGATGATTTTGAAACATGTCGCGTAGTACGCCGGCCTTGTCATAGTAGCCGGCGCGATGGCCCACGCCCACGGTTTCCGATACCGTGATCTGCATGTGATCGATGTAATTGCGATTCCAGAGCGGCTCGAAAATGGCGTTGGCAAAACGGAAAACCAAGATATTCTGTACGGTTTCCTTGCCGAGATAGTGATCGATCCGATAGACCTGCGATTCTCTAAAGGCGTGATGCACGACGCGATTCAGCTCCTGGGCGGAATCCAAATCCTGGCCGAAGGGTTTTTCAATAATGATGCGGCGGAAGCCGTCGTTTTCCGCCTCCAGCGACATGCCATGCTCGCTGAGAAAACGTGCGGCGATCGGATAGAATTCCGGCGCGGTCGACAAATAGTAGAGACGATTCCCGCCATTGGTCGCCAACGTGCTTATGCGTTGCTCGAGTACCGGATAAGCTTCGGGCCTGGTCATGTCGCCGGGCTGATAGAACAACGAGGGTGCGAACTGTGCCCAGGTGTCCGACTGGAATTCGCGCGGCACAAAAGTTTGCACGGCGTCGCGCATCTTCGCGCGGAACTCTTCGTCCGTAAATTTGCTGCGTGCCATACCGATGATGCGCGTGTTTGCGGGCAGCCGCCCCTTGCGAAAATTATTGTACAGCGCCGGCACCAGCTTGCGTGCAGTTAAATCGCCCGAAGCGCCGAAGATGACAATCGTGGTGTTTTTCAAGTGTGGCATCTCCTGTTAAGAATCGAATTTTTGCAGCGATTGTTGCAACGCCTGCAGAGAGGCTTTTACGGAAGCGCTCTGACTGTAGACGCTCGAGCCGGCCACCAAAATTGTGGCTCCGGCTGCGGCAACCAATGGCGCAGTCTGCACGTCAATGCCGCCATCCACGGCAATGCGAATCTTCAAGCCGCGGCTGGCAATCATCTGATGCAGCTTGGAAATTTTTTGTAGCTGGCTATGCAAGAAAGCCTGCCCCCCGAAACCAGGATTCACCGTCATGATTTGAGCGACATCCACCAAATCCAACACTGCCTCTATCATGTCTATCGGCGTCGCCGGATTCAATGCTACGCCGGCCTCGATTTTGAGATCACGGATCATTTGCAGGGTGCGATGCAAATGCAAGCACGCTTCCTGGTGCACGGTCAGCCGATTGGCGCCTGCTTGGGCAAATTCCATCAGATATTTTTCCGGCTCGACGATCATCAAATGTACATACAGCTTCATCTTTGTCAAGGGCCGCAATGCGCGCACGACGCCCTGGCCGAAAGTAATATTGGGAACAAAGCGCCCATCCATCACATCCACTTCGATGGCCTCGGCGCCCGCGGCCTCGGCTTCTTGAACTTGCTCGCCCAAACGCGAATAGTCGGCAGAGAGAATGGAGGGCACAATGATGACTTTCAAGAAATGCTCCTGTTCAGTTCATTTTGATTACTTTGACCACTCGTACAAAATCATCGGCCCTCATGCGCATGAGATATACCCCGCTCGCAATCGTTCGGCCGTCATCGTCGTGGCCATCCCAAACAATCTGATGCGAGCCCGCCGCCCGGAACTCGTCCATCAGAGTTCTGACCTTCCGCCCCAGAAGATCGAAGATCTGCACGTCGGCGCGTGTGTTCCGAGGCAGATCAAATCGAATTCGTGTCGCCGGATTGAAAGGATTCGGAAAATTTTGATGGAGCGCAAACGTATGCGGAATATTTGCCGGCGGCTGCGCTTTCACCTCCGCGACATAGACGTGAATCTGTTTCTCGGCAAGATTGTTGAAATTGTCCCATGCTTTTGCCTTGATCGATTGCGAACCTACGGGCAAACCGTTCACGTTGTAAAGCAAAGTCCCTCGTGTGAAACTGCCCGGCGCGTATTCAAAATAACGGCTCACTTCCACATCGGCTCCCTCGCCAAACGCCAGAAAAATTCCTTTCTGCCCGGAAGCGAAGAGATTGATACCGCTCGAGTCGGCAAGCGTTATTTGCAGGGTGAAGGCTTGCGTGACGGTATCAGCGCCCACGTTGCCAGCAACGATTTGGATAGAGAGATCAGGCGCAGTCGTGTCAACACCGCCAACCTCGAGACCTCCCACGGCAATGGGAAACTTGAATCCGGTCGCATCTGTTTGCGTGTTTTGACTATAGAGCCGGATTTTGCCCGAGGTGCCGGGTTCATTGGCGACGTCCGCCGGTACGAAAAAACGGGATTGAAAAGTGCCATGGCGAACCGGCTGTTTGCCGCGAAACAACAGGCGTCCGGGTTGCAGATAGGTGATATGGCCTCCGCCATCGGGAATGGCATAGGCGGCCGGCCTCTGTGCGCCATAGGCTTCTATTTCAAGCTCTCCTTCGAAATCGTTCTGCACCGCTTGGTTCTTCAGAATCTCGCCGGCCAAGCTTACCAGGCTTTGGCCTCGTAAAGTAGAGGGTGAGAGAGAGGTCACCACGGCTGCCATGGCCGGATAAGCCAATCTCATAGTGGGGTCACCGATCAAGTGGTGCTTTTGAATATGTTCGAAAGAACCGAGGTATCCGAGCACCATCGTCTTCGCATGGCGGAGCGCATCTCCGATTCGCACCTCCTCGCTTCTGAATAATTCCTGATAAAAGGCGCGATTGAGCGCATTGCCTGCGAAGGAAAAATTGACGATCCCGATCGAGCCGATAACACCGATTGCTCCGGCATTGGACCTCGTCAGCAATTTCTCCGGAATACTCGTTCTCAGCGGATCGTCAAATTTGGGAAATTGGCTCGAGGCGGAAAAGATGAAAGGCAGTCTTTGCCCGTTATCGATCTCATCAACCGCTTCGAGATCGAGCACGCGCTCATTTGACCAAACCACGGCGTTGCTGTGGCCAGTATAATTGACGAGCAGCGCGCCACGATTGATTTGATCGATGATTTCCCGGCGTGCTTCGGGCTTGCGCACACCGGCGATGGTCGAATCGTGGCGCTCCGGAAATTCGATGAGATAGATTTTTTGCACGTCGAATCGAGGCGATAAAGATTCTTCGGCGAGCAGCTCGGCAAACTCGGTATGCACACTTTCAAAAGGCAACACTTGCCCGCCAGGTCCTAAAACGTCATCAGCAACCACGATCGCGCGATTTTTCCAGGACCCAAAGGCAGGATCGGTTTCATAACGTATAATTTTGTCCAACACGATTTGGGCTTCGGCAAGCGTTTGCACCGGCAGGCGGCCGATGGACAGATCCATGATACGATCATCGCCGGTGAGATAAGTGTACCAATCGTCCGTCGCTCTCACGGTAAAGTAGTCGCCATCGAGCTCGAAGGGTGGAATCCAGTTTTTATCACTAGCGCTCACCACATTCTTATAATCATAATCGCCGTCGCCGAACAGCAACACGTAGTCCGGCGGCGAAGGCCAGTTCGTCAATGCGAATTTCAAGAAATCACGAATTGCGACCGGATCGTACACGCCGCCAGAAAACGCGTCGAAAATATCCGCAATCAAAACTACTTCGGTGCGTAACCCATCGTGTGCCTGTTTATGGTCGGCGAGACGCCGGGCTTCGCTCTGAAAATCTTGGTGCGTGATGATGAGAAAATCAGCCTGCAACGAAGACAGGTGTAGTCGTGGCGCAATTGCAGGAAAAATGCCGTCGGGCTTCAGCCACCTGGCGGGGGTAGTAGCCAGGTATTGTTTCGGGAATGCGCTGTAGTTCGTGTCTTGAAAGGTAATGGTGTAGGGCTGTTTCACTGGAATGCTGCCATTCACGATCCTGGCCACTTCCTCGAAGCGGCTGACTTCAAAAATTTCGACACGAGCCGTATCGAATCCGTGGATTTGGTATTCATTCCAACCACTGATCTCGGCGGATGTAAAAGCGAGCTGATTTTGTGAAGCAACGAACGCCTGGTTAAATTCAATCTCGAACCAGTCGAGCGAGAAAGAATTGTCCAGGGCGTGCAGCGCCAGCACGTTCGTTCCTTTTTGCAGCATGCTTGCGGTGGCAGCGTGGAATACCTGCAGTCTATCATATGAATACGTGAATGGGCCGACCGAGGCGTTGTTGACCAAGAGGTCGAAATTCCCGGTTCCGGTGAAATTGATATTGCCGTGCACGCCAACTCTTATCAAGGCCTGCTCGGTAACGTCGAGATGGTCCATGTTGACTGCGAATTCTCTGGTCCGACCGCTGACAATGACTTCCCAATCCCAGCTCAAGCCCGCGTGCAACGGATTCAAGCGTTCTTCTTCCAAATGAATGAGCTGGCGAAAGCTTGCCGGGCGGAAGGCGCCGGGATGAATTGGTCTACCTTCGCTCACACGCATGCGTTTGCCTGGCGTGCCGCCTCCAAGCGCCAGCCAATAGACGTTGGTGTTGGTATAATGATGAAGATGGTATTCGAATATTTTGCGCTGTTCATCGTAATCAAAGCCATGTACGGAACGCCCGTAAAATAAAATGTGATCTTCCGGATCGAACCGGCCGTCCTCCTCGCCGGCAACGTAAATGGCGATTTCCATCAAGCCCTCGGGGCGCAGCACGCGAAGATCCTGCGGCAATTCGCGGCCGCCATTGTTGAACATGCGAATGGTGCGCGGGTCGATGCCGGTGGGATCGATCCCGGCTGTGCGCCAGGAATTCGCGTCAAGCTGATAAATGCCATCAGCATCGATATGGATTTTGTAGAACACCTCTTGTGCAAGTGCCGGAGCGACCACGAGCATTTGCAACCAACAGAGCTTCAGCAAAACGCACTGGGGAAACTTTTCAGACCACATAATTTGGCCATCCGAAACAAGCTTTTTTCCGACGGAAATGAAACTGCCACGGAAAAATTTTATTCTCAGTCTCCATGCGAGTTCCAATTCCGCGGGCGATTTTTAGGTGTTGGCTTTATATCGCCAAATTTTCAATTAGATTCATATTCTGAGTTTGAGCGCCTTGAGGCCTACTTCCTTGAGAGCGAGATCGCTACGTCGCCATAATCGTATGTCGTCACTTCCAATCGATGCCCGTAGGGATCACAAAAATAAATGGAAAAAGCTTTATCGTGATCGACAATGTCCTGCGCCATCACGCGCTTGCCGGATTCGTCCAACACAGAAAAGTCCTTTAAACGACCGAGAAAAGCCAGAAAGTCCCCACCGGTCACTCGAAAAGCAACGCGGCGAAATCCGATGATGTTGCGGCGCCCGCCCGGCGGCTCGCCGGTAAAGAGAGCCAGCTTGGTGTTGCCATTATCGCTGGAAATCATCAAAGGGCCGCGCGCATCTCCAGCCCATTCCTCATAATCTGAAAGTATGCGCAGCCCGAGAATCGTGTGATACCATTTCGCCGCCTCGTAGCGATCCGGCACGAACATCTCGACGTGATCGATGCCCAGAACGGAAAAAGCTATCATTGTTTTTATCCTGCGCTGAAAGCAAAACTTGGACTGGTAGAGTGGTGGATTGATGGATTGTTGGAGTGATGGAGTCTTGGAGTATTCGTCACCATTACCCAGGCACTCTAGTAATCCATCAATCCAGTAATCCATCAATCCAATTCAAACCCATTCCACCAATCTCTGTAAGCCGGCGGCAACCTCATTCCCGAGATCGAAACGGAGGACGCGGCGCTGGTTATCTAAAAGCGCTTGACGGTCCCCCAAGGCCTGCGCTGTAATGAGCGTGCCGAAAGTCATGCTCGATGCTTCTTCACCTGCTTTGTCGGGTATGGGAGCATCTACGCTGATATTGTCGGTGAATTGTATGAAAAGCCCGTTGCCGCTGTCGCCCTTGTGCAACTGACCCGTCGAATGCAAGAAGCGCGGGCCATAGCCGATGGTGACGGCCAACTGATGGCGATCGCGAATTTTTTGCGCAAGGCTTTTGAGTGCTTCATCGGTTGTGGCATTGGGTGCGACATAAGCTTGGAGCGCAACGTAACTGCGCGCATGTTTCGCCTCCTCCGCCTTTTTCGCGTGCGCCAGAAATTTTTGTAAAACTTCACGCATCGAGGCGCCGGGCGTGTCCGCATAAACGGCCATGCCGCCCTGCTTTAAAGCCGGAACGAGCTCCGGCAATTTGCCTTTCTGTTGAAATTCAGCGACCATTTTGCGCGCCAGCACTTTGGCAGATTCGACGTTGGGCTGATCGAAGGGATTGATGCCGAGCCGCCATCCGGCCACGATCGTGGCGATTTCCCAACGCAAAAATTCTCCGCCCAAATCATAGACGTCTTGCAATTCAAATTGCACAACGGGATGTCCGGCATCGGCGAGTGCTTTGATCTTGGCATCATGAGAGGTGTCGCCGGCGAGACGCATATAAATGAACAAGCGATCCGCTGCGTATACTTGCGGTGCCCCGGGCTCTTCACTGGCCACGGGCAAAATGCCTTTGCCTTCCTTGCCTGTGCTCTCTGCAATCAATTGCTCGACCCAAGCGCCAAAAGATGAGAGCGCAGGCGAGAGAAATAATGTGACTTTGTCGCGCCCTGTCCTCGCCATTTCACCGAGAATGGCGCCGAGCCATACGCCGGTGTTTTCGCCGGCAGGCGCGAAGCTCTCACTTTGACATTGCAGCGCCATGGCTCGTGCGGCCGCGAGCAGCCGGTCTACATCAACACCCGACAAAGCGGCGGGAACCAACCCGAAATAGGAGAGTGCGGAATAGCGGCCGCCAATGTTGGGATCATTCAAGAAAGTCTTGCGAAATTTATACTCCCGTGCCGTGTCGGCCAGGCCGCTGCCGGGGTCGGTGATCGCGATAAAATGATTGCCGGCGTTTTCCCGTCGCACCGCTTTCTGCACTTGATTGTAAAAGTATTTGAAGAATGAGAAAGTCTCCACCGTACCGCCGGATTTGGTGGAAACAATGAAAATGGTTTTCTCGAGATCGAGCCGCCCCGCATGATGTAAGACCGCGCCGGGATGTGTACTGTCCAGGACGGCCAGATCGAGGTACCCGAGTTTCACGCCGAAGCTGAAGCGAAAAACCTCGGGCGCAAGGCTCGAGCCGCCCATGCCCAACAACAACGCCTGCATGAATCCAGCATTGCGCACGGCCTCGACACAGGCATTGATCTCGGGAATGTTTTTTTGCATGTCTTCCGGACTGTGCAGCCAGCCCAGGCGGTTGGTGATTTCCGTGGGATCGGGTTTCCAAACGGTATGATCGTGTTGCCAAATCCGCGGAATGATCTTTTGCTCGTGCAGGCTTTTCAGCGCGTCCTCGACCGAGGACTGATATTTGCCGAGGGAGGCGTGGTGGTTTTTGTGAGACATTGTTGCTTCCTTGGTGTCCAGTGTTCAGTATTCAGTGTCCAGTGGCTGATGGTTCATGGCTGAAATTGGTTTGCACAAAGTATTCTACAAATTCTTCTCTAATAAAGTTGGAAGGCGAGCTGCAAAATTGTTCGGCTTTTGCCATCATACTTCCCAAGCAAGCTTCCTTGCTTTTTGATAAACGACCAGATCGCGATAGCTTTTTGCATAAGGCAAATTGCTCATGGCTGCCCCCTTTGCTATAATCTGAACCCAGTGTTCAAAACACTGAACATTGAACACTGAATACTGAACACTGAACACTGAACACTGATCACTCCCCCACCCTCTCCAAAGTCTCCTTCACTTCCTTCACCACCCCGGCGACCGTCAATCCAAATTCCGCCAGTAAGGCCTTGATCGGGGCGGAAGCGCCGAAATCGCGCATGCCGACAATACCGCCTTCGTCGTGACGGCCTGTATATCTCCGCCAGCCGAAAGTTGAGCCCGCTTCCACGGCGACGCGCGCACGTACAGTCCGCGGCATGATTTCTTCCCAATAGGAGGGCTCCTGGCGCTGGAATAATTCCCAGCAGGGCATGCTGATGACACGCGCCTGGATGCCTTCTTTTTGCAGCTCTTCATATGCGCCGAGGCACAACTGCACTTCCGAACCGGTGCTCATGAGCAAAACATGCGGGGTGCCTTGGGATCCTGCCAGAATGTACGCACCGCGCAATGCGCCTTCTGCTGAGGCATATTTTGTGCGGTCAAAAGTGGGGATGGCCTGCCGGGTGAGGATCAACGCCGCCGGGCGGTCTTTGAGCCGCAGAATATGCTTCCACATGACCGTGACCTCGTTCGCGTCTGCGGGGCGGATGACATCAATATTCGGAATCGCCCGCAAAGAGCCGATGTGCTCGATGGGCTGATGCGTCGGTCCGTCCTCACCCACACCGATACTGTCGTGCGTAAAAATGTAAATGGCCGGCTGTTCCATAAGGGCGGACAAGCGCAGAGCCGGGCGCAAATAATCGGAAAAAACCAGAAAAGTCGCGCCATAGGGCCGCAGCTTGCTCAGGGACATCCCGTTGAGAATCGCGGCCATGGCATGCTCGCGGATGCCGAAATGGAAATTGCGGCCGTCGTACTGGTTTTTTTGAAAACTCCTGGCCCCCTTGATCAACGTTTTGGTCGAAGGCGCCAGATCGGCGGAGCCACCCATCAGCCAGGGCACGCGCTCGGCGAGAGCATTCAATACTTTGCTATTGGATTCACGGCTGGCGAGCCCTTTGGCATCGGCAGGAAAGGTGGGGAGATTTTTCTCCCATTCAGCCGGCAATTCACGTTTTTCCATCAACTGCCATTGCTGCTCCAGCTCAGAATGCGCCGTCCCATAAGCCGCGAGTTTTTGTCTCCATTCGGCTTCCAGTCTTTTCCCCTTCGCCACTACTTCATCGCGGTAAGCCTTGACCTCATCCGGAACGAAGAACTTCTTATCCGGATCCCAGCCGTAGTTCTTTTTCGCGGCGCGAATTTCCTCCTCGCCGAGCGGCTCGCCATGCGCGCCGTGCGTGTCTTGCTTGTTGGGTGCACCATAAGCGATGTGGCTGTCGACGACAATCAACGAAGGCTGTTGCGTTTCATCGCGCGCAATTTGAATGGCCTGCTCGAGCCTTTCGAGGTCATTGGCGTCGGCCACGCGCTGTACATGCCAATTGTAGGCCAGAAAGCGGGCGGCGACGTCTTCGGAAAAGGCCAGCGCGGTTTTGCCTTCGATGGTGATGTGATTGTTGTCGTAAATCCAGATCAAATTGGTCAAGCCTAAGTGGCCGGCGAGTGAAGCCGCTTCGCTGGAGAGGCCCTCCATCATGTCACCATCACCGCAGATGGCGAAAATGTGGTAGTTGAATATTTCGTGACCGGGGCGATTGAAATGCTCGGACAACCATTTTTGCGCAATCGCCATGCCCACGCTGTTGGCCAGGCCCTGCCCGAGAGGGCCGGTGGTTGTTTCGACTCCGGGCGCCAAACCGTATTCCGGATGCCCGGCGGTTTTGCTGTGCAATTGGCGAAAATCTTTAATGTCGTCGAGCGAAAGCTCATAGCCGGTAATATGCAGCATGCCGTAGAGCAGCATCGAAGCATGACCGGCGGAGAGCACGAAGCGGTCGCGATTGGGCCAGTCCGGATTGGCGGGATTGTGATGCATGAAACGGTCCCATAGCACGAAGGCGACCGGAGCCAAAGCCATGGGCGTGCCGGGATGCCCGGAATTTGCGGTTTGCACCGCGTCCATGGCCAGCGTGCGAATGGTGTTGATGCACAAATTGTCGAGGTTGGATTTGGTGCTCATGAGGGTTCCTTTTGTCATGCAGCAGCAGTAAAAGATTTCCAACGGATAGATGAAGACCAACGGATGAAACTTCATCCGTTGGTCTTCATCTATCCGTTGGAAAAAATCTTTTTGGACACGGCCACGCGAGGGCCGTTTGGGGTTATTGTTGGCGGTGCGTGAAACTGAGCAAACGTCTGTGTCGAACGGGTGAGAAAGTAAAATAATTCGGGTTGGATTGCAATGAATTTATGAGGCCGTTGGAGACAAAACCGTGAAATCACCCAAAACGCTCTTCAGTCCATGGATCTCCGTGATTGTGATAGCCATGGTTTTCCCAAAATCCGCGGCGATCGCGCGCCATGAATTCCAGGCCGTTCAGCCATTTCGCGCTTTTCCACAAATAGAGCTTGGGCACCAGCATGCGCAACGGCCCGCCGTGATCGACCGGCAAGGGTTTGCCGTCATAATTGAATGCCAACAGCACGTTCAATCGCCAATCTTTCAAAGCGATCTTCGGTGTGTCACCGTACGTCAAAACTGGAAACTTGGTGGTAGTGTATTGACCCGGCGGCACGCGATTGAGCGGATCGTCGTCGCG
>JBOHQX010000235.1:0-16007 GCA_050732395.1 bacterium
CTTCCCTGGCGCTTGTGCAGCTTTTAGGGAAGATGCCTACGGCATGACAAATAAATGGGACTTGTCCAAACCGAAATACTTCAATGGCATTTCATCATTTGGGCGTAGGCCGATTTGACGCTAGCACTTCTACTGATCGTTCGCATCAAAATTTCAACAACACTCTCCTCATCTTAACAAAACCATTTTTTTCGATGCGAGAAAATCTCCAGCTCGCATCTTATACATGTAAACGCCGGAGCTCAGCAATTGCCCTTGATCATTTCGCCCATCCCAGTACATTTGATATTGTCCCATGGCCGCGTGATCGGCAATGAGCGTGCGAACTCTGCGGCCCAGCATGTCAAAGACGGCAATCTCCACCAGCGCCGCGCGTGGAATTTCATACGCGATGCGGGTTTCAGGATTGAACGGATTGGGATAATTGTCCAATAGCGCAAAAGCTGACGGCAATCCCGGCGTCTCTGTTCTTTCTTCCACCGTTGTGGTGTAATTCAATGCTGCGAGCAAATCAGCCTTGCCATAGCCCCATTTGTCATTGGGAACCGTACCGGTGAAGCCGTCGCTTGTGGCGGTGGTGGTGAGCGCTTTGCGGATTTGCGCGGCATCCAGGTTGGGATTGTTTTGCAGCATTAAAGCCACGCCTCCGGCGATTAAGGGTGCGGCGAAGCTGGTGCCATTGCCAATAGCGTGGCGGTTGTCACGCAAGATGAAAGCGTTGGGATAAGGCGGCCCGTATTTCCAAATGCTATACTGGCCGGTCGGCGGGGCATTGTTGGAAAGCGATGAACCGATCATTTGCCCCGGCGCACAAATCTCGGGCTTCACACGGCCGTCGCGTGACGGCCCGGGGCTGGAGAAACCTGCTGCGCTGCCAATAATCAATGAAGAAAGCGCAAGAGCATTATTATCGAGATCGGTCCAGCTTTTCTTGCTGACCCACGCGCCGACGGTGATCACATTTTTTGCGGTGCCCGGTATCGCCACCAAACGCGAGAAGCTGATATTGGACGTGAGCTTAGCATCCATACTCGCAGCGTACAACCACAAATCATAACGGCCGGAATTGCCGGTAATGGTCAATCTCCACGTGCCGCTGGCCGGCGGTTTGTTGGCGAAGCCGTCGTGAATCTGCACCACGAGCTGCCGGTTGCCATTCAGAGGATTGGTTCCGCCGGAGGCGTTGTCAATGAAGACATAGCCGCTGGGAGTGTCCTGTGAGATTTTGCCACCGCTGGCGACCGGTCCATAAGCGGTGCCGTTCGGTGCAGTTAAACGAAAGGCAAGATTGGCTGCGCCGGCATACCATCCCTCAAAGATCACGTAATCACTGCCGGCGCCGTCGTTGGGTGCATACGTCGATACGCGAAAGTCGACGTTCACCGCGGTGCCGTTCATGTTACCGCCGGCGTGCAAGCTGTCCTGGCCGGCATTGCCCGCAGAAACGACGATGGCTTTTCCTTTCTTGTTTGGACCGACCAGGTTGTCCAGTGCTTGTTCCTGCAGGCTGGTGCCATCGTGCGCGCCTTCATGGCCTCCCAGGCTAAGGTTGATGACATATGGCTGGCCGAGAACTTTGGCGACGCTGTCAATGAAGACTGCCCCATGAATCACGTCAAGGTCCGGAATCCCGCCGAGATCACCATTGGAGCTCTTGACGAAAACAATATCTGCTTCCGGTGCTACGCCGGCGTAGGTTTCGGCCGGCACGCCGTTGCTCGTCGCGCGACCATTGCCGGCCGCGCTGCCCGTGACATGCGTACCATGGCCGTTGTAATCGGTTTGCTGCAACGTTCTGTTGCCAAGCAGAGCATCGTTGATGAAGGCTTCGGTATACAACGTACCGCCGTAGGGCCCGCCACCACGCAGGCTGAGATCCAGAAGATACTTGATACGCGTCCGGCCGTTGGCTTTACGAAAGTCATCGTGGCGCCAATCGATACCGGAATCGAGCACGCCTACGATCACGCCCCTCCCGGTCAATTTGAATTGTTGTTGCACCGAATTCGCGCGCGTTTGCACGCGTCCAACGTCGTTGTGAAATCTGTACATTTTCGCTGCTTCGATGTATACTACGCTATTCAGATTGGCGACGGCCTCCAGATTTGAAAGCGGCAAAACCGCAGTAGCGATATCGCCGCTGGTGGATTGGAGCTGGACGCCGGCCGCGCGCAGCTCCGCTATCGCCCCGCTGGTTTTGATGAAAACGCGCACGCTGGCGCCGTTTTCGCCGAGGGCCGCGCTCGTCGTTTTCGCCAACGCCGTCCCGGGTTGGGCCTGCGTGAGCAGCAATCTCAATCGCGCATCAAGCTTGTTTGCGGCTTGCTGGCTCAGCTCTGCTGCAAAGATCCCAGTTGCCAGGGCCAAAACGGCTGCAACGCCTGCCATTCTCGTGAACCATGTCTTCATCACTGTTCTCCTGAATGCTATTTCGTCTGAAAGGATCGTTCCTTCGATGCTTCGAGGTAAATTACGTAATCTTTCTTCGCCAATTCTGAAATTGTGTCTGCGGCAAGCACGGCCGTAGCAATGTCGCCGATTTGACTGTGCAGATACACGCCGGCTTTCTCCAGCTCGGTTTTCTGGGTGGCAGATAAGTCGGTTTTGAATTTGATCAAAACAGGAAAGCTTCGGGTTTTCGCGCTTTCCGCATTCAAGGCGTGTATTTCCGCGCGTAAGCGGGGATCGATTTTCTTCTCCCATGCCTGCGCGCTGGCTCCGCCGGAGGGGGCACAGCCGAGCAATATGTATGGAATGAATGACAGCGAAAGCAAGATCGGTTTCATATTCCTCGCGTTTGTGACGAGTCTAATTTTACAAATAGCATGCCCCATTTTTGCGCCATGTTGCGAAAAATCGAGTTAAGAAACAAGCAGAGAAAGCATTTTCACCACTTGAATGGCTTCAGGTCCGGGCCGACGATATGACCGTGACCGCCCGGCAGCTCGGCTAAATCATGGGTAAAATGCCCCGCATACCAGAGCACCACATCTTGGTTTTCGATCAACTCGCCATTGACATAGCCATTGAGAGGCGCTTCATAGGGCGGCCCGACGGCAACCACGCCGTCGTCAATCTCATTGCTGTTGTAACGCAGCGCCCAAACATCGCCCTGAGCAAAAGGCCAGTCCGGAGAATGTGTGGCAATGCCGTCGTCCGGGCCGGGAATGATTTCATATCCTTCTCCCGTGGCAGAGTTGAGGACGCGCCATTTGCGGCGGCGCGCGGGGTCGCGCAGTCGCATGACCTCGTATTTTTTGGTGTGCCAGTGCGACGATCCCATGAGCGGCGGATCATTGAACTCCTGCACGAGATTATTTCCGCTGGTGCGAATATCGAAATCGAAACGCCAGTAAGCATGATGATGATGGACACTGCAGACGCATGAGTTTTGTACCGCGGAGAAGCCAAAGCGAGGGCGAATAGTGCCATCGGCATGAAATCGCCATTCGCTGACGTAACGATACCAACCGGCTTCCATTTCGCTCACCAACACGACTTCCGATCCTTGAACATAGATGGCCACGCCGAGAAAATCCCCGGCATCGTCACCCGTATCCAAAATCGTTTTGGCGGGGCTGGGGCACAAACGAAATCCTGGTGCAACGTCCTGACCGGCGGCCTGGATCATACCTTCTTGATTTTGCCAATCCCGGTAGGGACCGCACGCATCGTTGTCATATTTTACATTGAGAATGGGAACGTGCGCGCGATGAAGCACTCTTTTGCCGCGATAATCGACGTAGCGAAGCTCAATGCCCGAGCCGTTCGTTCCGGCCGAGGCCGCAGGTCTCACGACAACGAATTTCCAAAGCACAGTGCCGGCAAGGGTAATAGTTATCGTCGCCTGACCCGGCGTGTGCCTGGCGGTCGGTTGAGGAATAAAGGGTGAGCCGCAGATCGGATGATGTGCCAGCGCACGCAACGGCGCCCGGTTCTCAAAACGCAATAATTCTGGACGAATCATGTGGATTCCCACGATCTCGTGACGCACCTCGTCGCTCAACGGCAGCAATCCGACGGCAACGATTCGCTCCGTCCGGCCGTCTGGCAGCTCGGCTTTGAGCAGAGGAGGCATGGGAGGGTAAGGCAAAAGGCGTTTTTCGCGAAGGGCGGGGCCGAGGTCTTTGTCCTTCAAAAGAGCCTGCACTGCGGCCTGAAATTCTTCGGGACTTGGCAGAGGTTGTGCGCCTGATTCGGAAATCTGTAGCACCTTGCTCTGGCCCAGTCTCCCCTCGACCAGCACAGTGCGGTTGTTGGTGTAATCATAAATCGTGGCGCGGAAATGTTGCGAGGCAGCCGGAATACCTTGAGGTTTTGTGATGGGCTCGGGCTCGAGCAAGTCTAGCGAAAGCAGCCGGTGTCTGGTGCGCTTCAAAAACTCGCCAACCATGGGATGTTTCAATATTGTGGCCCGAAGGGCATTGAAAGTCGGTACATCGGGTCCCCGCGCGACGATTTTCACCGACAAATCGCCGAGGGCAGGCTCGGCCTTTCTTTCTGCATGAACAAGCGGTCTCTTGCGCTTGCTGGTCTTTTTCATATGGAATCCTCCTAAGAGATTTTTAGGTGAGGAAACGCCGAAATTGTATAAGGGTTAAGGTCACAATGAAGGACGCTAACGCTCCCTATTTATTCTCAAAAAAAAATTACAAAATCCACGGACGGAGTATTATATTCCTTTCAAATTGACCGAAAACGTATTGTTACCATGAAAAATTCGGTTTTAACACCAGTTGCGAGCATGCCTACTCTCTTAGCTGCAAAAGACGCACTCCACACGCCTGCAACTCCGCTGCGCAAGCGCATGTTGTTTTGGCTGGCAACGCGGCTGGGCTGGTTATTGATTTTATTGCTCGGCCATCTTACGCGCCTGCGCTTTCACGGCCGCGAGCATCTCGAGAGATTGCGCGACAGCAAACGGCCGTTCATTTATTGCATCTGGCACGGCAAAATCTTGATGCCGATTTTTGCGCACCGTAACGAAAACAATTGCGCGATGGTGAGCGAGCACGCCGACGGCGAAATGATCGCGCAGACCCTGCATCGCCTGGGCTACCTGACCGTGCGCGGCTCCAGCACGCGCGGAGGCACCCGGGCCATGATTGCCATGATTCGTACGCTCAAGGGGGGCGGTGTCGGCGCGATCATGCCCGATGGCCCGAAAGGGCCGCGCCATGTTTTCAAGCCCGGCGCGCTGGTGATCGCGCAGCGTGCGCAGGCCTATCTTCTCCCTTTCACGTTTGCCAGCACGCGTGCATGGGTTCTGAAGAGCTGGGATCACTTCACGATTCCCAAGCCATTCAGTAAAAGCGTCGCTTACTATGGAGAGCCGATTGCTGTTCCGGCCGTATTAACTGAAGAAGAATTCGCGTCGATCAGGAAGACGGTTGAGCAAAAGATGTTGGATTTGGAAGAAGAGGCTGAGGCTTTTTTCCGGAAAGGCAATCGAGAGCTTTGAGAATAATTTATCGGCAGAATCATTTCAAATTATTCCGCCACGAAATTATTCTGCCAATGGCTCTCAGACTCTTATTCTGAGTTTGTTTTACGAATCGCCTTACGTCCGTCACAATGACAATCCATCAATCCTGGCGCTATCCTGCGCTGCTTCCGCTCTCGTGGCTTTACCTTAGTGTCGTGCATTGGCGCAATTGGGCCTACGATCGCAAAATTTTTCGAACGGTGCGTTTGCCAACGACCGTAATCAGCATTGGCAACCTCACCACCGGAGGCACCGGCAAAACACCAATCGTAGCGCTTTTGGCGAATGCTCTGCTCGAACGAAATTTTCGTGTTGCGATCGTGGCGGGCGGTTATCGCCGCGAGGGCCGCGGTAGCTGCATCGTGAGTGACGGCCGCGGCCGGCTTGCCGGTTTGCGCAGCGCCGGTGATGAGCCCATGTTGCTGGCACAAAAATGCCCGCGGGTTCCAATCGTCGTTGACCGCAACAAGACGGCAGCCGCGCAAATAGCGCTGGATAAGTTCCTTCCGGAGATTATTCTGGTCGATGACGGCTTTCAACACCGCCGTTTACAGCGCGATAATGATCTGGTCCTGTTGGACGCCCAGCTTTTGTCGCCTCCCGCCTGGCTGTTACCCGCAGGTCCACTGCGCGAGCCCTGGTCAAGTTTGCGGCGCGCGCATTGGGTCGGCTTGACCAACACTTCGCCTGTGCCCGAGGCGGCGCGCAGAGAATTATTGCAGTTTATTCACGAGCACTCGCGCGCCCCGGTCGTTCCAATAAGTTTTGTCGCCGATCACTTGGAACATTTGTGGGGCCGGGAAAGTTTGGCAAATGAGAAACTGGCAAACGCCAAAGTCTTTCTGGTCAGCGGCATCGCGAACCCGCAGCGTTTTCATCGTATGGCGGCCGATCTCGGCAGTCGCCCAGCGGGTAAGCTGGTTTATCACGATCATCACCGATTCACCCGGGTAGAGGTTCGAGCCTTGATCGAGCAATTTCGCACTTCCGGCGCAGATTTTTTGATCACGACCGCCAAAGATGGAGTCAAATTGCGGCAGTTTGAATTGCTCGAGAGCCTTCCCGTATTTGTCTTGGAAATTCGCCCTCAAATTACACCGGCTGATTTTGACGCGCTTTTGTCTGCTATCGAGCGGATGCATGCGCAACGCCATGCTCCGTTGTGATAGCATGTTCAATTTGCATGGCTGGTCACGCACACGCGCAATTTTCAGTCAATTCAAGGCTTAGAGACGGAGAAAAGCCTTGCGCTTCAAGGGCGGGTTTCGTATTTTCGGCCTGATTCTTGAAGCACAAATCTCAGAGTTGTACTTCCACCCGGGTGAAAACATCTGCGTTCAACACCAAATCGTTTAGCTGTGACGTGATTTTCCACAATCAGGTAGCGGTTCAATTTGGAGTTTTTGATCGATACCAGCTATGACCGAAGAAATCAGCATGGAACGGAGGGCGAGGAAATATTCGATCCTGGTGGTTGACGACGATCGCAACATCTGTAAGATGATCGAAATCAATCTCAAGAAAGAATATTCGGTCGAGACCGCCAACAGTGGGGAAGCGTGCTTGAAAATGCTGCGCGAGGCCGTGCCGGATTTGATACTCCTCGACATCCAGATGCCTGGTATAGACGGCATCGAAACGCTCAAGCGCATTCGTGAAGAGATGGCGCAGATTCCGGTCGTGATGATGTCGGCGCACGGCACGATTGAAAAGGCGGTGAAAGCCATGAAGCTGGGCGCATTTGACTTTATCGAAAAGCCATTCCCAAGCGACCGGCTGCTGGTCACCGTGCGCAACGCCTTGACCACCAGTTCCCTCAAGCAGGAAATCGATTCGCTGCGCTCGGAGCTGAAAACCCGTTATCAATTCAAAAACATCATTGGGCAGTCGGGAGTGATGCAGGAAGTCTTTCGCTCCCTCGAGAAAGTCGTGAACAGCAGCGTCACCGTCTTGATTTACGGCGAAAGCGGCACGGGCAAGGAGCTGATCGCGCGTGCGATTCACTATCACAATACCCAGCGCAGCAATAAGCCTTTTGTGGCAGTGAACTGCTCGGCGCTGCCGGAATCCCTGCTCGAGAGCGAACTTTTTGGCCACGAGAAAGGCGCATTCACCGGCGCCACCGGGCGGCGCGTGGGCAAATTCGAAGTGGGCGACGGCGGCAGCATCTTTCTCGATGAAATCGGATTGATGACACCGGCAACGCAGGCCAAGATGCTGCGGATACTGCAGGAGCGTGAATTCGAGCGCGTGGGCAGCAATGAGCTGATTAAAGTCGACGTGCGCGTCATTTCCGCTACCAATAAAGATCTTGAAGAAGCCGTGCGCAACGGCGAGTTTCGCGAAGATTTGTTTTATCGCATTTCGGTTTTTCCGATCAAGCTCCCGCCACTGCGCGAGCGCCGGGAGGATATTCCGCTGCTGGCGGCGCATTTCGTGGAAAAATGTGCGCGCCAGGAAAACAAGCCCGTCGAAGGCATTTCCTCCGATGCGTTGGAATTGCTGATGGCGTATAACTGGCCCGGCAACGTACGTGAGCTGGAGAACGCCATCGAGCGCGCGGTGGTGCTGTCCACCGGTCCTGAAATCACGCCTAAAGATTTGCCCAACACCGTACGCGCCATCGGCGAAAAGAAAATCTACGAGTCCGACAATACGCTCTCGAGCTGGATCGAGAAGCTCGAAGAAGAAGCATTGCGCAACGCGCTGCTGGAAAACGGCGGGAACATTTCGCAAACCGCGAAGAAGCTCGGCATCGGACGCGCGACGATTTATCGCAAGGCGAAGAAATACGGCCTGCCGATGGTGAAGTAATTTATTTCTATGGTCAGTTTATAATTGTACCTCCATCCTGAATGTCATTTTGAAAGAATCTTGGTGGAGTCACGTAAAACGCCGGCGCGCCACAAGATTTTCTATGGCTTTATCCTGATTGCGCTTGGCGCGCAACTGCTGGGCCTGATTTTCTGTGGCGACGCGGATTGCCTGCAAGGCGGTCCGAATCAAGATTGCGCGGCTTTGATCTGCGGTCTGCTGGGAAAGCATTCCTCGACAAATCCGGCTTCCGAGCATGGCGCCAACGATTCCTGCCAATGTTTCTGCCACGTTTTAATCGATCTTCCTAAGACAAGCCTGCAATCCGCGATACTGAGCGCCGCCTCGCTTCAACTGGTAGAAATATTCCATTTCTTTTCGACGCCCGTTCGCGACATCGACCATCCTCCGTTAGCGTAGCCTTCCTTATCAAAAGTTTTTCATTTCTTATTTCATCTTATTCTGTTCTGAATCAGAAAGGAACCGGAACGTGTCTCTATTTTTGCGTTCCTGTGCGGTCGTACTGTTTTCATTCTTACTGTTGATTGAAACCAGCGACGCACAGGAGAAATTGACGTTGCCACAAGCCATTGCATTGGCGATAGCCAATAACCCGCAGGTGCTGGTGGCGCAAAAAGAAGTCGATGCCGCCAAAGCCCGCGTCTTGCAAGCCGAGGCCATTCCCAATCTCGAATTCGGCCTCAATTGGGATGAAATGCCCTCGAATTTCAACATCACCAAAGCCGGCGAGCGCAACCTCGGGATCGTGCAGCCTTTTGAATTTCCCGGCAAGCGCGGCGCGCGCAGTCGTGTGGCAAAGATTGAAACCCAATTCTTTGAAGAAAGCCTGCAGCGCACCAAGCTGCTGCTGATCGCCGAGGTGAAGCGCACCTATTATCAGGCGTGGCTCAATCGAAAATCCGTCGCCAATTTCGAAGCGATTGCCGATTTGCTGCAGCAGTTTCGTGAGACCGCAACGGCGCGCTATCAAGCGCAGAAGGTGCCGTTTCTCGAAGTGCTGCGCGCCAAAACCGAATTGGCGAAAATCAATAACGAGCTGATTGCGGCGCGGCGCGAGGCGCATAACGCGCTGGCGGATTTGAATCGTTTGCTCGGCCGGCCCGGCTCCACCCCGCTCAGCCTCGCCGATGATTTCACCTACCAGCCGTTTGACAAAACCGTGGAGATGGTGATGATTGAAATGCGCCAAATCAGCTCGTCACGTCGCATGACTGAAGCGCTGGTCGAGCGCGGCCACGCGCAGATGCGCCTGGCGCAAAAAAGTTATCTTCCGGATTTTGCAATCGGGCTGTTCAATCAAAAGCGCGATGGCCAACCGCCCTTCACCGCCGCGAATCCACTCGGCAGCACGGTGAGCAACTTGTGGGGCATCGAGGCCGGCGTTTCCATTCCGCTGTGGTTTTGGAAAGGCCCGCGCGGCGCCGCACAGGAAGCCCGCGCCGCTTCAGAGCTGGCGCAGATTCAATACGACGCATTCAACCGTGACATCATTACGGCGATTGAAAATGCCCATCGCAGCGTCAAGGCCGCGGAAGAGCAAGTGCGGCTTTTTGAAGAAACATTGCTGCGCGACGTGGAAGACGAGCTGCGCTCCGGCATCTCGCATTATCAAACCGACCAAATCGATGCGCTCAATTTGATCGACATCTATCGCACCTACACCGAAACCAAAGCGGAATATTACCGCGCGCTCTATAACTACTACGTGGCGCTGTCCGACTTGGAAGTGGCCGGCGAAACGGCGTTGCAACCGTGATGGCCGCAAAAAATTTGTAGCCCCGGCCCCTCGTATGGGTCGCTCTCGTGAGGCAGAATTTATTGCTCTGAGCATCCGCCCACAAGGGGCGGTGACTGCGCAAAATTGCAAAATCATGATACAAGACACAAGAAATGGAGTATCACTTATGTTGTCCAAAAAAGTTTTTTTTCTCTTGCTGCTCGCTGCCGCGTTGTTCGCGTGCGGCGAAAAACAGAACACCGAAGAAGCAGCTAAAGACGGCCATGCAGAATCATCTGAACATGGCGAAGAGGCCGGTCATGGCGACGAAAACATCGTCCGTCTCGATGCCGAGCAGCAACAACAAGCCGGCATCAAGATCGAATCGGTGGAGTTGCGGCCGCTGCAACACACGATTTCCGTGCCCGGCCGCATCGTTTTCAACGAGCGCCGGCTCGCGCATCTCACCGCACGTGTGCCCGGTCGTGTGGAGCAGGTTTATGCTTTTCTCGGCGACCGCGTGCAAAAGGACGCGCTGCTGGCGACGATTTACAGCCAGGATTATTTGGCGGCGCAGTCGGAGTTCATCCAAGCGGAAGAGCGTTTGAAGCTGGCGACGGCGCGCAAAGACTCGTCCGAGTTGCCTACCGCGCGCGCCATTTTCGAATCGGCGCGCCGCAAGCTGCTGGTCATCGGTGCGACGGAAAAAGATCTGAATGAAATTGCGGACTCGCACGTTCCCAAAACGCTGCTCGAAATTCGCGCGCCCTTTGCCGGCACCGTCACCGAAGCCAGCGAGATTCTCGGCCACTTCGTCGAAGTCGGCGGCACGATGTTTCACGTTGCCGATCTTTCCAAGTTGTGGGTGCTGGCGGATATTTACGAGAAAGATTTGGCCGCTATCAAGCCCGGACTTCCAGCGGAGATCGAGGTGGCGGCTTATCCCAGCGAAAAATTTCATGGCCGGCTCACCACGATTTTCGACGTGCTCGACGAGACCACGCGCACGGTCAAAGCGCGCATCGAAGTCGAGAATACCACCGGCAAGCTGAAGCCCCAAATGTTTGCGACGGTGTATTTGCAAAGCGGCGCAGTCAGCGATCAGCTCATGGTGCCGGAAGCAGCGGTGCAGATCGAAGGTGAGCAGCATTTTGTTTTTGTTCCGGAGTCCGACAGCAGTTTTGCGAAACGCGAAGTGCGCACCGGCCAGAAAATCGACGGCATGATTGCCATCACCGAAGGCCTCGCCGCCGGAGAAAAAGTGGTGGCCGCTGGCGCGTTTGTGTTGCGCTCGGAGCTGGCCAAAGAAAGTTTCGGGGAACATGGACATTGAAATCATGCCCTGATCATTCCAATCAAATGATGAATTGGCGAAGGCGAGTTTTGGCGAGGAGCGAGGTCAAATTCCAGCCGTCGTGATTGGTTCAGCAATCACGACGTTTCAAATAACGAGCGAGGCAGACCAGATTGTTTAATAATTCCCAACAGCGTCCCCGTTCTCAATTCATTGTGGTTAGGTACAGGCACGGTGATGGTCGTGCCTTCTTCATGTTTCCATTTGTTCTTTTCATTCTATTCACGCATGGCTTGATTAGATCTGATTTTCGGAGCTCGATTTGAATAACTCATTCTCCTTAATAAATATAGCCATGCCGTTGCATTTGTTCCAGCCCATTCTCTGGAGTCATTCATGATAGACAAGCTCATTTCATTTTCCCTGCGCAACCGCGTGCTGATGCTGATTCTCACTTTCCTGCTCATCGGCCTCGGCGTCAATGCGTTGGTGAATATTCCGATTGACGCCTTTCCCGACGTGACCAACGTGCAGGTGCAAGTCATCAGCGAGGCGCCCGGCCGTTCGCCGGTGGAGGTGGAAAAATTCATCACCTTTCCTATCGAAGTCACTATGAGCGGATTGCCGCAGCTCACGGAGCTGCGGTCGCTGTCCAAATTCGGCCTCTCCATCGTCACCGTGGTGTTTGAAGATGACGTGGACATTTACTTCGCGCGCCAACTGGTGTTGGAGCGCCTCATCGAAGCCAAGGAAAAATTGCCCGAAGGCATCGAGACTGCGCTCGGCCCGGTTTCCACCGGCCTCGGCGAAATTTATCAATACACGTTGGAGCCGCCGGCCCCCGCGAAGTCAGACTTGCGCATGAGCGCTGCGGATGGCGATTCAAACCCTTCGTTGCGCAAGTCCGACTTCACTCCACTTAGCGAATCGCAGCTCATCGACTTGCGCACGATGCAAGACTGGATCGTGCGACCGTTACTCAAAACCGTGCCCGGCGTTGCGGACGTGAACTCATTCGGCGGTTTCGTCAAGCAGTATCAAGTGCTCGTCGATCCCGATTTATTGTTCAAATACAAAATCTCGTTGCGCGAAGTTTTTGAGGCCATTGCCGCCAACAACGCCAACGCCGGCGGCGGCATTCTCGCGCACGGCGCGGAGCAATATGTCGTGCGCGGCCTCGGCCTCATTCAAACCATCGATGACATCCGCAACATCGTCATCGCCGAGCACGAAGGCGTGCCGACTTTTGTGCGCAACGTCGCCGAAGTCGTCGTCGGCCCGGAAGTGCGGCAAGGCGCGACGGTCAAAGACGGCAAAGGCGAAGCTGCCGTCGGCATCGTGATGATGACTCGCGGCGGCTCCGGTCGCGAAGTCGCGGCCAACGTCAAAGAAAAAGTGCGGCAAATCAACGAGGAGAAAATCCTCCCTGGCGGCGTCACCATCAAGCCGTTTTATGACCGCACTGATTTGGTACAGGCCTGCATCCGCACCGTCACCAGCGCTTTGCAAGAAGGCGCGGCGCTCGTGGTCGTGATACTCTATTTATTCTTGCGCAGCTTTCGCGGCGCCATCGTCGTGGCGCTCACGCTGCCGCTCGCCACCCTCGGCACGTTCATCGCCATGAAGGCAGTCGGACTCTCCGCCAACTTGATGACGTTGGGCGGCCTCGCCATCTCGATCGGCATGATCGTTGACGCCGCCATCATTCAGGTGGAAAACGTGCAGCGGCATTTATCCGAGAGCGGCCATACGCAACCCAAGCTGCAAACGGTGCTGTATGGCGTGTTGGAAGTGCGAAAGCCCAGCCTCTTCGGCGAGCTCATCATCGCCATCACCTTTCTGCCGATCATGACCTTGCAAGGCTTGGAAGGCAAGATGTTTGCGCCGTTGGCTTTTGCTATCAGCATCGCGCTCTTCGTCTCTCTGCTGTTGTCGATTCTCGTCATTCCGATGCTCTGCTCGTTCATCTTGAAGCCGGAAGCCGAGAAGGAAAGTTTCATCGTGGCCGGCGTGAAGAAAATTTATCTTCCCACTTTGCGCTGGGCGCTGCGGCACAAGAAAATCACCACGGCGACGGTGTCGGCGATCCTCGTCGCCAGCCTGTGCCTGGTGCCTTTTCTCGGCACGGAATTCATTCCGATTCTCGACGAAGGTTCGATAACGCCGCAAGTGATTCGCCTGCCGAGCATCTCGCTGCCGCAGTCCATTGCAATCGAGAACACGGTGCAACAGACCATCATGGCATTTCCCGAGGTCGAGACCGTGGTTTCGAAAATCGGCACGGCGGAAATTGCCACCGACCCAATGGGGCCGAACATCAGCGACCCGATCGTCGTGCTCAAGCCGCGCCGCGAATGGCAGACTGCCAAAACCAAAGAAGAGTTGATCGAGAAGATGCGCGAGCGCCTGGAAAAAATTCCCGGCGTGGCGTTCAACATTACGCAGCCGATTGCGTTGCGCGTCGATGAATTGATTTCCGGCGTCAAGTCGCAAATCGCCATCAAAATCTTCGGCGAAGACATGGAGGTGCTCAAAGCCAAGGCTGACGAGATCGCGCGCGTGGTGTCGAGGGTGCGTGGCGTGGCTGATCTGCGGGCCGAGCAGGTGTCCGGCCAGCCCTATTTCATCGTTGAAATCGACCGCCCGAAAATCGCGCGCTACGGCATCAACGTCGCGGACATTCAGGAAATCATCGAAACCGCGGTCGGCGGCAAAGTCGCCACCGACGCTTTCGAGGGCGAACGGCGCTTCGGCGTGCTGGTGCGCTTCCCCGAAAACCGGCGCAACGATTTGGAAAGCATCGGCAACATTCTGGTTGATGCGCCCGACGGCACGCGGTTGCCGCTGGCCCAGCTCGCGAAGCTCTCGCTGGTCGAAGGCCCGGTGCAAATCAGCCGCGAAGACGTGAAGCGCCGCATCGTGGTCGAATGCAACGTGAATGATCGCGACATCGGCAGCTTCGTGGCCGAGGCGCAGCAGAAAATTCGCGCGGCCGTGAAGTTGCCGGCCGGATATTTCATCACCTGGGGCGGCGCGTTCGAGAACCAGCAGCGCGCCATGCAGCGCCTCGCCATCATCGTGCCGGTCACCATCGCGCTGATTTTCTTTTTGCTCTTCTCCAGCTTCAATTCGATGCGGCAGGCCGGCATCGTGATCATGAATTTGCCGTTCGCGCTCATCGGCGGCATTGTCGGCTTGTATATCTCCGGCCAATATCTCAGCGTGCCGGCCTCGGTCGGATTCATCGCGCTCTTCGGCGTGGCCGTGCTCAATGGCATCGTGCTCGTGTCGTATTTCAACAAGCTTCAGGAAGAAGGCCAGCCGCTCGAGCAAGCCGTGCTGCATGGTTGCGAGCTGCGTTTGCGTCCGGTGTTAATGACCGCGACGGTAGCGGCGCTCGGCTTGATTCCGTTGCTCTTCTCCACCGGCCCCGGCTCCGAAATCCAACGCCCGCTCGCCACCGTGGTCATCGGCGGACTCTTCACCTCGACGCTGCTGACGCTGGTGTTCTTGCCAACGTTGTATGCGTGGTTTGAGAAGCCGAAAGTCGAGCCGGAGATGTAATTTGATACGTAAAACGTAATGCGTAAATAAAAACGCTTTACGCATTACGTTTTACGATTCGATTTATGCTACACGGCAAAAATGCTAGAAGAACTACAATAATGGAGACAACCATGAAAGAAGTCAAAGCCATCATTCGCCCTTTTCTGCTCTCGAAAGTCGTTGAAGCGCTCCGGCAAATCGACGGCCTGCCCGGCCTCACCGTTGATCGCGACGTGCGCGGTTTCGGACGCAGCCCCATTGGTCAAGACCAGGACAAAATCGTTGACGATTTGGTGGAATACATTCCCAAAGCCAAGCTCGAAATCGTCGTGCCCGACGAGCTGGTAGAAAAAGTCGTGGAAACGATTCAGCAAAACGCCCGCACCGGCAACCCCGGCGACGGGAAAATATTCATCATGGCGGTGGAAGACGTCATGAAGATTCGCACCGGCCAGCGGGGAGAGCAGGCGTTGTGATGAACCGAAAATTGATCTTATACCGCATCATGGCTGTGAGCTGCATTTTATTTTTGCAATTGGCGCAAGCAAAGACGCAGGAAAGCGACGAGCTGGTTATTGCCGATTCAGCGCAAGCGGTATCCAACGAAGCCGTTAGGGAAATTACCAGCCAACTCATGGCGCCCTGCTGTTGGTCGATGACGGCAGATATGCACGGCTCCGAGGCGGCGCAAAATATCCGAGCGCAAGTTCGCGAAGCGCTCGCGCAAGGACACGCTGAAGAAAAAATTCTCAACGCTTTTGTCGTCATGTACGGCGAGCGCATTCTGGCAAAGCCTACCCGAGAAGGATTTAGTCTTTTGGGTTGGATATTGCCAGCCGTTGCTCTAACAGTTGGCGGCTTGGTTTTGTGACGATACCTGCGCCGTCATGCCAAAATCGAGATAAAACCATTGCCGGCTTCCGACAGCAATGATCCTTATGTCCAGCGTTTGGAGCAAGAGCTGAAAGAATTTGAGAGGTGAGCTCAGGAGTGAAAATCTGATGGGCTCATCCGACAAAAGTCAACCAGGAGCGACCTATGATTGCACGACATTATCCTATACTCGTTTTCATGGGTATCACGCTATTCTTGTTGAATTGCGCCCACGAAATCAGCGCGCCCGAACCGTC
>JBOHQX010000236.1:0-11307 GCA_050732395.1 bacterium
TTGACTCGGGCACAGTGCCGATTTCAGGCCTAGGTGCCGAATCTACCAAGATGCCTTCTGCATGACAGAATGAGGTTTCCGGATAGGCTCTTAGGCAGCCCAGGCCTTTTCAGTGCCACGTCAGGATCATTTCATCCTTCCTGTGTTTTGTCCGCCGAAGCCTTCACATCAGATTGGGGCTCATACCCTTCGCATGTTAACACCGGCAGCCGAGGATATTTGGGAAAACGCGCATCGTGTGCGGATAGTTTGCACAAGTAGAACCGGCTGCCTCGGCGATTGGCGGTCATCTCCACGTTTTTACAACTCTCACACAATCCGATCTTCATTTCGCTTCCTCTGAAGCAAAAAACCATAGCAATACCATTCTAGGCAAAATGATTGGAGAATTGTTTTGACCCTGATCATTTTGACTTTATGGATTGCGGGCCCAAAGCCCCTTTCAGGGTTCGTCCGCGAGGGGGCCGAATCTCGATTCGCGCCCGGGCCTGCTTTTTGCCTTTTTTGTTTCTCTGGCTTGATGCGAATTTAGTCTCGAACGAAAATACGCAAGAAAAAGGTTTTAAATCTATTGAAAATTGCAAAATGAAAGGGCCGCAGCGCCGCTCATCTCATTCCTTGCCCGGGGTTGATTAGGCCAGGGCTGAATGATTTGAATCCCGTTCTTACATATTCGTGATTGCCGCCGATTTTGGCCTGGTTGCTCCTGATGGCTTGAGCATCAAATCTAGAAAGGAAATAATGAAAGGATTTCAGATTGCCGCGCCCTTGCCGGCGAGCATTTTTCTGATTCTTGCCGCTTCGAGTTTCGCCCAACCTTTTGGCAAGAATCACGTCCAATACAAAACTTTTGACACGAAGTATATTCAATCCGAGCATTTCGACATTTATTTCTCCGCCGGAGGATTTTCGCTGGCGGAATTTACTGCTGAAATCGCCGAAGAGAGCTACCGCAAGCTGCAAACGGATTTCAACTATCAGCTCCACGATCGTATCGCCCTGATCGTATACAACAGCCATAACGACTTTCAGCAATCCAATTTGAGCCCCGGCCCGCCTGAGGAGTCCATCGGCGGATTTACTGAATTCTTCAAGAATCGCGTGGTCATTCCTTATGAAGGCGATTGGGAGAAATTCCGCCATGTGATTCATCACGAGCTGACGCACGCCGTCATGTTGCAAATGTTCTACGGCACGGGCGTGCAGGCGATTCTCACCGGCCTCGTCAAGCTGCAAATGCCACTATGGTTTGTCGAGGGGCTGGCGGAATATGAAAGCCGCGACTCGGAGTTCCCGGGGTGGGACACAGAGAGCGACATGGTCCTGCGCGATGCCACGGTGAACAATTATATTCCGGAGATTCGCAATTTAAATGGGTTTCTGGCCTACAAGGGCGGCCAATCGGTCCTGGCCTACCTCGCGCGGTCGTATGGGCGTGAGAAAATCGGCGAATTGCTGGCCAAAATTCGCCTGAGCAAAAGCCTGGAGGAGGGATTGCGCCAGGCGGTTGGCGTCGAGACCGAAGAATTGAGTAAGAGCTGGCAGAAATTTTTGAAAAAAGAATATTGGCCGGATATTGCCGGGCGGCACGAGCCGGCGGAAATCGCCAAACAGATGACGGATCATATTGAATACCGCAACTTCGTCAACAACAGCCCCTCGCTTTCGCCTCAGGGCGATTTACTCGCCTTTCTTTCGGACAAATCGGATTATTTTGACATCTATTTAATGAGCACGTTCGATGGAAAAATCCTGGCGAAGCTCGTCAGTGGACAGAAAAGCGGAAACCTGGAGGAGCTGCACTGGTTGCGACCTGGCATCAGTTGGTCACCGGACGGCAAGTTCATCGTTTTTGCGGCCAAGGCCGGCGCGAAAGATGCGCTGCACATTGTCGAGGTCAAAAAGCGCAAAATCGTGCGCACGTTGAAATTCGAGCTGGACGGCGCGTACTCGCCGGCATGGTCGCCACGCGGTCACGAAATCGCCTTTGTCGGAATCAAAGACGGTCAATGCGATTTGCACGCGATCGATCTCAATACCGGCCGGCTGCGCAAAATTACCGACGATGTCTTCAGTGATCTCGAGCCCGCCTTTTCCCATGACGGCGGCAAAATAGCGTTTGTGAGCGATCGCGGCCCTCGCCTCGAGCCGGCTGCGCTCGATTCTTCCTGCAGGATTTGGCAAACGGATTTTCGCAACACGGATATTTATACCGTCGATGCCGCCGGCGTGAGTCAAAGCGGCATCATTCAGCGGATCACGGCTACGCCATTTTTGGAAAAATCTCCGGTGTTTTCGCCGCGAGGCGATGCGCTCGCCTTTGTGAGTGATCGCTCCGGCGTGTTCAACATTTATGTGCACGATCTGCGCAGTGCAGAAGAATATCCGATCACGAACGTGCTCACCGGCATTTTTCAACTGGCCTGGGCGGGTGACGGCACGCAAATGGCGTTTGTTTCATTCTTCCATGCCGGATATGACGTTTTTCTGCTGAAGAATCTCCAGGCCATTACCTCCGGGCAGGTTACCGTCGCCAAAACCGCATTCCGGACTCGAGCCGAACAACAATACTCTGAGCCGCAGGATTCGAGCATGAGCGCGGCGCCTGGGGATTTGGAAAGAACCAAATATCGCAACTATGTTTTCGGGCGTGGTTTTATGAAGGGCGTTTTGGCGTCCGTGCCGGAGCGCATCGCACTGCACGACAGCACCGCCTATAAGAATGCGCAAGGCGAGTATCGCGTCAGCAATTATAAAACCAGATTCTCCCCGGATATCATCTACGGCAACGCTGGCTACAATCAGTTTTTTGGCGTACAAGGCCAGACATTGATTTCACTCTCCGACGTGCTCGGGAACCACCGTCTCGATTTTTATACCGATCTGTTCTATGACATTCACAATTCGAACTATCTGTTGCGTTACGTACATCTGTCACGACGCACGGACTACAGTATCGGCGCTTTTCACAATGCCTGGGCTTTTGCCAGCAGTGCGCTCGGCATCTTACGCGACCGTTATTACGGCTTGATGATCCTCGCGGAACGGCCATTCAACACTTTCAATCGTCTCGAAGGCCGTTTGAGTTGGTTCGGCATCAATCGCGAATTTTTGGATTTGTCGCAGCCTCAAACAAAACGCATTCGCGCGCTGGTTGGCAGTGCAGCTTACGTGACGGATACAGCGTTGTGGGGCTGGACCGGCCCGAACAACGGCTCGAGGCAAAACCTCAGTCTGAGTTTTTCTCCGAAAATCGACAAAACGAACGGGCTCAGCTTCGTTACGATGCGCGGCGATACGCGCCGTTATTTTAGATTTTGGAAGGAATATAATTTTGCCGTACGTTTGGCAGCGGGTTTCTCTGAAGGCAGTGAGCCACAGCAATTCTTTCTGGGCGGCGTGGACAATTGGTTGAACGCGCAATTTCACGGCGGCCTGCGTTTGGAACGGCCCGAAGACATTTATCTTTCCAGTTTCGAAACGCCATTGCGCGGAGGTTATTACTATGAACGAACCGGCAATCGCTTCGCGCTGATGAATCTCGAATTTCGCTTTCCGCTCATTCGGTATTTGATTCTGGGCTGGCCGCTGCCCCTTGGCGTGCAGAATATTCGCGGTGTGCTGTTTGCGGATGCGGGCGCGGCATGGGAGGGGAGATGGGCACGCTATGAGCGCTTCAAACCCTTCACGCATTCCGGAAGCCTCGTGCCCAAATTGCATGACCTGGCCATGGGATACGGCTTTGGAGCGCGCGCCAACCTCGGGATCTTGTTGTTACGCTGGGACGTCGCCTGGGGTACAGGTTTACACCGGCGCCGTTCGCTACCGCTGCACTATTTTTCGGCAGGCGCAGAGTTTTGAAAAGAGCGGTTTGTGCGCCGGTGCTCGCAAATCTCGCGATAATTTTCTGCAATAAGGAATGATTGCCGGTAATGACAAATCTGATCAAGTGTAATGTTCATGAAATGAATGTCTTCCATGTCCAAGCCGGCAGATGCCTGACGGGTGCGTGACGATGCGATTGGGCCATAGAGCATGGAACGCGGCTCTTCATTCCGCCTGGCTGGTGATTTTTTTTGCTGTGGGAGCTGAATGCCTCCATAGCCAAAAGGCTGCAATGGCTCCGCCGCTCGACGCCGCGGTGCCGGGTGAAGAAACGCAATTAGGCGCGGCTCCATTTTTTGCATGGCCGGCCTATCTGTTGCGCACCTACCCCTTCGCAGATTCGGCCGGTAAAGCTCGGTTGGAAGTGCTTTTCGGTCTGGTCAATGACATTTTGCAATTCGAGAAAATCAGCGCAGCGCGCTATCGCGCCATCTATGAAGTGAATCTGGCGGTCTTTGACACGCACGGCAACTGTATCGCCAGCAGAGCCTGGAGACGCAGCCTCGAAGTCGATGATTTTTCTGCGACCAACGATCGTACGCGGTTGAATCTGGAGAGCGCCGCTTTTCGATTGCTGCCTGACGATTATCAATTGCATATCGAAATCGTCGATCTGCACACCCGGCGGTGCCTGCGCAGACAATATGCGCTGGCCTTACCGGATTTTCATAACGGCAAGCTGCAACTGAGTGCACTGACTCTGCGCGAACGAGAACAAGGCGGTGCCGGCGTGACGACCGCTGCCGCTTGCAATCTAACCGCGCTTCTCCAGCTCGGAAAATCGCCGCAGTTTCTATACTATGAAATCTACGGCGGCTCTAATGGTCATCTGTTGACTGCCGAACACACCATTCTCAGTGGCCAGGGTGATACCCTCGCATTCTGGAGCAAGACTCTGGCCGCCACCGCCGGCCCGCTGAAATGCGTTGAAAGCTTGGACGGTAAATTTGAACGGCACGGCATGCACAGCCTTCGTGTGCAAGTGAAAGACGGCAATACCGTGGCTTCGGCCGGGTTAGACCTTACCGTCCATGCCCTCGGATCTCGGCAGCAGACGGATTTTTCCGGCCTTTCTCAGGAGCTGGCCCATGCACCATTGCGGTACATCAGCTCCGAGCATGACTATCAACGACTCCTCGCTGCTTACGGCGCCCGGCGTGACAGCTTGATCGCCGCGTTTTGGCAGGAAAGAGATCCGACGCCAAGCACGGTTGCCAATGAATTGCAAAGCGAGTTTTATCGCCGCGTCGCGGTCGCAGAAACGAGCTTTGCAGCCCGAGGAGAAGAAGAGCAAGGGTGGCGGACGGATCGCGGCCGCATCTATATTATTTACGGTCCTCCGCACGAAGTGCAGGTGCGCACCGCCGAGCGGGACCGGCTCGTCTATCAAATTTGGCTGTATCCCGAGATCGAGCGCCGTTTCATTTTTCGCGAGCGCGAGGGCTCCGGCCGCTTCGAATTGATCAATCGTTAAACCGTTGCAGCGAAACGTTCAGAAACAAGAGTGGATGAGGGCATCATGCAGACAATCCTCGTGGGCTTAATTTCCGGCTTCGTCGTCGGCGTCGTTTGTGTCGCGTACGTTTTTCTGCGTACCACGCGCGTGATTGCGACACAAAATGCCGCCGAGCCCGGCGGCGACAGCGGCTTGCCGTACTCTGAAAACTTGACGAGCTCCGGCTTGATGTTCATGTCGGTGATCGGAAGCGGCTCGCTGTTGTGGGGCTTCATCGGCGCCGGCCTGTATCACCTCATTCGCAACGAATGGAAATTCTTCATACTTTCCGCCCTCCTGGCTGCGACCATTATCGTCATCATTTTGTTCAGCAAGACTACGTTCGTCGTCGACAAAATCATTTTGACCATCGTTATCGTGATGGGCCTCGGCTTTTTGATACCTTGGCTGATTTAGCGGACAACCCAAGACCCGCAACTCGGAACAAAAACACATGTAAAAATGCCGACGCGTGTCACGCGCGTCGAAGCAGCTCTAAATTAGAGAACTGTCCAAGGGATTCCGGCCCGCCACTTCAGGTGTGAGGGAAATGAACTATCTGCGTTTCGTATCGACAGCCATTCTGCTGTTCGGGATGGCCGGCCAATTCTCCAGTTGCGCCGATCCGGCCGCCAGGCGCAAGCCCTCAGCCCCGCGCTTTGTGATCGTGCTGGTAATCGACCAGTTCCGCTTTGACTATTCACAACGATTTGCCGGCTATTGGCAAGGTGGCATTGGAAAACTGCTGCGCGAAGGCGCGGTTTTTTCAAATGTGCATCATGAACATGCCATTACGGAATGCGCACCCGGGCACGCTACGTTATTGACCGGCGCCCATCCCTCCCGTCACGGTCTTGTTGCCGAGCGCTGGTTCGATCGTGCACAACACGCGATGATTGCTTGTGCAGATGACCCCGCCTACACCGTTTTGCATTCACCCACTTTCGCAGACGCTTTGGACTCGAATGGCGGCAAAAGCCCTCTCCGCCTGCAGGCTGCCACGCTGGGTGACTGGCTGAAGAATCACGACGGGCAAGCGCAAGTCATGAGCATTTCCGGCCAGGCCCACGCTGCGATTTCAATGGGAGGGCAGAAACCCGACGCCGCGTTCTGGTTTGATGCCCATACCGGCGAATTTGTGAGCTCGAGCTACTACATGAAACAATTGCCGGCGTGGTTGTTGGAGTGGAACAGCGGCCGCTTTGCCGATCATTATCGCCACGCCGTGTGGGAAAAATCGCTGCCAGAAGCGGCGTACTTCGCCTCACGCGAAGACTTGTTTGCCCACGAAGCGGACGGTATTCATACCACGTTTCCACATCGTCTCGACGAGCTCGGGGTGGATGCCGATACCTCTTTTTACCCGCATCTCATGTCAAGTCCGTTCGGCGACTTTCTCACGCTCGAATTTGCGCAAGCCGCAATTCGTGCGCACGCCCTCGGCCAGGATAATCACCCCGATTTGCTTTGCCTTAGCTTGAGCGCAACTGAAATGATCGGCCGCTCATTCGGGCCGCTGAGTCAGGAAATCCAGGATCATCTTCTACGCTTGGACAGCCGGCTCGAGAGTTTTTGGGCCTGGCTGGAGGCGAATGTCGGCTTACAAAATTGCTGGATCATTTTCACTTCGGATCACGGCGTCTTGCCTGTGCCGGAAGAGTTGCGGCAGCGCGGTTTTGAGGCAGCGCGATTGAATGAGGAGGAGGTGCGGCAGGAGATTTCGAGTATTGTTCAGGAGCTCGCGGCAGGCTCAGAAACGCAATCAGACTCTCTCTTCGCTGGGCCGCGCAATGGCATTTATGTGTCGCACGCGACCGGACCGAGCGCTACTGCGGGATCGTCTGTCAATTTGCAACGACTCGCCGAGAAGCTGCATTCATTGTCATTTGTAACGAAAGTCTATAGAGGCAGCGACTTGCCAGAAGTAAGCGAGGCTTCGGCAGATTTCATCGCAAGATTCCGCAACGCCTATTTTCCCGGCCGCTCGCCCGATCTATTTTTACATCGGAAGCCCTATTACCTGCTGGGCGGAAAGGATCAATACGGAACCGATCACGGGTCGGAATTTGATTATGACACACACGTCCCGCTGGTGTTTTGGGGCTCAACTTTTCAAGCCGGTAGCCATGCACAAAGAATCTCGACGGTCGATCTGGCGCCAACATTGGCGTGGGCATTGGGAATCTCAATTGCACAACAGGTCGATGGCAAGGTGTTGAAAGAAGCCTTGAAATCGCCTTCGAATTACTGAATCAAGGTGCATGTTTTGCTCTTCTGCAGTTGAAATTTGAATCATTGAGCCTTAGATTAAGGCCGTATGCCGCTTCAGCGGCATTTCACATGTTAGCCCCACGCCTTTAGGCTGGGGCGGTGCTGGCAGGCGTGCCGTGGAGTTGGATTCAATCTGCCCCGGCCTGCGACTTGATCATCGATCCGACCACACCGGTGACCCACAACGATGACACCCGGCTGTACGACGCGAGCAACCACGGCTCGAGCACGGTGCTTGCGATCGGTAAACCCACCGGCAGTCTCAAACGGCGAACCATCATCAAGTTCACCCTCCCACCATCTCTTAATAGCGCCACGGTGCTGAATGCTCAAATGAAGCTGTGGTATTCCAGCAATAGCGCATAGGAGTGAGCCTAAAGTTTTGGATACCACAAGCCCCGAAGGGGCATGTGGTCCATCTCTGCAACTGGGTTAGTGTAATAATAGTCAGATTTGTGCACAAAGAACGCAAAGATTTTTCCAACAGATTGAAAAATCTAACTGATAAAATCTTTCGTCGGTTGTTTTTTTTAATCCATTGGAAATTCTTTATGCTTTTGGGTGGCGTGCCCAAGGGCCCTCACGGCCTTTCGCTTCTCTTTCAGGGCTCGCCCGCGTTGTGTTGACACCTATGAACAATAGCCGCACGCCGGTCGCTGACCTGCCCTTTAGTGGCCGCAAGCGCATGAGCTCCTGGCCGAAAGACACTTCGGGTGAGCTGGGATGAGATGCAGGCCACGCGCGACATCCGGCTGACCGGCGTAAACTGGGCCTCGCAGTACGGCGCGATCAACGGTACGGATGCCAAAGCCGGTTTTGAGAGCACGATGTTGTTCAAATCCACCGACCCGGTATCGGTGTGGAAAGCTTGGAATTTATCGGCTGTGACCCAGAAGTGGATAAACACTCCAGCCAGCAACTACGGCGTGATTTTGTGGGCGACCCGAAAGGGTCTTACGGCGAACGAGGACACCGACGGGCAGGCACTACAGTTCGTTTCTTCCGAAGCCGCGTCAAATCAGCCGTATCAGGATCTTATACTGAGTTTGCTCGACTAATCGCCTAAAGTGTTCACTATTTTCTCATTCAAGAGGCAGTGATCATGAAACTCTTTGCGAATCTGAAAATTTGAGCTGGGAGACTTACTCAAAAAATTTCTGTTAAATTTTCGCAACAACTCGTGACATTGAAAATAGAGATCATTATTGTCCGCCCAGCCAGACAATTGGGAACCAATCCGCCGCCGGGAAGATGGAATAGGACGCATCGAGGCCTGGATTTCTCCTCTCCTCTTCTCTCCTGCTCTTCTTCCCTCATTTACAGGAAATCTTCAAACGCAATCCGCAGGAAACTGTTATCCTTAATGGAATCCAACGATGGAATTGATATGTGCAAAAGGCAAATCTCATGGGAAAAATCCCGATGTTTTCTGCCGCGCTTTGTTTCTCCCGACACCATCCTTCACGAAGAGTTTCTTCTATTTAAATAAACTTGAATTGAAACTTGGCGATACCTAGCCGTATCCTGGCTATGGGTATCAAGGCTTCATCTCAGATTCCGGATTCGTTAGGGTTGAGGAATTTGGAGTGCAGGGTTTTGGTGGCCGCAACTGGAAGGAAGAAGCGCTTGGGAGTTACACGTTGCCCGATACGGGCTTTTGGTTTTACCCTGATGTTATCTTGCTGGATAGTATCGGCGTTAATAGAGACGCCCACGAAGGCAACTATTTTCAGTTACGTGGCTCCATTATTAACGGGAAGTAATTTGGCACGATTATGGGGGTTGATGAAAGACCTGATACCACTATCATACCAGCACAGATCAATCTAAGGCTTTATCCCAATCCTGTCAAACCAGATTTGCATGTTCAATTCGATCTCTCCCGGGCCGATCAGATACACATCTCCATTTTTGACGTCCTTGGAAGGCAAATCTTCGTATCACCGCGAATGACTTTCGCTTCAGGGTTTCACAATACGACACTTTCGGGGTTTTCTTCCTAGCTCTACCCTGCGATCAAATTGTCTTTGCGCTCTCTGCTCCGCTTCTAACCAGCCGCCAACGATAAAATAATACCCTGTTTGAAAAGTTCCCGTTTATTTCGCAGCATTTCTGATGAGGCGAATTTCATGAAAAAGTTTGTTTCCCTGTATTGCGTAGCCATATTGGTTGTTTTGGCCGTGCCTGTTTTTTCTCAGAACAAAACCGTCTTTCATTACCCCTTGGGCAATGGCGATCTGTGGGAGTACTGGGAAGGACCGCGTTTCTTTATCTATGAGCAACGCAAAGTCATCGGGGATTCCCTCTTGTCGAACGGTAAGACTTACAAGGCTATCAACATAACGGGCAATTTCAGTTCTGGTTTCAAATTCCTGCGTATCGACGATCATTGCGTCTTTTTGGCTAAACCCCGATTTGTTCCTCCAGATTCGACGGCATTTTATGAAGGCGGATATCTCCAGTTGCAGGGCGCCATTATTGACGGCCGGCAATTTGGCAAGATTACTTCGGTCAAAGAGCCTGAAAAGACTTCAACTCTTCATATCCCTGTCGTGACCTCGTTCAAGATTTTTCCCAACCCCGTGGCTTCAGACGCTCAAGTTCAGTTTGAGCTTACACGTCCAGCTGAGATCCAGGTTTCCATTTTCGATGTTCTGGGACGACAGCTTTACCAGTCGCCGTGGCGCCGGTTTGGTGTTGGTCTTCACAATCTGCCTTGGAATAGTGCGGCAGAATTTACCAAAGGATCCATTCCGAATGGTGTATATTTCATTGTTTTGACTGAGAATTTGAGTCAACAATTGGTTCGTAAATTCATCATGATGAAGTAAGCCGTTTGTTTTATCTCTTTTAACAAATTATCAGCCGTTTGCTAGCAAGGAGGTTTTTATGAAAAGGAATCTGGCCGCCGCCCTATTATGCTTTATGCTCAATTTGTCGCTGGAGTTAATTCTGCCGAAGCTCTTATTGGCTGACTCGGACGAGTTCTGCGGGGATGTTACTTCATCTTTACAGCCTCCCTATATTCCTACTACCGGCACATTTCGTGTGCTGATAGTTTTCGTTCAATTCCAAGACGATGTTTTTGACGGTCCGCCTTACTGTGTAGGGGATCCCAATGCTTGGCCGAGCAGCCTCCACAGTATTCCTGCTTGGGCTACTGGGACAAATCTGATGCATTCCAGCGTATCCTCGTCTTATGCCTCGGGAAGCATGAGTGACTATTATCAGGTCATGTCGAACGGTAATTTCGACTTCATTGGCGACGTTTTCCCCGAATTGTATCTAACGCCACAACCCAAAAGTTACTACACCATATCCGCAGGAAGAGGGCGCGGTTGGCTAAATCAGCAGATTATCGATTGGATGGACACTCACCCAACTAATCCGGTGAATTTCGCTGATTACGATAATGATAACGATGGCGATGTGGACATAATTCTCTTTATATATCGGAACAGTACAAAACTCAACCATCAACAATCCCTCCGGCGCTTCTCATGGCGTGTATATTAATAGCAACTCCGGAAATATTACCATTGCCAACAATATCATCAGCAGCGCGCCGATCGGCGTCGGCGTTGCCAATGGCAGCGCCGGCACTATCATTGTTCGTGATAATGATATTTCCAATAGCAGCGCCAACGCCGGCATCC
>JBOHQX010000237.1:0-6890 GCA_050732395.1 bacterium
GAGATTCCCTGATGATGAGCTTGCCGTCGCGTAGATACGCGGAATAATGAAAATCGCTCTTCGGCTCGTACACGCGGGGGCTGGTTTGGAGCAGAGCAGCCAGTTTTGCCGCCTCGGGCTTGGAAAAGCTCCGGCCCATGCCGGTTTGTCGAAAGCTGTTGTAGATTTGTGTGTGGCAGGGCGCGCAGGCTTCGCTGCCTACCCAATGCGCGTCTGCCGCAGGAGGTTTCGATGCGATTGGATGATCTTTTTCCGGTTGCGTGCAGGCAGGCAGGAAGATGATGAGAAAGCAGTGTAGAATGTAGATAGCAGCGGAGAATAGCACGTAGATTCGCGATGCAGGGTTTCCCCGAACATTACCTCCCTCCGTCATTCCACAGGAATATTCCCTCGTACAAAATGTGGTCTGGATCTCCATCATCTCGTTTGATGCATGGGAAGATTCTTCCAGAAAAACAGGCATAGGCTCGCGTTGAAATTGTTATGCGCTGGCGTAGGATTTTGGTTCTGGTGCTTGGTTTTGATCCTATCAAACTTAACGAAATCGGCCAGTAATGTCAAGTTCCTCGGCCGCGGCGAGATGATGAACTTAGACCTGCTGATAGAGCAGCGAGGTCATTCACGGCCGATAATCGTGATGAACTGCAAAGCCCTTTGCCAACATTCATTCATTGACATTGATCCACTGCCCGTCCTGCTCCAACCAGATTTCCGCGAGAAAACGACCATATTTTTCGGTGTCGTCTTTGATAGTTTCTACCACGAACTTCTTGCCCGAGATTAATGACCGCAAAAAGTCGCGAGCGGGCGTGCCCGCTGCTTTTTCTTCGCCCTTCATTTCCGGTGCATTGATGCGATGCAGTCTCAACTTTTGGGATCTGAGCCAGCAATTCAATCCCAAATCGATGTCGACGGTGCAGGTATCGCCGTTATAAACGCCGACCACGAGGGCGCGGTAGTGATATAGGCTGTGTGTCAAGGCTGATCCTCCTTCAATCAATAAGCAAAAGCGTTTGCCTAATTGGAATTTGTTGGCTAAGTTTGGGCTTGATGCTGGATGGGGGATGCTTGATGCTGGATACTGGATACTGGATACTGGCGCCTCGCAATCTTTAAACGGTATTTGACTGATCACTAATCACTGATCACTGAATACTGATCACTGAATACTGAACACTGACCCCATGACCCTCCCTCAAGTCCTCGACGCGCTCCGCGCCGACCCAGAATTCATGCGGAACGTCACACATTGGCGCACGCTGCCGGCGCGAACGGCCTGCTACCACGGCTTTCCCACCTGGCTCAAGCCGGAATTGGTGGAAGCACTCAAGCAGCACGGCATCACACGCTTATTCAGCCACCAGGCCGAGGCTATTGCCGAAATCGGAGCAGGAAAAAACGTGGTCGTGGTCACCCCGACTGCCTCTGGAAAGACATTGTGTTACAATCTGCCCGTGCTCAATCGTATTCTGGGCGACGCGGATGCGCGGGCGCTTTACCTTTTTCCGACCAAAGCCTTGTCTCAGGACCAGCTTGCCGAATTGCGTGACGTCATCGGTTTGATCGGCACAGCGCAGGTGGAGATCAAGGCGCATACTTTCGACGGCGACACGCCGCAAGCTGCGCGCCAGGCGATTCGCAGCTCGGGGCACATCGTGGTCACCAATCCGGATATGCTGCATCAAGGCATTCTGCCGCATCACACCAAGTGGATCAAGCTGTTTGAAAACCTGCGTTACGTTGTGATCGACGAGCTGCATAACTATCGCGGCGTGTTCGGCAGCCATCTGGCCAATTTGCTTCGACGTTTGCGCCGCATTACCAACTTCTACGGCGCCCGCCCACAGTTTATTTGCTGCTCAGCCACCATTGCCAATCCGCGAGAGCTCGCCGAGCAGATTATAGAAGAAGAAGCAACTCTCGTCGATCAAAACGGCGCGCCCGCCGGGGAAAAGCAATTTATTTTATACAATCCGCCGGTCGTGAATGCCGAATTGGGTATTCGCAAATCGTCGGTCAAAGAAGGACGTAAAATCGCCGAGAAATTCTTGCTCAATAAAATACAGACCATCGTATTCGCGCGCAGCCGCTTGCGCGTGGAAATTTTGGTGACGTATTTGAAAGAGGCCATGGCCTCGCACAAGAAGTCCGCCGGGCTCGTTCGCGGCTATCGCGGCGGCTATCTGCCCACCGAGCGCCGGGCGATCGAGCGTGGCTTGCGCAGCGGCGAAGTGCTGGGCGTGGTTTCAACCAATGCCCTGGAATTGGGCATTGATATCGGCCAGCTCACCGCGTGTGTCATGGTAGGCTATCCCGGCAGCATTGCCAGCGCCTGGCAGCAGGCCGGCCGCTCGGGCCGCCGCTCGGAATCCGCCGTCGCAATCTTGGTGGCCTCGAGCAATCCGGTGGACCAATACTTCATCAATCATCCGGATTATCTTTTTGGCAAGGCACCCGAAGCCGGCATCGTCGATCCCAATAATCTGGTCATCCTTATGAGCCATCTCAAATGCGCGGCCTTCGAGCTGCCGTTTGCCGACGGCGAGAAATTCGGCCACGGTAAAAACGCGGTCGAAGCCACGCAGGAGATATTGGAGTATTTGGAAGAGAACAAAGTCTTGCATCATGCCGAAGGCCGCTGGCATTGGATGACGGACGCTTACCCCGCCGAGGCCGTCGGCCTGCGCAGCGCCACTCCGGAGAACGTCGTGATCATCGACACCACCACGGAGGAGCGCGTCATTGGCGAAGTCAATTTGCTCGATGCCCCCGTGATGCTTCACGATGACGCCATTTACCTGCATGAAAGCGTGCAATATCACGTGGACAAACTCGACTGGGACCGGCGCAAAGCTTACGTGCGCCAGGTTGAGGTTGACTATTACACCGATGCGCATACGGATACGAGCATCCATGTGCTGGAGGTTTTTGAAGAAGCAGTGATTGCGGCGCAGGGCGGAGGGCAGGGTGCCGAGGGCGAAGGGGGAAGGGAGAAGGGAGAGGAGCGAGGGGAGAAGGGTGAGCGTGAAACGGATGGGGAAAGGACTGTTGATCGTCTCGCGTCTCAAATGAAAAAGGTGCATGGGGAGGTGAATGTGAATTGCCAAACCACGAAATTCAAGAAGCTGAAATTCGGATCGCATGAGAATATCGGTTATGGCCCGGTGGAATTGCCGGAAATCAGCATGCACACCACGGCTTACTGGTGGGAGTTTCCGAGCGATGCCGCCGGTCGCCTGCAAATCGCACCATCGGCGTTGGGGGACGGCTTGAAGGCGCTGGCCCATGCGCTACAAAGCGTGGCCGCAATTTTTCTGATGTGTGATGTGCGCGACATTCGCGCCGTACCCATGGCAGCCGCACCATTGACACAAAAGCCGACGATTTTTATCTATGACAATCATGCCGGGGGGGTGGGATTCAGCAAACGCTTATTCAATGTTCACCACGACATGCTGCAGGCCACGGCCGGATTGATTCGATCTTGTGCCTGCGAAAACGGCTGCCCGAGTTGCGTTGGCCCAGCCCTGGAGGTGGGAGAGCTCGGCAAGGAAACCGCTGTTCGGCTGCTGGTAGAGGAGTGAATTTCGTCGATAGTGGATGGTCGAGGGTGGATCGTGTTTGCTCTGGTGTTCTCGGCGACGCATTTGTTGCGTTTAATGGGTTTTTGCATTCACAATCCACGATCAACCTGCTCTAACCACTTTCCCCTTGCGCTTGTAGAATTTCGGTGTTATTTTTTCTCCCATTCAGACGACTACAAATTCCTCGATTTCAAATGCATCAGATGATGAAGGCTTCTGATTTAGAGCCTGTCCGAAAACCTCATCCAGTCATGCTAAAAGCCTCTTGGTACGTTCAGCAACAACGCTTGAATTGAGCACCGTGGTCGAGGCATCCAAGATCCCTACGGGATGACATTTCAGGGTGTACGGATCGGCACTGAGCTAGCAGGATCGTTTGGACAAAAACGGAGTGAATTAAATATTGAGTACCGCCAGCGAAAGCCCTTCCAAAGGCAATTGCGTGGCGGTAGTGCGTTGCTTACTTAATCCGTAAGGGAGGAAAAAAGCATGATAGCTCGCGAGAAGCTGTCAAAACTATGGCTCGTGGTTGTCGTCCCACTGGTTTTGCTCTTGCCCGTCTTGACAGCGGCGCAAACGGCGACCCTGCAAGGGCGGGTGACAGATGCGACGACCGGGGAAGCTCTACCCGGGGCAAATGTTGTTGTGAGCTCGAGCGGTGGCGCGATGACCGGTGCGGCAACGGACGTCAACGGCAACTATACGGTCAAGAGCCTGAGTGCCGGGACTTACACCGTCACGGTTTCCTTCATCGGTTATGAAAAGAAGTCGGTCTCGGTGACGCTGGGTGCGGGTGCAAGCGAGACCATGAATTTTACGATCAATCCCTCCGGCATCAGTCTCAACGAAACGGTAGTCTCCGCTTCTCGCGTGGAAGAGAAGGTTCTCAATGCGCCAGCTGCAATTTCCATTCTCGAAGCCACGGAAATTCGCCAGATGGTTTCACCTTCCTCGCAAATGATTCTTGCCAACACCACCGGCGTAGACATGGCCAAAACCGGTATTGACCGCGAAGAAATCGTCTTGCGAGGTTTCAACAACGCCTTCTCCGGCGCGACTTACGTGTTGACGGATTATCGCCAGGCGGCCGTGGCTTCGCTGGGCGTGAATTTGCATTCCATCATGCCCAATACTGCCATCGATCTCGAGCGCGTGGAAGTTGTCCGCGGGCCGGGCTCGGCCTTGTACGGCGCGGGCGTGGCTGCCGGGGTGATTCACTATATTACCAAGAATCCGTTCAGCTATCCGGGCACGACTGTTTCGGTGGGCGGTGGCGAGCGCTCTTCTTATTATGGCTCCTTCCGCCATGCCGGCGTGTTGAGCAGCAAGGTCGGTTACAAAATCACCGGCCAGTACGGTCAGGCGGATGATTGGCAGCTCGATCCCAACGACCCGGAGGATCAAGCGCAACTGGCGAATGACGTCAAGCCACGCAACTATGATTATCTGAAATACAATTTAAACGGTTATTTGCAGTATCGCTTCAACGATCGTACCACGCTCAGCGCTGCCGGCGGCTATTCCTCGTTGGACGCTACCGTACTCTCCGGCATCGGCACCGTGCAAGCGGACAATTTTGGCTACTCCTATGGGCAATTGCGCCTGCAGTCCGGCAGTTTTTTCGCGCAGACGTACGTCAATCGCAATGAAGCCGGAGACTCATTCGTTTACGGCACCGGTGACAAGGTGACTGATGCCTCCATCCTGTTCAATGCGCAGGCGCAATACGATTTCAACATGTCACAAGGAAGGCATAAAGTCATCGTAGGCGCCGATTTTGACTTGATCCGGCCGGATACCAAGGGCACGATTTATGGCCGCAACGAAAACGATGATAAAATTCAAGAGTTCGGTGGTTACGTCCAAACCACCAGCGCTCTGACTTCCAAGCTGGATGCAACGCTGGCGTTGCGAGGCGATTACAACGACGTGCAGGAAGACTTCCAAATCTCTCCGCGCGTCGCGTTGGTTTTGAAAGCCACGCCCGAGCACACTTTCCGTGCGACCTACAATCGCGCCTTCTCTTCACCGGGCAACAATTCGCAGTTTCTCGATATCGTCGGACAGCGCCAGGATTTCGCGCCAGGCATCTCTATTGTTGCGCGCGCACAAGGCAATGCCAAGGGCTTCACATTTAATAACGCCAGAAGCGGAGGTGGATTGACCGGCTCAGCCACCATACCGGTCCCCGGCTTCTTTGGCACGCCGGTGCGATACGCCAACGGCCCGGGCGTTCCCACACAGAATATCCCGCTCGCGGCGGTTTATGGCGTGGTGTACGGCGGTCTCGCCGCAACACCGGTGGAGGAGCTACAGCAGCGATTGGCAGCAGCCGGCATTAATTTGCCCGCTCCAGCGATTACTGCATTGATCCAGCTCTTGCATCCTTCTTTAACCAGGGTCAGCGGTATTGGATCCAGCGCATTGGATCGCGACGCGGTTGACGGCGAGCCATTGAAGCCGACCATCACCCAAACCCTGGAAGCGGGGTACAAAGGGTTGTTGAGCGGGCGGATACTGTTTGCCGTGGATGCGTATTACTCCAAGGCAAAGGATTTCGTCGGACCGGTGTTGCGCGAATCTCCGTTGGCATTTTTGACCAATATCGATGGGGAACTAACCCCGGCACTGGCTCAGGCTATTGCGGCTAACCCCCAATTGAACGGCGCGCTGATGCAGTTTGGCATAAGCCCCGCAACCGCAGCGGGAGTTGTCGTCAACTTTGCCAAACCGGATCTGCAACGCTTGCCGGTTTCCGTAGTGCAGCCGGATCATAACCAGGTACCCGGCGAAATCTTCGCGACCTATCGCAATTTCGGAAACGTCGATTACTACGGCGTGGATGCCAGCATGCAAATCAACGCCTCCAACCACCTGAATTTATTCGGCAATATCTCTTATGTCAGTGATGACTTTTTCGACAACAAGGAATTGGATGAAACCAACACCAGCTTGGAGCTCGCTTTGAATGCTCCGAAATTCAAAGCCAAAGGAGGATTCTCGTACAACATTCCGCTCGGCTTCGGCTTCAACGCAGCGGGCCGCTATAGCAAGGGTTTCCCGGTGCGTTCCGGCCCCTACATCGGCGACGTTGAAAGCTACTTCTTACTGGACGTGGGCGCGGGTTACGATCTCGGCAGATACGCGCCGGGCATGAGCTTCGACGTTATGGTGCAAAATCTGCTCGACAAAGAGCATCGCGAGTTTATCGGCGCGCCCAAGATCGGCAGGCTGGCTCTGGCGCGGCTGAATTACACGTTTTGAATTGGCGAGTTTTTTCATTCAGAAACCAAAAGAGCCTCGCGG
>JBOHQX010000238.1:0-20565 GCA_050732395.1 bacterium
ATTTTGCGCTACTTGACATTGAGATCGTTGAGGTTTATATTCCAAAATTGCCGTTTCAGAATATCTGCCAATTTTTCACTACGTATGGACCGATTCGAATTAGTTTCTGATTACCGCCCGACTGGCGACCAGCCGCAAGCGATCGCGGAACTGACTGCAGGCTTGCAGCGGGATTCCAGGCACCAGGTTTTGCTGGGTGTCACCGGCAGCGGCAAAACGTTTACGCTGGCAAACGTTATCGCCCATGTGAACCGGCCGGTATTGGTGATTTCACACAACAAAACTTTAGCGGCGCAGCTTTACGGTGAGTTCAAGAGCTTTTTCCCGCGCAACGCCGTGGAATACTTTATTAGCTACTACGATTACTATCAGCCGGAGGCATACGTTCCGACCACGGACACGTACATCGAGAAGGATACCTCGATCAACGACGAGATCGACCGCTTGCGCTTAAAGGCTACCAGCTCGCTGCTGTCGCGGCAGGACGTGATCATCGTCGCCTCCGTTTCGTGCATCTACGGCCTGGGCGATCCCGAGGATTACAAAGCCGAATTGCTCATGCTGCAGCGTGGGCAGCGCGTGGAGCGCAACAAAATCCTCGAACGTTTGGTGGAAATGCAATACACGCGCAATGATTTTGATTTTGCGCGTGGAACGTTTCGCGTGCGCGGTGACGTGATTGAAGTCATTCCCGCCTACGAGCGCGAAGCGTATCGCATCGAAATGTTCGGCAACGAGATTGAAACCTTTGCACAAATCAACACGGTCACGGGTGAGATCATTGCCGAGGTCGACAGTGTCGCCATTTTTCCCGCCAAACATTTTGTGACGCCGCCGCACAAGGTGCAGCGTGCGCTCAGCGCCATCCAGGAGGAATTGACGGAGCGCCTGGCCTGGTTCCGCGAAAAAGGCAAGTTGCTCGAAGCGCAACGGCTCGAGATGCGCACGAACTTTGACGTGGAAATGCTGCAGGAAATCGGCACCTGCCACGGCGTGGAAAACTACTCGCGCCATCTTTCCGGCCGCGTCGCGGGACAACGGCCGTATACGCTGATTGATTACTTCCCCAAGGATTTCATCACTGTTATCGACGAATCGCACGCGACCATGCCCCAAATCAACGGCATGTATCATGGCGACCGCGCCCGCAAAGAAACCTTGGTGGAACACGGATTTCGCCTGCCCTCCGCACTGGACAACCGGCCGTTGACCCTGCCGGAATTCGAAGGCATGATGCATCACATGATTTACGTGTCGGCCACGCCGGCGGAGTATGAGCTGGAAAAAAGCCAGGGCGTGATCGTCGAGCAGATTATCCGGCCCACCGGCCTGGTGGATCCCGAAGTGGAGATCCGGCCCATTCAGAATCAAATCGATGATCTGGTGGGCGAAGTGCGCAAACGCGCAGCGCAAAACGAGCGCGTGCTGGTCACGACGTTGACCAAGCGCATGGCCGAGGATTTGACCGACTATCTCGCCGAAATGGGCATTCGCGTGCGCTATTTGCATTCCGAAATCGACGCGCTCGATCGCGTCAGCATCGTGCGCGATTTGCGCCTGGCCGAATTTGACGTTCTGGTCGGCGTGAATTTGCTGCGCGAAGGCCTCGATCTTCCCGAAGTCTCGCTGGTCGCAATTTTGGATGCGGACAAAGAGGGCTTCCTGCGCAGCGAACGTTCGCTGATTCAAACCGGTGGCCGTGCGGCGCGTAATGCCAACGGCAAAGTGATCATGTATGCCGACGTCGTTACCGGCTCGATGAGCAAAATGATCGGCGAAACCAATCGCCGCCGCGCGCTGCAGCGCCAATACAATCAAGAGCACGGCATCACACCGAAATCAGTTTATAAGACCACGGAAGAGATCCTGAGCTCCACCCGCGTCGCCGACGCCAAAGTGGAGAAATACGGCCGGGGAGGCAACGAGCAAGTGTCCGATAGCGCCTGGCGCGACCTGTCGCCGTTCGAACGTGAAGACCTGCTCGAGCGCTTGGAGCAGGAGATGCTCGAGGCTTCAAAAAAAATGGAATTCGAGCGTGCCGCGGAGCTGCGTGACGAAATCGAACGCTTGCGTACCGGCAAGAAAAAAGGCGGCGGCGTGGCCTATGCCGTCAAGGAAAAACGGAGGCGCGGGCGGTAGTGTTATTTGGGATGTGTTGATCAGGACCGGGGATTGAGGATCGAAGATAGTAGATAGAGGATAGAAGATAGTGGATGGTTGCCTAATGGATCATGCCCACATCTCTAACGATCTACGATCCACGATCATCAATCTACGATCCTCGACCTCCCGCGCTCCGATCAATTCAATTCGGATATGACTTCACTTTTGCCCTCCCATAAACTGCGCGTCCTGGTCATTGGCTCAGGCGGGCGCGAGCATGCCCTCGTATGGAAGCTGGCGCAAAGCCCTCTGGTCAGCAAAATCTTTTGCGCGCCCGGCAACGCGGGTATTGCGCAACTGGCCAGTTGTGTCGATATATCTTCCACGAATGTGAATGCTCTGCGCCATTTCGCGCAGGAGGCGCGCATCGACTTAGCGGTGGTTGGCCCGGAAGCCGCGCTCGTCGCCGGAATTGTCGATGAGTTCGAAGCACGCGGCTTGCCTATCTTCGGACCTTCCGCTCAAGCCGCGATGATCGAAGGCAGCAAGGCGTTTGCAAAAGAGTTCATGCGCAAATATCGCATTCCCACCGCGGATTATCATATTTTCTCTCGCCCGCCAGACGCACGCCTGTATGCGCAGAAATGCCCGATTCCCGTGGTGATTAAAGCCGACGGTTTGGCTGCCGGCAAGGGCGCGATCGTGGCGCGCACACGGGCAGAAGCGATCGACGCCGTTGCAAGAATCATGGAGCGCAAAGAATTCGGAGATGCAGGGCTGCGCGTGGTCATGGAAGAATTTTTGGAAGGAGAGGAAGTCTCGGTTCTTTGTCTGACGGACGGGATGAATATTTGCATTCTTCCAGCGGCGCAAGATCACAAAGCTGCGCTTGACGAAGATCAGGGGCCGAACACCGGCGGCATGGGGGCCTATGCGCCCGCGCCAGCCGTCGATCAAGCCACGCTGCAGATGGTACACCGGCGGATTTTGCAACCAGCCATTGAAGGCATGGCTCTCGAGCATCGCCCGTATCGCGGCGTGCTGTACGCAGGCGTGATGCTCACCAAAGATGGCCCGCAAGTGATCGAATTCAATTGCCGTTTCGGCGATCCGGAGGCGCAAGCCATCCTGCCGTTACTGGCTTCTGACCTCGCCGAAGCCATGTGGCTGGTGAGCCGGGGTGATATGAGCGATTACGTCCTGCGTGTTTCCCCGCAATGGGCCATGGCGGTGGTGATGGCGTCCGCGGGTTATCCCGGCGAATATCAAACCGGAAAAGCAATCTCCGGTTTCACTCACAGCGACGACCCGAACGTGGTGGTATTTCACGCGGGTACGGCGCGCGGGCCGCGCGGACGCCTGGTTACCAACGGCGGCCGCGTGCTGGCGGTCACCGGCCTGGGCAACACCTTCCAGCAGGCGCGCGAGCGCGCCTATTACGCCGTCAGCAAGATCAGCTTTGAAGGCGAGCATCACCGCAGCGACATCGGTGCAAAGGCGCTGAGGTATGTGGACTTCTTGAAGTGAAGCGTTTTCAATTCACCATAGACCATTCATAAGTGACTTTCAAATTCCAAAACTCAAATGGTGAATTGTCAATAGTCAATAGTCAATAGTCAATGGTGAATGGTGAATCGTGAATCGTAAATGGTCAAAGTAAGGATAGTTTCAACGAGGGTATTGACACAACGAAAGGACAGGGCATGAAGATCTTGGTCACCGGCGGAGCCGGGTTTATTGGTTCTCACATTGTCGATGCATTTCTGGGGCTGGGGCATGAGGTCACGATTATCGATAGCCTGATCACGGGCCAGCGCGAGAATGTCAATCCGCGTGCGAGATTTTATGAAATCGACATTCGCAGCAAGGAATTGGCGGCAATCTTTGCGCGTGAAAAGTTCGAGGTCGTGTGCCATCATGCCGCGCAGATGGACGTGCGCAAGTCCGTCGACGACCCGCGTTACGATGCCGACGTCAACATCATGGGCACGCTGAATCTGTTGGAACGGGCGCGCGAAACCGGCGTGCGCAAGTTTATCTTTGCCTCTTCCGGCGGCGCAATGTACGGCGAGCAGGAAAAATTTCCGGCCGATGAAGAGCACCGTACCTGGCCGGCCTCACCCTACGGCATCACCAAGCTCACCTGTGAGAAATATATTGCCTTCTTCGGGCAAAATTATAACATGAGCTACGTGCTGTTGCGTTACGCCAACGTCTACGGCCCGCGCCAAAGCCCGCACGGTGAGGCCGGGGTCGTGGCGATTTTCACTTCCCGGTTGCTGGCCGGCCAGCAGCCCGTCATCAATGGTGACGGCAAGCAAACGCGCGATTATGTGTACGTACACGACGTCGTCAAAGCCAATGTCGCTGCACTGAATTTCACGCACAGCGATTATTTCAACATCGGCACCGGCATTGAAACTGACGTCAACGAGTTGTTTCAACGCTTGAATGCAGCCGCGGGCCAGCGCGCACAGGAACAGCATGCTCCGGCCAAAGCCGGAGAGCAATTGCACAGCGTGCTGGACGCCGGCAAAGCCAAGCGACTGTTGCACTGGCAGCCCGCGACGCCGTTCCATCAAGGCCTGGCGGAAACCGTAAGCTGGTTTCAGGAACGCCGTAAATAGCCGAATTTTTGCAGTGATTTCACTTGTAGGGTAATGGCCGATCGCAGTGAAGATGAACGCGCTGGCGACGAAAGCGGTTGAATTGGCCGATCCGATTGAAACCCTGCGCACCGAGCTGGGCTTGATTGGCAATTCTCCGGAGATTTTGCAGATTCTTGAAACCGTCGAACAGGTGGCGCCGACGGATATTTCCATTCTGATTTTGGGCGAAAGCGGCACGGGCAAGGAGTTGATCGCCAATGCCATCCATCGGCTGAGCAGGAGAAAAGACAAGCCTTTCGTCGTGGTCAATGCCGGCGCTATTCCCGAAGGCATCATCGAATCGGAATTGTTCGGTCATGAGAAAGGCGCCTTCACGGGCGCCATAGGCTCGCGCAAAGGCTATTTCGAGCTGGCCGATAGCGGTACGCTGTTTTTGGACGAAGTAGGTGAAATGCCATTGCCGGCGCAGGTGAAGTTCTTGCGGATTCTCGAAGGCAAGGATTTCATCCGTGTAGGCGGCAGCAACGCGCGCGCCGTGGACGTGCGCCTGATCGCGGCCACCAATCGCGATCTGCGGGAAGCCGTCGATCGTAACCAATTCCGGCAGGATTTGTATTACCGTTTGAACGCGATTCGCATTCGCATCCCGCCGCTGCGCGAGCGCGCCAACGATATCCCGCTCCTGGTCAAGAAGTTCGTTACCGATTTTTGCCGGCTGAACAAAATCGAGTTTGAAGGCTTTTCCGACGCTGCGATGAAGACCATGCAGGACTATCATTGGCCCGGCAACGTGCGCGAGCTGCGGAATTTTGTGGAGATGCTGATTGTTATAGAGCGTGGCCGCCGCATCGACGAAGCCACGCTGTTGCGACACTTGCCGCGCAAGAATGATTTCGCGCGGCCGTTGCCGGTGCCGACCAACCGTCTCAGCGAAGAAGTGGAGCGCGAGTTCATTTACCGCGCGCTGGTCGATTTGAAGAATGAAATTGCGCAATTGCGTGAGCTGATAGTGGGAAAATACATTTCGCCGATGCGCCGGCTCAAACCGGGTTTCGAGGACCAGGCGTTCGTGCAGGACGTCAGCCCGGCGGAGGTCGGTAATGACGAGGAGCAAATCGAATCCATCGAAAACATGGAGAAGCGGTTGATTGCCGAAGCATTGCAGCGCACCAACGGCAACCGCCGCAAAGCCGCCCACATGCTCAAAATCAGCGAGCGCACGCTGTATCGGAAGATCAAAGAATTCAATTTGCCTTACTAACAGGATGATGATAAACTCTCCTCGAAGGCTTGTGACAAAGTCGTGGCAACTCGTCAAAGAGGGCCTTCACCGCACCTGGTTGGTTTCGACTTGGCTTGGTGAAGAGTTCGTGTGCATTTTGCGTCGCAGTGCCGTTGTTGCAGTAGGCGTTTTTCTTATTTGGCTCGAGGCCGGCTGCGGGCCATATTCTTTCTCGGGCTCGACCACGCCGCACATCAAATCCGTCGCGGTGCCGATTTTCGAAGATGAAACGGCGGAATTTCGTTTGAAAGAGCAGCTCACGAATAGCGTCATACAGGCGTTTACGCGCGACAACACGCTCAAGGTCGTCGATCGCCGTGCGGCGGATGCACTCGTGCAAGGCACGATTCTGCGGGTTGCAGAACGGGCGGGCATCTACACGGCGGAGGAACAGGTGCAGGAAATTCGCGTGACCATCACGGCGAACATCAAGTATGAGGATTTGAAGAAGCGCAAAATAATCTGGGAAGAGCGCATCACGCAATTCGGCACGTACACGCCGGGCAGTGCGGCCTCTGGCGACCGTCAAACCGCCCTGACCGAAGCCATCGGCAAGATCGCCACGGAAGTCATCAACAAATCGGTTTCGAGCTGGTGACAGTCCCGTAATAGTTTTTCGCCGGCCTGACAAAGCAGTTGCACATGAATATTGTTTTTTATATTATCTCATTCATATTTTCTCGTGACGATTGCGATCACTCCAGGGCGTTTATTCACCATAAGTAACGACCGCCCAGGCGTTTGGAATCCTCCAGGATGAGCTTTTATTTTCAGCTCATCGTTCCAACTTCAGAAAAAAGCACATGCGCCCGGGCGGTGATGAAATCTACGCCGCCCGGACGGTAGTTTCTTAATTGTTGGCGTAGACCGGGAGCTGGCCGCCGTTTCCTGTCATGGGCCGGCGCCAATCATTTTTATGTTAAGCGTTATTGAACACAGTATTCTGGCAGTCTATTTTGTCGCACTGCTCATTCTCATGATTTTCGGAATGCACGGGTTCGTGATGGTATATTGCTTCAAGCACCGCCGCGGCCTCAATGGGCTGCGTCCCAAGCCGCTGAGGCACCATCCCCGTGTGACCGTGCAATTGCCGATCTTCAATGAAATTTACGTCGTCGAAAGGCTGATTCGCGCCGCTTGCCGGATGGATTATCCTCGCGAATTGCTCGAGATTCAAGTATTGGATGATTCCAACGATGAAACCGCAGCGATCTCGCGACGTCTGGTGGAAGAGTATCGCGCTCAGGGCTTCAACATTCATTGGCACCATCGCCACCATCGCCGGGGTTTCAAGGCGGGAGCACTACAAGAGGGCCTCGCGCAAGCCAGCGGTGAATTCATCGCCATTTTCGACGCGGACTTTGTTCCGCCGCGCGATTTTTTGGCGCGTACCCTGCCCTTTTTTGCGCATCCGAAAATCGGCATGGTGCAAGCGCGCTGGGGTCATTTGAACGCCGACTATTCGCTGCTCACGCGCTTGCAAGCGATCGGGCTGGACGGGCATTTTGTCGTGGAACAGGCCGCGCGCAACGCGGCGGGGTTCTTTATCAATTTCAATGGCACCGCGGGCATTTGGCGCGCCTCCTGCATCCGCGACGCCGGCGGCTGGTCGGACGATACGCTGACCGAAGATCTGGATCTGAGTTACCGGGCACAACTGCGCGGCTGGCAATTCAAATTCCTGCATGATCCGGTCTGCCTTGCGGAACTGCCGGCTGAAATAGGCGCCCTGCGCGCGCAGCAATTCCGTTGGACCAAAGGTGCGATCGAGACCGCGAAAAAGATTCTGCCGCGGCTTTGGCACGCGCGATTGCCATGGCGCGTCAAGCTGCAAAGCCTGATGCACTTGACCAACCACCTGGTTTACCCGTTTGTTTTTCTCGTCGGCCTGCTGTATCCAGCTCTGATTTATATCAAGAACGACGGCATTGTCGACCATTCACTTTACTTTGCAGTTTCCACGGTGTTTATCGCCGCATTTTGGGGCTCTTGCTTGATGTACCTGACTTCGCAAAAAGAATTGTACCCGAATTGGCGGCAGCGTGTTTTGTATCTTCCGATGTTCATGGCCGGCAGCATGGGCCTGGCGCTCAATAACACACGCGCGATCGTGCAGGGATTGTTCAATCACAAGAGCGAATTTGCGCGCACACCCAAGTATCGCATTGAAAGCAAACGCGATCAATTTCGCGGCAAGAAGTATTTCGAAAGCCAGCGCGCCCTGAAAGCGGGCGCTTGCACCTGGTTAAACACTGGCCTCGGTGAGCTGGCGCTGGCGCTGTATAGCTTCGCGGGTATTTTGCTGTCACTTTACTATTTTGAATTTGCAGCTATTCCGTTTCAAATCATGTATTGTTTTGGCTACGGCTTTATTGGCGTTCTCTCGTTCAAGCGGGTGCTGTGGCCGTCTGGCTGGCGATTATTTCAGAAGGAAGCTTGGTTTTCGGGGCGCGCCAAGCAGGTCGTGCCTTCGCATTGGTACACGATTACTTGAATTGTAGCCGTCCTTCCTCGTTGGCATCGTACGGATGCAACGGAGGTGGCTCTCGTATGCCGTGCCGGGCTTCTGGCGACCGGGACTGCAGATCGAGGTAATAGTGCGGGTGCTCACCCCGGGACAATTAAATAAGGACGAGTCGTGATGAATAACGCGGAAGTCGAGAACTTGGAAGATTTGCAGGTGACGCTGCAGCAAAATCCCGATTCTCTTACCTTTGCACGTGTCGCCGACGCGCTTATGAAGATGGGGCGCTTGGAAGAAGCCGTGCAGATTTGTGAAGAGGGAGTAAAACGACATCCCCAATACGTCACCGGCCACATGGTGCTTGGCAAATGCTACATGCAGAAAAAGCTGTATGAGCAAGCCGAAAAGGAATTCAAGCGCGTATTGCTGTTTGATCCAAAATACGTGGCCGCGCATCGTTTTTACGGCGATCTCATGCGTGAGATCGGGTGGGAGAACACGTGCGAGATGAGCTATCGTAAGATCCTGCATATTGACCCGCTCGATGACAAAGTGCGCGGCGTGGTCGAGGAATTCGCACGCAAAGCCCAAAGCGCCAGGCCCACAGCCTCGCCGGCGCCCGCGCCTTCCGTCAAAGCGCCGAATCAGGCAAGGGAAATTCCCAAGGCCCCAGCGCCGGCCGCAAGCCCAGGCGCGCCTGCGGCCAAGAGAATTCCGCTCGACGTCGACAATTTGTTTGAAGACGCCGACCTCGCTTTACCACCCGCTCCTGCTGCTCCCGTGCCACCAGGTCCCCCCAAGATGGCCGAGCCCGCAAAACCGGCGGCGGGTGAAGGATTTACTCCTAAAATCGAGAAACCTGGACCGGCCCTGGGCGAAGCGAAAGCACTATCACTCTCCAAATCGGATGAAGCGCGCTTCTCTTCCATTCTGGATGACATTTTCCAGGACGAAGCGGCAAACGATTCACAGCTTTATCAGCGTAGCGACGATACGGCTGGGCAGCGTCCGGAACCACCCAAGGAAGAAGACAACCTTGATCGCTTCGCCTGGAAAAAAACCGCGCGACAGACGAAGGTGAGGCCCGAAGAAAAAGGGGAAAAGAAAGTGGCGGTCAGAAACGAAGTTGAGCCGGTGGAGTCTGCGAGCCCATCCCAACCCGCAACCGGCGCGCGGCGGCGCGAAGTGAATTTCGACGAAGCATTCGAGGAGACACTGACGGACGAACAGTCCTGGCAAGCGGTCGAGACGTCTTCGAAACGGCCGGCAGAGAATTTTGCGCCCGCGTCCGAGCCCCTACGGCCCTCGCCGGCACGCGTGATGGAAGAGTTGGAAGAGCCCGCCAAGCCTCCGGTCATACCCGCCGAGGGGGGCAGCGCCCGCGACCGCATCGTAACGCCGACGCTCGGTGAGATTTATGCTGCCCAAGGCCAATATGCCAAAGCCATCGGCGTATTCGAATTGTTGAGCAAGAAGGACCCGGCCAACCGCCACTTTCGTGAAAAAATTGATTACTTGAAAAAGCGCTTGCAAGAGACCCAGAATGCGGGATAGAATTGCGCGCGTGCAGCGCCGCTTGCAGGAGTTGGAGCTGCATGCCATGTTTCTCAGCGCGCCGGCGAGTGTCCGTTACGTCTTCGGGTTCACCGGCTCGAATGCGATAGGTCTGATCACGTCAGACCTATCTTTTTTTGCCACCGATTGGCGCTACCGCGACCAGGCGCAGGAAGAAGTGCGCGATGTCGAGATTTTGACGGCCTATCGCGATCTTTTTGGCGCATTGAAGGCGAAACATGCCGTGCATCCGGGCCAGCGTGCCGGTTTTGAGGAGCAGCATTTGACGTATCAACAGGTGACGCACCTGCGCAAGCATTTTCCAGAGGTCAAGCTGGCGATGACTGATTATGCCATCGCGAAACTGGCCGCGGAAAAATCTCCCGCAGAACAACAATTAATGCGGCGCGCGGCGCGCACGGCGTGTGCCGTGTGGGATAAACTACTGCCGCAACTTCGCCCCGGTGCGACCGAGGCCGATATCACGGCCGAATTGAATTACCTCGCGCGCAAATGCGGCTCCCAGAGCGAGCCTTTCGAGCCGATTGTCGCGAGCGGACCGCGAGCGGCCTTACCGCACGGCCGTAGCTCCGCACGCGCGTTACAGGGCGGCGACATGGTGGTCATAGATTACGGCTGCGTCGTGGAAGGATATGCCGCCGATTTCACCCGCACGGTCGCCATCGGCGAGCCTGCGCCAAAACTCAGAGAGGCATATCACGCCGTGAAAGAAGCGGGCGAGCTGGCCTACGCCGCGATGCGGCCCAACATGCAGGCCACCGATCTCGACGCCGTTGCGCGCAAACATTTGACACGTTATGGCCTCGATCAGTATTTCAATCATTCCCTGGGACATGGTCTGGGCCTGGACGTACACATGCTGCCGCGCATCGGTCCGGAGAGCAAAGACGTGATTCCGCTGCATGCCGTCGTCGCCATCGAGCCGGGCGTGTATTTTCCCGGCGAAGGCGGCATCCGCATTGAAGACGACGTGCTGGTCACGGCGAGCGGCTGCGAAATCTTGACGCCCGTCACGCGCGAGTTGATCTGCATTGAGTGAGGGTAGTCTGCAGGTGCCGCGACACTCCTTGCCCTATTCGCCGGGCGAAGTTTTCATCATCATCGTAACCTATCAAAGCGCCGATCACATTCAGGCCTGCCTGGCCTCTTTGCCGCAAGCCGGTGTTGAAAAAAAACTCACCATTTTGGTCGTCGACAACGGCTCGTCCGACGGCACGCCGGCATTGCTCGCGGAAGGCGTGCATGCTCTGGCACAACCGCGCGTCACTTGCTCAGTCATTTGCAATCGGGAAAATTCAGGTTTCACACGCGCGCTGAATCAAGGATTGAGCCAACGCCCAGCAGGAGCAGCCGTGCTGTTTCTTAACCCCGACACTATACTCCCCCCCGACAGCCTCACTGCTTTGTTGCAGGCGCTTTACGTTGATCAGCGCACCGGCGTGGTCGCTCCACAATTGCGCTTTCCGCCGGCATCATCCCGAGTGATTCAACCCTCCTGCCGCCGTTTTCCAACGTATTGGGATTTGTTCTGCGAATTCACCGGCTTGACGATGCTTTTCCCGCGTTGGCGGCCCTTCAATCGCTGGAAGATGGGAGATTTCGATCATTGCTCCCCTCGCGAAGTGGATCAACCGCAAGGCGCATGCTTGCTCGCACGCCCGGAAGTCGTGACACAATTGGGCGCCTGGGACGAACGCTTTCCGCTTTTTTTCAGCGACGTCGACTGGTGCCGCCGTGTCTGGCAGGCCGGTTGGACCATCCGCTTCGAGCCGGGAGTTTTTGTGTGGCATACCCGAGGCGCAAGCGTGAACAAAAACAAACCGGCCGCTATTTGGAGCTCCCATGTTTCGTTCTGGCGTTATTTTCGAAAATGGCGCCGTTCTTTGCTTGACGAGATTTTGAGCCACGTTGTCGGGCTGTTGTTGTTGCTGGCAGCGTGCTGGCGGATCTTGTGGCATTTTCTGATAACACTGTTCGGTGTTGCCACGACTGGCCGACACCGATTGCAGAACTGAAGGTGGCTATTGCCACGACGTTGCGGCGGTGTAATCGTCCATTCCGTGGATCCTGGTTGATTCTCACACGGCACCCTGGTCAGGTCCGGGTGCCGAATTTGCAAGAAGCTTCAACCTGGCGGTATGAGGTTTTCGCATCCAAGCGCAGGAGGCGTGAAATGTTTGTGCTATTGCGGACCGGTCTCATTCTCGTCATAGTCGCGGTTCCGGCTTTTTCGCAGCCCACGCATTCCAACGAAATCATCCTCAAGTTGAAGCCGGCCGTCGCCGTGCAGAAACGCAGCGATGGCCGGTTGCAATTCCTGAACAACAGTATCATCGCCGCTTTGCAAGAGACCGGCAATTATTTCGCTCGGCCGGCCTTACCGGAAATTTTCCCTGCCGAGGGGAGCCGGTATGTGTTACTGCGCTTTGAGCCTCCACGGCGCGATCTGGGGCAGGTGCTCTCGAATTTACAGACGCTCCCCGAAGTGGAATTCGCACAAGTGAACCATGTTTTGTCGATCGACGGCCCGCGCCGGCCTTCATCTTCGTCGTTTTTCCCGGCGGATGCTCCGAATGATTCGCTGTTCGCCTTGCAATGGGGCTTGCAGAAAATACGCGCAACGCATGCCTGGCAAATCACCGACGGCGCGCCGGCAGTTCTGATCGCCGTTATCGATACCGGCCTCGAGCTCGACCATCCCGACCTGCAGCCCAACCTTTGGATCAATGAAAAAGAAGATTTGAACCGTAACGGCCGCCGCGACCGCAGTGATGAGAACGGCATCGACGATGACGGCAACGGTTTTGTCGATGACGTCAGCGGCTGGGATTTCACCGATGCGCCAAATTTTTCGGACGGAGGCGACTATGTGCAGCGCGATAACGATCCCTCCGACGAAAATGGCCATGGCACTGCAGTGGCGGGTATCATTGCGGCAGTCGCAGACAATCACCTCGGTGTCGCCGGACTCGCGCCCGGCTGTCGCCTCATGCCGGTGCGCGCCGGCAACGGCCAGGGTTTGCTCGAAGAAGACGACGTGGCCTCGGCCCTCGTGTATGCCGTGATGAACGGTGCCGCCGTCATCAACATGAGCTTCGGCGACGCCGTCGTCTCGCCGATGCTGCTCGATATTGTCCGTTTTGCCCATCGCCGCGGGGCCGTGCTCGTGGCCGCAGCGGGCAATTCTGCAAGCCGTGCACCGCATTATCCGGCCGGCTTTGCCGAGACCATCTCCGTGGGCGCAAGCACCATTTCGGACCGGCTGGCTTCGTTTTCCAACTATGGCTCAACCATGGACGTGGTCGCACCCGGTGAAGCGATTTGGACGACCAGAATCGGCAAAACTTACGCGCTGTTTAGCGGAACCTCCGCGGCCGCTCCCTTTGTCTCTGCCCTGGCAGGCTTGCTGCTCTCGCGTTCACCCGAATGGCATAACGAGATGATTCGTGCCGCATTGCAAAACGGTGCAAGCGATCTCGGCGAAGCCGGTTGGGACGATGATTTGGGCGCGGGGCGGATCGACGCGGCGTTGGCGCTGCAAATGGATCGCGTCGCGCGCGCGGAAATTCATTCTCCGGCGATGGATGCCGGCATTGCTGCAATACCCGGCCATGATCACGTCGTGATTCGCGGCACGGCATTGGGCGCCGCGCTTACGCGTTACGAATTGTCCTATGCCGCTGAGGACTATCCATTCGAATGGCATGTGATCAACCGGAGCGCCGGCCGCCAGGTCCTTGCCGACTCATTGGGTATCTGGTCGCTGCAAAGCTTGCCCGATGGCTCCTACACGCTTCGCCTCGTGGTTGAGCATCGCAACGGTCCGAACGTGGAAGACAAAACGCGCGTTTTTGTCGATCGCACCCCGCCACATCTGGATCAGCTGCAGATGATGCCGATGATCGACGGCAATCGCCATAGCGTGCTCATCGCTTTTGAAACCGATGATCTTTCACAGGCCACGCTGTTTTGGCGGACGGCACGATCGCACGATGACTTCAAAGCGACTCCGTTCAACTATTTCACCCGCCGGCATCGTTTCAATTTTTCACAAACGCTGGCACACGGGGAGCTGGAGTTTTACCTCGAAGCCGGCAATCGCGCAGGCCTGCACCTCAGGGACGATAATGATGGTCGCTTTTATCTTCTCAGCCTCGATCAACCCGAGGTGATCGTAAAACCGTTTGCCGAAATTCTGTTTCCGCCTGCGTATGCGATCCCTGCCGGCCATCTGCTGCCGGGTGCGAGCGATTTCGATCATGACGGTTGGGGAGAATTGGCAGTTTCAATTTACGACCGCAATCACGCGTACGGCCCGCTCACGATTTTTGAAAAGATCCCCGGTGGTTTTGTACCGCGTTTTGCGACCCAATCGCCTGCACTCCCTCGCGACGCCGGCGACAGCGACGGCGATGGTAAACTCGAAATCCTGGCCGGCCTCGGTCCGCGTAGTTTCATTCTGGAAGCACCCGCGCCTGACGCTTTTCCTTCGAGCATCACCTGGGCGGATTCGAATGATTTCTGGGCGGGCCGCTTTGCGGATCTCGACGCTGATGGCAAAAGCGAAATCATCGGCCGCCGCGGCGATCTCTATCTGGTTTTGGAAAACGCCGGCGATGACTCGTTTAACGAAATCGCCGAGCTTGAGAATTTCACTTCCGGCTCCAATTTGTCCGGTGTGCCACATGCTGCAATTGGCGACTTTGACGGCGACAGCCGCGAGGAAGTTTTGATCGGTGACACGGACGGAGATCTTTTCATTTATGAAAATCTGAGCAACAATCAATTCGCCGCAACCTGGCAAGACCGCCTGCCCCTGCTCGAGACCAGCGGCTTTATTCGCGCCCTCGATTTCGACGGTGATGGCCGCCAGGATTTCGCCGCAGGGTGCCATTCCGATCCGGCCTTGAGTGCCGAGAGCGAATATGATGCGCGCCATTGGTTGTTTCGCCTTTACCGCGCCAAGGGAGACGATCAATTCGAGATAATTTGGGAACAGCGATTCTTCGGGATGCAATCGCCACGCGCTTTCGATGCTGGCCTCGGCAGCGGTGATATTGACGGCGACGGCCGCGATGAACTGTTTCTCGACTTGTTTCCAGACTGCTACGTGGTCGAGTATGAAAACGGTCAAACGCGCGTAGTCTGGCATCAACAACCCGCGCGCAGCAATACCACCGTCGTGGCCGCATTGGAAACCGGCGCACCGGCGGCGTTCTATTTTTCGGATGGCGACGTCTTCCGCGCATTCACTACGCCGAATGCTGCAACCGGCCCGCCAGCGCCGCTCGATTTCGACGCGCGCGCATTGAATGCCCATGCCGTTCTGCTTTCCTGGCGCGCCGTTGAAGGAGCAGATGCTTACGAGATTCACCGCACGGCGGGCGATTCATCCGCGCGCCTGGTGGCATCCGCTGCTGCCCGCCAATATCTGGATCGCAACCTGGCGTCCGGCCGGAGCTATCTTTACTCGATTGCGACCATCGATTCGCAAGCTTCGCCCAAGGTCGGGCCGGGCACACCGCTACGCCGGGCACGCCCCTCCGCGCCCCCACGCGTGTCGCAGGCCTGGTTCCTGCCGCCCTATCATGTTGCCGTTCAATTCAATGAGGTGATGTCGGAGTCCATTCGTCGCATGGATTCTTATCGTTTGCAAGGGCCCACGGCTCCGGGGGAGGGAAAGCAGCCGGCAAGCGTCGTCATCGGCCGCTCGGGTAGCGAAGCCATGCTTGCCTTCCCGGAGTTTGCATTCGCTTCGGGCGATTTCCAAGTTCGCGTCGCTGCGGTCGAAAACACCGATCGCGTGCCGCTCGATACGGCGGCTGCTGTCGCACGATTTACGGTACCGCTGGAGCCTCCGCGCTTTTATCTGCGCTCCGCCCAATTGGAATCGGAGCAAAGCATTTTGGTGCGTTTCAATCTTCCAGTGGAAATGAACAGCGCCAGCCGTATACAGAATTATGTCATTGCCGCCGAGCCGAAATTCCCGATTCCAATGCAAATCGGTGCTGCTACAATCCTGGACGCTGATCCCGCGACTGTGCGCTTGCGTCTGCAGCAAGGTTTGCTCGCGCCGTTGGGCAGAAATTTCTTAATCACTGCGCAGAGTGTACGCAGCGCAAACGGACTCATGTTGCAACGCGGCGAAGGGGACGCGGTGGGATTTGCCTCTGCCAGTCCAAATCTCAACCATGCCACGATCTACCCGAATCCTTTTATTGCCGCACGGCATAGCACTCTGACGATCGCCGGCTTACCACCTCAGGCGACCATAAAGATCCTGGATGAAAGCGGGCGTCTACAAGCCACTTTGCGAGAGCTTGACGGCAATGGCGGGCTGATTTGGGACACCCGCGACCAATACGGCAGGCTTTTACCATCTGGAACATACGTTTGCTATATTACCTCAGGGGCGGAAACAGCATGGGCGAAATGTGTGATCATACGGTGAGAGTGGTCCGCGAAAATACCCGTTGCTTCCTTCGGATTTCTTATTATCTTCATGCAAGTTTCCCAGGGGTGTCGAATTGCCACGACAACGCCGCCAGAACAACTTGACAAGCAACCGTTGTCACGAGCACTATCGCGAGAAGGCTCAAAACCCCAAACGTGCAGGTGAGATCATGATTGTAGTGGGCTTGACCGGCGGGATCGGCTGTGGCAAATCGGAGGTGAGTAAAATGCTGTCGCGTGCTGGCTACACCGTTTTGGATGCTGACAAGCTGGCGCGCGAGCTTTCAGTGTCAAACGCCGGCATCGTAGGCGCGATCAAGGAAGAGTTTGGCGAAAATATGTATGACGGGGAGGGTCAGCTAAAACGCAGAGCGCTGGCGCAAATTGTCTTTAGTGATCGCAAAAAGCTGGAAAAGCTCAACGGCATCATTCATCCTCGTGTGATTCGCTCGGTTGAGCTTGCACTCGAGGAACGGCAGAACCAAGGCGAACACGTGGTGTTCGTTGATGCGGCGTTGCATTACGAGATCAAGTGGAATGAAGCCATGGATCTCATGGTCGTGGTCAGCGCGCCGATGCCTTTGCGGCTGCAGCGCGTGATGCAGCGCGACCGCGTCGATGAAGAGGCTGTGCGCCAGCGCATGGCAATGCAATTGCCTCTCGAAGAAAAAGTGAAAAAAGCGGAATACGTCATCGAAAATGACGGCGATCTGAAACAATTGCAAGAAACCGTGCACCGATTTATCGATTGGCTGAATACGCGGCTGGCGGCTGCATCGCGTACCTGAGAGTTTTTGAGCGGAGCTGAAGAAGGCGTAACCACTCCGTTCATCACGACCAGAAGCCGGCTAAAATCCCCTGCGTGTTATTCGGCGACCAGATGTCCGGCGCAGACACCTCCTTCGGCATGGCGGCATGCAAATACCAACCCTTCGCCTTTCTCTTCCGAGATGTCGAAATTTTCAGCGTCACATGGGGTAGGGGAATTGTTTTTGATTCCAGGCGCTTGCGTTAAGCTGGCGCGGAGCGGGCAGGTTACGGCAACTTTTTGCAGGGTCTCGCGATTCTGCTCGAATGATGTGATATTCGCCACCATCGGTTCCTTTACGTTGAATTGTGCAAGCCCATCCTGGGCTGACACCTGGCCGCCGTGCATGGCAACCGTGGGCGGTAGTGCCCTTGTGAATTGGGCATAACAGTGCGTAATTAGATGAATCAAACCGTATGCCATGACTGCCAATCACACCGGCTGGCGATAAGTCTTGATTTTTCGTGATTGATCGCCAAACTCGAAACGCTGTCGATTGAACAACTGTTACTTTTTGGAGATTGCATCGAAGTGTCGTTCACGGGTGAAACAACGGGTCATGACGGCGAGATTTGAAATATCTTCTTCCGCACGAATCGTGTCGGTGTCGCGACGCACGGACATACCTGCATATTATGCGGACTGGTTCATGCAACAAATCGAACGCGGGGAGGTGGTTTACCCGAATCCCATCAGCCGCAAGCCGGTGACGCTCTCTTTGCGGCCGGAACACGTTCTCTTTCTGGTTTTCTGGACACGCAACCCCCATCCTCTTGAACGCCATCTTGCGCGCCTGGACGAAATATACGAAGGCGCCTTCTATTTTCACTTCACGATCAATGGCTTGCCGAAAACGCTCGAAACACACAATCCACCGCTGGATTTTGCCGTTGCGACTTTTCAACGCCTGGCTGGGCGTTATGCGGACAGGATTTTTTGGCGCTATGATCCGATCGTGTTTTCCGATCTCACTCCGCCGGACTATCACGTCCAAAAATTCGGCGAATTGTGTGAGCGCCTGCGGGGCAATACCTCACGCTGCTATTTTTCATTCGTCAGTTGGTATAAAAAAGTGCAGCGCAATTTTGCCCTGGTCACGAAAGCGAACGGAGTGAGCTTCCATGAAGTGCAATTGGAGGAACGCTTGCGCCTGACGCAACAACTGGCGCAGATCGCCGCCAGCCATCGAATTACACTTTATTCCTGCTGCCAAGACGCGCTATGCACCGTGCCACAAGTTGCTAAAGCCCATTGCATAGACATTGAGACTATTCACGCGATGGCACCCGACCGTTTTCGCCAATTACGGGCAGTGCCCACGCGCCAGGATTGCGGCTGTTACGAAAGCCGGGACATTGGCTATTACGACAGTTGTCCGCATGGTTGCCTTTATTGTTATGCCAATTTGAATCGCGAAAAGGCAAAAGCGTTTCACGCGAATTACTTGGAGGCGCGAGGGTTGCCATTCGATAAGCTTTCGTAACCAGTCAGCTCCTATCTCTTGTAAGCGGATTGAACGGATAACGCGGATTTCTAAAACTTGTTTTGCAGAATCACTATCCGTTCAATCCGCTCCATCCGTTTACTCTTCTTTTTTGAGCTGAATAGTCACTGCTTACTATCTGAATGGACAGCGTTTGAGATCGACATGAGCCAGGATCGTGAAAGAACCAATATCCTTAAACGGGCCGAAGCCAGCGCCATTCAATTTTTTTGCGCACACATGCCCAGGTGGGTTTATCCGGATCTGTTGACGGCGATCGGTTTCTTTGGCAGTTTGGTGGTGTGTGCAGGCTTGTGGCTGGCCCGGCACAGCGACCGGCGTTTCTTGTTGCTTTCAATTCTGGGGTTGGCTATCCATTGGTTCGGCGATTCGCTCGACGGCCGTCTGGCTTATTTTCGCCAAACCCCGCGCAAATGGTATGGCTGGGCCCTGGATATCAATGTCGATTGGACTTCCGCTTGCTTCATTGGACTCGGATTTTATTTCTATCTGACGACGTTCAGAATCGTCGCCTTCGTATTTGTTGTGGCCTACGGCGGTTCGATGATCGTGGCATTGTTGCGTTATAAAATCACCGAGAAATACACGATCGACACATTCATGTTCGGCCCGACGGAATTGCGAATTCTACTGGCCACCGTGCTGTTGATCGAACTGTACCGGCCGAATACCCTGTTGCAATTCGGATTCGCGGGCTCGCTGATTTTGGTCATCATCAATTCCATCGATTCCTACAAGGTATTGAAGCTGGCCGATCGCAAGGATCGCAGCCAGAAAGAAACGAAGTAAGATTCCCGGCCACTTCATTCCAGGCACGCCGGAACTAGTGGACGGCCACCTTGATTGCTATACCCTCAATCATGTCATCCCGCTGTAGCGGAATCTGAACTTAGAAAAACCACGAACCTCACGAAATACACGAAAAAGGCACTAAGTATTTTCGTGTGGTTCGTGTATTTCGTGGTAAAACAGTGGCGTTTTTAAGATTCACATGTGGCCTTTGACCTGACGAGGTGATTGCAAAAGCTAACGAGACAGTGCACTAGTTTTGAATATCTTCGTAGAATGAGGAAAAGACGTGGCTGAGCAATTACTCGTGCCGGAGGCGAGTTTGGTCGCGGCCGTTTTGGGCCTTTTTTCATTGATTGCAGGCAGAAGATATTTCGGAATAGCCTTTGCCGCCATCGCTTTTTTCATCGCCGCTTCGGCAGCCAAAGTACGCCTCGGCGAGACCACGCCGGACGCGCGTACGACGATCTTGCTGTTGTCCACGCTGATCGCCATCGGCTGCGGAGTATTCACGAAAATGTTTCGCAACATCGCCATCGGCGCCGCGAGCTATACGATTGCGGGTTTTATTTTGTCCGTACACAGCAGCTCCTGGGGATTTACCGCGGCAGGAGACGTGCGCCTGGCCTTCGTCGTTGGCGGCATTCTCGGCTATCTGCTGGTTTCTTTTGCTCCGGAGGCCGGCCTGATCGTGCTTTCTTCCTTGCTGGGCTCGCATTTGGTGCTGCAGTACTTCGCCTTGGAGGACGAATTGCGCAAATGGTTAATCGTCCTGCTGACGATTGTTGGCACGCTCATTCAGGGGGGAATTCTCCAGAAAATGGGAGGAGGAATTGGCGCCAAGGAAGCACCGAGGAAGTAGAGGCGCAAGGCTGGCCCGGCGCTTACGTGCTTACCGGGATGAACTCAGGAAAAAATTCTAAAAGCTTTATGATGCCAACGGATGGAAAAGCGACCAACGGATGTTGTTTTCAAATC
>JBOHQX010000239.1:0-6998 GCA_050732395.1 bacterium
CGAGCACTGGCAGAATGTTTGCCCCCAATTTTTGTTGCACCCTTTCAGGGTGCTTGATGGTAATGTTCATTTACCGAGGGTGCGCTGCGCGCTACCCTCGGCTCTGATGTTTAACGCCTTCGGCGTAGAAGAGGAAAAACGCTTAAAATTAGGTACAATTCGCTGCAACCCACAGTCTTGACGTATAGAATTTAAGGTAACGGTGCACTAGTCAACTTGATTGGGTCTTCTAACTCAACAAAACGAAGAAACAAAGCACCTTCAAAACAATTGGAAGTCATTTATGAAAAATGTTCCTGCCATCAAACTTGGCATTGTCGCGGTGAGCCGTGACTGTTTTCCGGTGGAGTTGTCGCGAAAAAGGCGAGTGGCCGTCATGAATGCCTGCAAAGCAAAGGACATTCCGGTAATTGAGATCGAAACCATTGTCGAAAACGAATCGGATGCGGTGAAGGTGTTAAAAGAGCTCAGGGACAAAAAGGCCAACGCGCTGGCGCTGTATTTGGGAAATTTTGGCCCGGAAGGGCCCACCACCTTGCTGGCGCAACGGTTCGAGGGCCCGGTAATGATCACCGCTGCGGCGGAAGATACCGGAAAAGACTTGATCCATGGACGTGGAGACGCCTACTGCGGCTTGTTGAGCACCTCTTATGGTCTCGGCTTGCGCCGGCTCAACCCTTACCTTCCCGAAAATCCCGTCGGCGATGCCGAGGACGTGGCGATGATGATGAAGGATTTCATTCCCGTCGCGCAGATCGTTGCCGGGGTGCGCAATCTGAAGATATTTTCTTTTGGACCGCGACCATTTGATTTTCTCACCTGCCACGCCCCGATCCAACCGCTTTATGATCTCGGGATCGAAATCATGGAAAACAGCGAGCTGGACCTCTACGACCTGGTACAGGCCGAAAAGAGCAATCCCGAGATCAAAGCCGTCGCGGCGGATATGGCCAAGGAATTGGGGCAGGGAAACACCTATCCAGATTTGATCGAGAGGCTCGCCCAGTATGAGCTGGCGTTGGAAAGGTTCATGGAAAAGAACCTGGGCGTCTCGCAATATGGAGCATTTGCCAACAAATGCTGGCCGGCGTTTGAGAAGTATTTTGGGCATGTGCCCTGCTATTTGAATTCCCGCCTCGCCGCGCGCGGCGTTCCCGTGGCGTGTGAAGCGGACATCTATGGCGCGCTGAGCGAATACATGGTGGTCTGCGCCACACAAAAGCCGCCCGCCATTTTGGACATCAACAATACCGTACCCAAGGACATGTATGAAGAGAGCAAAGCCGAAGTGGGCGACTACAAGTTGGATGATCTCTGGATGGGATTTCATTGCGGCAACACCTCTACGGCCTGCATCGTGCAGCCGATCATGCAGCATCAATTGATTATGCATCGTTTGATGGAGCCCGGTCAGAAGCCGAACATCACCCGCGGCACGATCGAGGGGCAAATCAAAGCCGGAAAGATCTCGATCTTTCGGCTGCAAGCAACCTCGGAGGCAGAGGCGAAGGCGTACGTCGCGCACGGGGAAGTGCTGAATATCAATCCACGGTCCTTTGGCTGTATCGGTGTTTTTGCGGTCCGTGAAATGTCACGGTTCTATCGCCATGTGCTCATTGAAAAACGTTTTCCACATCATACTGCAGTAGCATTCGATCACGTCGGCAAAAGCCTGTTTTCTGCGGCGCGCATGCTCGGTGTCCAGGAAGTGTTTTTCAATCTACCCAAGGGCGTATATTACTCCACGGAGAATCCATTTTAGAATGAGCAAAAATCTTCTTCTGACTCTAAAGTCTCAAACACTCATTCATATGAGAAGCTAATCAAGGAGAGGAGGAAACACCCTTGTTACACGCACTCGATTGGTTCGTCATTGTCGCGTATTTTGGCATCGTCTTGGGGGTGGCTTGGTGGGTGATGCGGCAGCGTCAAGAGACCACGGTGGACTACTTCTTGGCGAGCCGCCACCTGGGCTGGTTTGTCATTGGGGCATCCATTTTCGCTTCGAATATTGGCTCGGAGCACTTGGTGGGACTGGCCGGCTCCGGGGCGACGGACGGTGTGGCCTTGGCTCATTATGAGCTACACGCCTGGTGTCTTTTGGTGCTGGCCTGGGTGATGGTGCCGTTCTACATGCGCTCTAAAGTATTCACCATGCCCGAATTTCTCGAGAGGCGTTTTTCGCCGACAGCCCGAACCGTACTGTCGTTGATTTCGCTGGTGGCCTACGTGCTCACTAAGATGGCGGTGGGAATTTTTGCCGGCGGCATCGTCTTCAGCGTGTTGTTGCCGGACGTGAATTTTCTGGGGATGGATAGCTTCTGGGCCGGCTCCATCCTGGTGATTCTCTTCACCGGGCTCTATGCCATCCTCGGCGGCATGCGGGCAGTGGCCTATACCGAAGCGATGCAAACCATCATTTTCATCGTCGGTTCAGCGCTCGTGACATACTTTGGCTTGGGAGCGCTGGGCGGATGGGGCGAGCTGCGTGCCATCTGCGGCTCAGAGATGTTCAATCTCTGGAAGCCATTGGTGCCGGCCGGAGTCGAAAGTACCTGGGCCCCGGTGCGCGAAGCCGGGCGCATGGCGTGGTATTTCAATGACAACTATCCGTGGCTGGGGATGTTGTTCTGCGCCCCGATCATTGGTTTGTGGTACTGGACGACCGACCAGTATATCGTGCAGCGCGTATTAGGTGCTCCGAACGAGACCGAGGCCCGGCGCGGATCGATCGCTGCGGCGTTTCTGAAGCTGCTGCCAGTTTTCATCTTCATTATTCCAGGGATGATATGTTTTGCGCTGGCCAAGAGCGGCAAGATCGAGGCCATTCGCAGTGTCTTGTTCGATGCAAATGGGGAGCTCCTGCGGGACAATGCACAACAGGCGTTTCCCTTGCTGGTGGCGCACGTCATGCCTATCGGGGTTCGCGGCATGGTTGTAGCGGGATTGCTGGCGGCATTGATGAGCTCCTTGGCCGGTGCGTTCAATGCCAGCTCCACACTTTTCACCATCGACTTTTATTCCAGGCTGCGGCCAGCGGCGAGCCAGCAGCAGCTGGTCTGGATAGGACGAGTTGCCACCGCTGCCATGGTTTTGATCGGGCTGCTTTGGATTCCCGTCATTCGGGGTGGGAAGGGACTGTATGATTACTTGCAGGGGGTGCAGGCGTACCTGGCGCCGCCGATTTTTGTGGTCTTCTTTCTGGGAGTCTTCAACAAGCGGCTCAACAGCCAGGGTTGTCTCGCTGCGCTGCTTGTCGGCTTTGTCATGGGACTTTTCCGACTGGCGGTCGACACGCCGATCAAGCTCGTCGAAAATTTCTCCTACACCGAAGGTTCTTTCCTGTGGATCGTAAACAACACCTTTTTCCAGTACTACAGTTTGCTCATCTTTATCGTCTGCATCATTGTGATGGTCGTGGTCAGCTACCTGACCGAGCCGCCCTCGTATGAAAAAATCAGCGGCTTGACTTACGCGACTTTGACTGACGAAGATCGCCGGCAATCCCGTGCTAGTTGGAGCACTCAAGATGTCGCGTCCACCGCTCTCGTGCTGGCGATCATTTTATCGGCGTATCTTTATTTCACCGGATAAGAGGGGAGTCGATGTTTTCAGACGAATCTGAAGTGCTTTCCAGCGACGAGGTCCAGCGCGGTAAGCCGGCGCCGGATGTGTATGTCGAGATCATCCGGCGAATGGGCGTGGCGGCAGGGGAGACGGCCGTCATCGAGGACTCTGGCAATGGCATTCTTGCCGGGAAAGCTGCCGGAGCCAGGGTGATTGCGGTGCCGAATGCGCAACTCCTTCCGGCGCCGGAGGCGTTGCGTGCAGCGGAGGTTGTAATCGATTCACTTATTATTCTTGGTCAGACACTTAGGAGCATGAAATGAGTGTTGCAATGTTCGGCTTACTCAACTCTCTCTATCTGAGCTTCATGCTGGCGAAGTCGTTGCTCGTTCCGCTTGCCGCTGCCTGGGATGAGCCGCAGCGCTTCGGGTTTTTCAAAAAGGCTTCGATTGCCGGCGACTCCGATTCAGTTTGGGTGGTGGGTACTTCCGCCGGTATGGATTATCCGGCATTTCTTTTCACCAATAATAAATGGCAAAGCCTCGAGCTCATTCAAGCCACACGGCACACGTCTGTGCCGGTCATTCAGCCTCTCGAGGGCGGCATCGAAGTGATACTGAAGAATGGCTCAAGCTATTCACTCCATCCGGAAAATGACAGGATACACATTCGACTTACAGAGAAATTCAAAGCCTACTACGAGAGCCCCAGCTACAGCCAGTCTGACCCAATTGCCGGTTTGAACAGTGTACAAGTTCTGAGCGCTGAGGATGAACGCATTCTCATTCACGCAACCATTGCGCTTCAGCAATTGGATGATTTGACCAGGTCGCGTTATCAAACTCAACTCCATGCGGTGAATTCAGCTCGGGAAGAATTTAGTGCGCAGATCGTTGCGTTTGATCTGATCAGCAAAGCGTGGCATTACTTTCCTTCACCGCCGTTCAAAGGCGCTCTCACGTGTGGTGCACTAACCAACAAGCAAATTTGGCTCGGTAGTGCATACTTTTCCGAAATGGGCACGCCACTCGGAGGCGCAGGAGTTGCGGTTTTTGATCTTGCCACACAGCGCTATACCATATTGACGTCCAAGAACAGTGGACTTCTGGATGATGGTGCCATCTCCATTCGCCAATCTGGAGAGAGCATTTGGATGGTTTCCATCTCCGGAATCCAAAAGTACAACTTGGCTTCTCAGAAGTGGACCCGCTTCAAAATCAATCCCGACGTTGAGCTGCGGAGATCGGCCGAAGTGGTATTGATCAGAAACGGCAGCCCGGTCGAAAATCTAAGCGTCGGTGCAAAAGTACACGCCAGCACCGTTTTCACTGGGATGGTGTCTGTCTCCCTGCAAACTCCGATCGTGGGATGGACAAAATCGAGTGATCGAATCAAACGGATAATGCATCAAGAGAGTGGTGCTTGGAAAGTGGCTCTGGGAAGCAATGAAACCATCTATACGGACAGATCGACCTCGAGTCCACCGCTTGCAGTTTTTGGTGGTGCAGAAACGAATACCGAAGCTGAGATCATCGAGCAAGGCGAAGAATGGTTGAAAGTAAGAATTGTGTACGGCTGGATTCCCGCGGACGCGGTTTTGCCGCTTGTGGTCGAAGTGGATTGAGTTGACTTGTAACCCTCGGAGAAAAGCGTGGGCATTGTATTCGCTACTTTGCTGAGTTGTTATGCAGCAACAACACCGATTGCGGCTCCTGCGCGTCCCGCGTTGCACCTTCAGCTTCCGATGCTGTTTACCGACAACATGGTCCTGCAGCAAAATGCGAACATTCCGATATGGGGCACAGCACACCCCTATGGTCTAGTCGTTGTCGAATTGGATAAGGCAACGAAAGAGACCAAGGTGTCATCCAACGGGCATTGGCGTGTTGATCTACCGGCGCTTTCAGCCAGTGGTCCCTACGAATTACGTGTTATCGGTGCAGATACCATCGCCATCAAGAATGTCATGGTCGGCGAAGTCTGGCTCTGTTCGGGACAGTCCAACATGGCATGGCCGCTCGCGGCTCTAGACACCGCCTTTGGCACATCACAGGAAATCACTAGGGCTAATTTTGCCAACCTCAGGATTTTTGACGTCGGACATGTTACAAGCGCTGCACCGCTGCAGATTGGCAATGGCTCTGGCTGGAAAATTTGCAGCCCGACCACGATCGCAAGCTTTTCGGCGGTTGCGTATTTCTTCGGCAAGAACCTCCACGAAAAACTCGGAGTTCCGATCGGAAGGATGTCGATTTTGATGTGACGCAATGGCAGACGATGCCTGTGCCAGCCCAGTGGTCAGGCGACGGACTCGATGATTTTGATGGTGCCGTTTGGTTCCGCAGAGAAGTATTTCTGCCGGACGCGTGGGTTGGTAGGAAGCTCGTCATGAACCTCGGTCCCATCGATGATCTCGATGTCACCTGGTTCAATGGCAGTAAAGTCGGAAGCGGCGAGCAATGGGATCAGCCAAGATCTTACGCGATTCCAGATTCCATTGTCAAAGCCGGCCGGAATGTCATCGCGGTGCGCGTGTTGGATACCGGCGGCCCGGGCGGTATATGGGGCAAGCCCGAAGAATTGGTTTTGGTGACTACGACTCACGATTCCTTTCCATTTTTATTCGTGCAGTTGGCCAATTATATGGACCCATATCCCGAACCGCGCGACGACGATTGGGCGGAGCTGCGTGAAGCCCAGAGGATGGCGCTCGCGGTGAAGAACGCGGGAATGGCGGTGACCATCGACATTGGCGAGGCGAGGGACATTCATCCTCGGAACAAACGCGAAGTGGGCCGTCGCCTCGCGCTCATTGCGCGGAATAGGGTGTACGGCCACAAGTTGCCATACAGTGGGCCAGTTCTCAATGCCATGACGCTGAAGGAGGGGCGGGCGCACCTTACGTTCGATTATGTTGAAGCAGGCTTGATTGCCGGAAATGGAAATGTGCTGCAGGGTTTTGCCATCGCCGGCGCGGATCGAAAGTTTCACTATGCACAGGCGGCGATTGCAGGCAATGCGGTGGTCGTCTGGAGCCCGAAGGTCGCTCGACCGGTCGCCGTGCGTTATGCTTGGGCCGCGAATCCCATCTGCAATTTGTACAACTCTGCCGGCCTTCCGGCTTCTCCTTTTCGAACCGACACCTGGCCCGGAATCACGCAATAAAATGAGGAACGGAGAAAATGCAATTCGATTGGGTCACCTGGAGCATCTGGCTGCTCGGCTTCATCATTCTTTTGGTATGGATTTGGATTCCTGTCAAGGAGCTGAAAAAACTCCTAGCACAACGGAAAGTTAGTCAGAAGTCCTAGCGCTGCACCTCACGTGCCGCGTAATGCGTAACACTTAGTACACGATTTCAGAATTACGATGACGAATTTATATGAATTGTCATTTGTCATTATTGCGCAAGAACCGGGGTGAATCCCTGG
>JBOHQX010000240.1:0-8789 GCA_050732395.1 bacterium
CACTGCATTTGTACGACAAAAAAACTTCCACCTCTTCGCCATGCCGCGGATGCGGGCGATAATGAATTCTCACCACGCTTCCGGCGAAACGGGCAGTATGCAACTCGTTCCAAGAAGCCCACGGATAAAGCCATCATCAGTGGGCTTCTTCAAGCTGTGGGCAGAATTTAGTCTCCAAAAAACAAGGGAACGAAGGAATGTTTTCAATGACGCAGGTGAAGCATTTGACCATGGCAGAGCTCGAAGCGGGGTTAGATAAGATTCGCCAGGCTCCCAAAGACGAAGGGGTGTTGGACATGATTGTACGAAGACCCCGGACGAATGAACGGGAAATCCAGCCAAAGGGTGAGCTCGATTTGGAAGAAGGTCTGGTCGGCGACAACTGGAGAACGCGAGGCAGCTCGCGCACGGGCGATGGTTCCTCTCATCCCGACATGCAACTCAATATCATGAATTCTCGAGTCATCGCGCTCGTGGCTCAAAAGAAAGAACGCTGGCAGTTGGCGGGCGATCAGCTTTTGATCGACCTGGACTTGAGTGCGGAGAATCTGCCGCCAGATACACAGTTGTCCATCGGTTCGGCCGTGGTCGAAGTCACCGCGCAGTCCCACAATGGATGCAAGAAGTTCGTGAAACGTTTTGGCCTGGAGGCGATGAAGTTTGTTAATTCCCCTCTGGGACAGAAACTTCATCTGCGCGGCATCAATGCTAAAGTCGTTCAAGCAGGTGTCATTCATGCTGGCGATATCGTGAGAAAGATTCAAAAGGCGAGCTCCCGTTTTCAACCTGTCTGAAAATCCTGAGGTCGTGCCAAACAGCCTGTCCGAAAACCTCGTCCTGTCATGCTGAAAGCATCCCGCAAGGGCCTTACGGCTTGGTAGGTTCGGCACCCACGCTTGAACTCGACGCTGTGCCCAAATCAACCAAGACCTCTGCGGGATGACATTTCTGGGTTTTGGATAGGCACTAGTGAAACGCCTTCGGCGTATTAGAAAAAAATGGCTAAAACTATGGACTATTCACTGCAACCCATAGTCCTCACATATACAAATTAAGGTAACAGTGCAGTAGATACTTGCTGGAGGAAGACATGAAAACGCATGAGATGCGGAGAACTTTCCAAGTGGTGTTGCTGGCAACATCGTTGAGTGCAATATCGGCTAACGAAATTGAGAATGAGCCGAAATGGACCTCGCTTTTTAACGGCAAGGATCTATCGGGTTGGGATACGTTCTTGAGTTATGTGCCGGAGTCGGGAGCGAAAGAAATTCTCGGTGTCAATAAAGACCCTGAAGGCGTATTCAGCGTGGTCGATGGGAGCATCCGGATTTCGGACAAGATTTGGGGTGCGTTAACCAGCAAAGAAGAATTCGAAAACTATCACCTGCGATTCCAGTTCAAATGGGGAGAAAAAAAGTGGCCGCCAAGAGAAAAAGCGAAGCGGGACAGCGGCGTCTTGTACCACTGCGTCGGACCGCACGGCGCGCAAAGCGATCACTGGATGCGCAGCCATGAAACCCAGGTACAGGAAGGCGATTGCGGGGATTATCATAGCCTGGATGGCGCCAGGATGGATTTGGCCGTGGCGTCCGTCGAATTGGATGGAAAACCGGAATTACAGTACAAGCCCGGGGCTGCAATCATACGCGGCGTAAAACAGCGCGTGGTGAAACTGCAGGACTTTGAAAAACCGTACGGTCAGTGGAACACCCTGGAAGTCATTGCCCGCGGGGACAGCATGACACACATTGTGAACGGCGAGGTGGTGTTGCACGCTACGCATTCGAGACAGATGATCGACGGCAAAGAAGCCCCGCTCGCGCGGGGAAAGATACAAATTCAATCCGAAGGCGCAGAGGTTTTTTATCGCAACATTGAAATCAAGTTGTTTTAGGCATAGAGGAAAAAAATGAGAGAGCTCAGTACGCTCACCAACTATTGCGACGCTCTGCCGGAACGGTATTCCCCTTTGTCATTCTGGAAGAATTCTTTTAGGCTCTGGAGCCAACGCTTATTTAGGCTTTGTGTCAAGAACGTAAAAGGATTCCTACGGAGTGACAGGCCGAAGTTCCGGAATGAAAAATCCAACTCAAAATTGTTCTTCTGTCTGCTAGCGATTGTCGCTATCGGGGGCTGTGCCAGCCCTAAAGCGATTTCTACGCTTGACAAACCCGAAGTCATGGCCTGGGGCAATTTGAACGGCATACGCGTCCAGGGCCAGCTCATGGAATTCAAGACCTGCTTGCGCGTCGTACAGGCGGATTGGTCCAAATGCGAGGAGACCACCAAAGAACGGCAGAGACAGAGACACCGCTACATCCGCAGTGGGACCACTCAAACCATGACTGCCCGCATGGATTCCTTGTTCTTCACGCAAGTGGTCGAAGAGAGCGGGCCCGGCGTGGCTACGATCGCGGTGCAGTGCTCCTCCACGGCGGATACGAACATTGCCGGCGTGTTTTTTTGTATCGAGCTTCCCGGCGCAGACTATTCCGACGGCAGGGTTCAGCTCATAGATGCAGAAACGCCCGCCGCTGCCGAGATTGCACTCGCGGCCTCCCGCCCCGCTGCACGTCGAGTATACTTGCGCACCACCGCAAGAGGCGCACGTTTCCTGTCTCCGCGCCGGCAGCTCGAAGTGACGCTTGCGACGCCCGCGGAGATCCTTGTTCGAAACTATGTTTCTGATTCAACCATGCACGCCCAACAAAATGACGGCACAAATATCCACGTATATCTCACTCTACTCTCCGGCAGCGCGAAAAAAGATCAGATCGCGAAGAATATTATTACACTGAGAGCCGCCGGTGAAGTCGACCGAAACCCGGTTGCGCTCGAAATGGACCCCCTACGACCAGGTCAGGCGTTTGACGGCCTGGGCGGTAACTTCCGCTTGCAAAACCCCAAGACCGATCCGCAGGTCATTGCCTACAACCTGGACAATATGCGCGTCGCCTGGGGCCGCGTCGAAATGCCCTGGCCTTTTTGGCATCCAGATGAAGAGGTTGATCCGATCGCAGCAGCCCGGGCCGGAAATCTTCACGAGCGCGTGCAGGCAGCGATGGAGATGGCGCAAAGGCTGGCGCACAAAGGCATGCCCGTCATCGTCAGCGACTGGTCCGCGCCCGCCTGGGCGATCATTGGTGATCCCGGCGATGCCTTTCGTCCCCGGCCGGGCGGCTTGCGCGGCTATCCGCTCAATTCCGAGAAAATCGACAAGATCTACGCGTCCATCGGTGCCTATTTGCTCTACCTCAAACAACGATATGGCGTCGAAGCCGTGGCGTTTTCCTTTAATGAATCCGATCTTGGCATCAATGTGCGGCAGACGGCGGAAGAACACGCGGAATTCATCAAGGGGCTCGGCGCTCATCTCGCTGCTCTGGGCCTGGCCACCAAATTGCTGTTGGGCGACACTTCTGACGCCTGGCCGATCGAATTCATCAAGCCCGCGAAGGCGGATCTCGAGGCCGTCAAGTATATCGCCGCTGTTTCTTTCCACTCCTGGCGCGGCTGCACGGATGAGATCCTGGCCCAGTGGAGTGCGGCGGCCCGGGAGTTGAATATCCCTTTGCTGGTCGGTGAAGGCAGCACCGATGCCGCCGCCTGGACCTATCCGCAGATTTTCGACGAACCTTCTTTTGCGCTGCATGAAATCAATCTGTACACGCGCATCTGCGCCCTCAGCCAGCCCAAATCGATCTTGCAGTGGCAATTGACGGCTGACTATTCTCTTCTGGCTGGCGGCGGTATCTTTGGCAATGAAGAGAAGCTGCGGCCCACGCAGAGATTTTGGAATCTCAAGCAACTCGCTGCGACGCCGGCCGGCTCCTTTGCTCTGCCCATTTCATGCGATCATCCCGATGTCACCAGCGCTGCTTTTGGTAACATTGCCAATGGTGATTATGCGGTGCACGTCGTGAACAACGGCGCGACCCGTCCGGCAACGCTGCGAGGACTGCCCTCCAGCCTGCAAGAGCTGCGCCTCTTCATTACCGATAGCGAACGCGGAATGAAAGAGAGTAAGCGCGTCCCGGTGGTCAACGGCAAGGCACAATTCACGCTGGATGCGATGAGCTTCACGACTTTGCTAGGCGCAAGGAATTGACATGAGTCTTCAATCAATATTCAAGGCACGGCCATTGCTACCTGCGGTTTTTCTGCTCATGATCGCCAGTGGGTATGCTCAGCACGGCCGGCCGGCCTTGCAAGAAGTGTTCAAGAATGCCTTTTACGTCGGCGCGGCATTGAATCATGCTCAGATCATTGGAATGGACACCAGCGCTCTGCGCCTCGTAAAAAAGCACTTCAACAGCATCACTGCCGAGAACGTGCTGAAATGGGAATCAGTTCATCCCGAGCCCAACCGATACCATTTTGCCGCGGCGGATTCTTTCGTAGCATTCGGTGAAAAAAACAAAATGTTCATCGTAGGACATACTCTGATCTGGCATAACCAAACCCCCGAGTGGGTGTTCACAGACGCAAGCGGAACACTGGCCGATCGTGCAACCCTATTGCAGCGTATGCGAGATCACATCTTCGCCGTCGCGGGCAGATACCAGGGCCGGATACACGGATGGGACGTGATCAACGAAGCTGTGGAAGACGACGGCCAGCTCCGGCAAAGCAAGTGGCTGCAGGTTTTAGGAGAAGACTACGTGCAGAAGGCTTTCGCATGGGCGCACGAGGCCGATCCCGAGGCGGAGTTGTATTACAACGATTACAACATGTGGAAATCCGGCAAGCGGCAAAGGGCAGTGCGCCTGGTGCGCGCGCTGCAGACCAAAGGCGTGCGGATTGACGGCATCGGCATGCAAGGCCATTGGGGAATGGATTATCCTCCCCTCGAGGAATTGGAAGCCAGTGTTGTGGCCTTTGCCGAATTGGGTGTGAAAGTGGACATTACGGAGCTGGACATCAGCATGCTGCCGGATCCCGGCGCGCACACCGGCGCCGATATTACGCTTAATGATGCGCTGAAGAAAGAGCTCGATCCTTATGCACAAGGGCTGCCGCCGGCCGTGCAGGCAAAACTGGCTAGCCGCTATGCGGAGCTGTTCCGGGTTCTGTACAAGCATCGCGACAAGATCACACGGGTAACGTTTTGGGGCGTGCATGACGGACAATCCTGGCACAATTACTGGCCGGTGCGCGGCAGAACTGCCTATCCACTCTTGTTCGACCGCAACTATGAGCCCAAGCCGGCCTTCGACGCCGTGGCTAGAATAGCTCGTGGAGAATAACAATTGCGGATTTTCGATTGCAGATCTGCGATCGTAAATCCAGACTCCAAAATCCAAGCTCAACATGCATCGATGAAAAACTCAATTCTTGCTTTCCACCTATCCTCAACTCTTATATTCGGAGCTGCTCTGCATGCCGATGATGGTTATCGGCTTTGGCTGAAATATGCCTCAATCTCCAATGCGCACGTGTTGAAAACTTACAAAGACACCATCAAAGGGCGAATGGCGCTTGGCGATTCGCCCACAATGGTGGCGGCTAGTGAGGAGCTGCATAACGGGTTGGAAGGATTATTCGGCGCAGTCGTGCCTCATGCCCATGAGCTGCGTGACGATCTGATCGTCGCCGGAGCCTACAGGAGTTCTTCTTTACTTGCCGGACAGGATTTGGAAAACAAATTGAAGTACCTCGGTCGCGAGGGCTTTATCATACGCAGTACCACACTCCAGGGAAAGAAGATCATCCTGGTTACCGCGAATGAAGACATCGGAGTATTATACGGTGTTTTTCATTTATTGCGGCTGTTGCAAACAGAACAGGACGTCGCACATCTTGATCTCGCGATCTCTCCCAGAATAATGCTGCGAACGCTCAATCACTGGGATAACCTGGACCGCACGGTCGAGCGCGGCTATGCTGGATTTTCCTTATGGGATTGGCACAAGCTTCCGGATTACTTGCATGCATACTTTCACGACTATGCGCGCGCCAATGCTTCTCTCGGCATCAATGGCACGGTATTGAATAACGTCAATGCTAACGCGCTAGTCTTGACGCCGCTCTACCTGGAGAAAGTTGCGGCTCTGGCGGAAATATTTCGGCCTTACGGGATCAAAGTCTACCTCTCCGCGCGGTTCAGCGCGCCGATAGAAATTGGAGGTTTGCAAACTTCTGACCCTTTGGATAAACAAGTGCAACAATGGTGGCGAACCAAGGCCGGAGAAATCTATGCCCTGATTTCGGATTTCGGTGGATTTTTGGTGAAAGCCAATTCCGAGGGACAGCCCGGACCGCAAAATTACGGCCGCTCGCATGCGGAGGGCGCCAATATGCTGGCACAGGCCTTAAAGCCATTTGGCGGCGTGGTGATGTGGCGGGCATTCGTTTATGATAACGATGTCAAAGAAGACCGTGCCAAGCAGGCTTATCATGAATTCAAGCCTTTGGATGGAGCCTTCCAGGACAACGTTCTGGTTCAGGTGAAAAACGGTCCCATTGATTTTCAGCCACGCGAACCCTTCCATCCCTTGTTTGGCGCGATGCCAAAAACTCCGCTCATGATGGAGTTTCAAATCACGCAGGAGTATCTGGGTTTCAGCACGCATCTGGTTTACCTTGGTGCTTTATTCAAGGAAGTTCTCGCGGCGGATACGTATGCCCGCGGAGCCGGCGCCACGGTGGCAGGAATTGTCGACGGCTCCCTGGACAAGCATTCTATTTCAGGCATTGCCGGAGTCGCGAATACCGGCACCGATCGCAACTGGACCGGCCATCTTTTCGCACAAGCGAATTGGTATGCTTTTGGGCGCCTGGCGTGGGATCATCAGTTGACGGCGGAGGAAATCGCCGAAGAATGGATTCGCATGACGTTGTCAAATGATCCTGCCGTCATAAGGACCGTGCAGGCAATGATGATGGCTTCGCGGGAAAACGCGGTCAATTATATGACGCCCTTGGGCCTGCATCACATTATGGGCTGGGGGCATCACTATGGCCCAGCGCCATGGATAAAAGATAAGCATCGCGAGGATTGGACTTCCGTTTATTATCACAAAGCCGACAGCACCGGCATTGGTTTTGACCGCACCCCGGCGGGCAGCAATGCGGTGAACCAGTACTATCCAGCCGTGGCGCAAAAGTTTTCCTCATTGGCAGCCTGCCCGGAGAAATATTTGCTATGGTTTCATCATCTGGGTTGGGACTACCGTATGCCGTCCGGTAAAACACTTTGGGAAGAATTGTGCCACCACTACTATGCCGGTGTGCAAGGCGTGAGGGAAATGCAGAACACCTGGAGCACTCTGCAAGGCAAAATCGACCAGGAAAGTTTCCGGCATGTGCGCACCATGCTCGGCATCCAGGAAAAAGAAGCTGTATGGTGGCGCAATGCCTGTGTTCTCTATTTTCAAAATTTTTCAGGCAAGCCCATACCTGCAGGGTTGGAAGAACCACAAGAAACGCTGCGATATTATCAAGACTTGTCATTTCCTTTTGCTCCGAAGTAACCCAGAAAGAAGCCATGCGATTGCGCGCTTGGATCTGCTCAATGTTGTTTTTTCCTGCGCCCGTGGCGGCTGCACAAGAAAAGCCTCGGGAAATGTGTCATCCAGGAGGGATCTTGGTTGACTCAGCCACAAAATCTTCTGCAGGACTCAGTGCCGATATCTACCAAGATCCCTACGGGATGACATGTTGAGGCGCTCAAAGGGCCGCTTCAGCCCGCAATAGCTATTCAAATGAATCTCGAGTCAGAATAGGAGCATGACCATGAAGAGAGCGGATAGACTTTTTCTGCGAATGCTCATTTGTTTGAGCTCCCAGGTTGCGTCGCAAGAGATAAGCGTGCCAGAATTTGAAAAGGGCGCGAATTTCATCGAAACAAAAACATATTCAGATGAAGAAGATCTGCAGATTTTAAAGCTTTACGAAGGCCTGCGCGTTGCCGACGTTTCTGACGGCATGGATATGGTTGGACTGCCGGGTACAGGTTTGGTCGACGCGGCCATTCATGCGGATTGGGTTGACGCGGAGCATCTATCCCATCAAATACGAGGCGTTGCGGTTACGGCACGCTATGTGCCGACACAGCGCGCCGACCGGCCCAAACCGGGAGAAGAATTTCAGAAGTGGGAAGGCAATTTTTACAATAGCTACTCGCACGAAGCTTTCTCGCAAGTCATCAAGCGCGGGACGGTTGTGGTGATCGACGACATCGAAGAGAAGGACATTGGCTCGATCGGCTCTTATAATATTTTGGCCTGGCACAAGCTCGGTGCCGTCGGCGTGGTCACAGATGCGCGCGCGAGAGACACGGATGAAATCAAGATCGAAAAGGTGCCGCTGTATTTGCGCAATAAAGGGCGCGGCATTCGCCCGGGGAGAAATGAATTGGAATCCGTCAACCGCCCCGTGGTCATCGGGGGCGTCCTGGTTTGCCCTGGAGACGTAGTCGTGGCCGACGGCGATGGCGTCATCGTCGTGCCCAGGAACGTGGCCGAACAGGTAGCGAAGCACGCGCGCCAAATTCTGGATAAGGATAAGGCCGGTCGAAAAAGTTTGTATGAGAGCTTAAAAATGCCGTTGGACAAAACGGTGCAATAATATCTTCACAGTTCGACACAACGCCGACAAACCACCATCAAAAAAAACTCACGCAAAGGCGCAGAGACGCAAAGAATACGCAGAGCCTTCAAAAGCCTAAGAGCCTATCCGGAAACCTCATTCTGTCATGCAGAAGGCATCTTGGTAGATTCGGCACCTAGGCCTGAAATCGGCACTGTGCCCGAGTCAACCAAGATCCCTGCGGGATGACATTTCAGGGT
>JBOHQX010000241.1:0-40177 GCA_050732395.1 bacterium
CGAAGCGAACGCAACCACCCTGCTCAAAGCCTCGACCAATTTGGTGGCCACCCCCGTCAGCAGCAGCCAAATCGATCTCACCTGGACGGATCAAACCACGAATGAAAGCGGCTTTAAGATCGAGCGCAAGACCGGGGTAGCGGGCACTTATGCGGAAATTGCGACGGTCGGCGTGAACGTGACAAGCTACTCGAACACCGGGCTGACGACGGGTACGCAGTATTTCTATCGCATACGCGCTCATAACGCCACCAATGTGTCGGCCTATTCGAACGAAGCCAACGCCACGACGTTCAGTGGCCAGCCCACGACGCCGGACAGCTTGAGCGCGACGGCGGTGAGCAATCTTCAGATCAATCTGGCTTGGAAGGACAAATCTTCCAACGAAGACGGTTTCAAGATCGAGCGGAAGCAGGGCGCTTTAGGCACGTATGCTGAAATTGCGGCGGTGGGGCCGAACGTGACGAGCTATGTGAACGCCACCGGTTTGAGCGGGAATGCGAAATACTTCTATCGCGTGCGAGCTTATAACGCTGCGGGCAACTCGGCCTATTGCAACGAAGCGAACGCAACCACCCTGCTCAAAGCCTCGACCAATTTGGTGGCCACCCCCGTCAGCAGCAGCCAAATCGATCTCACCTGGACGGATCAAACCACGAATGAAAGCGGCTTTAAAATCGAGCGCAAGACCGGGGTAGCGGGCACTTATGCTGAAATTGCGGCGGTCGGAGTGAACGTGACAAACTACTCGAACACCGGGCTGGCGACGGGTACGCAGTATTTCTATCGCATACGCGCCTATAACTCCTCCAATGTGTCGACCTATTCGAACGAAGCGAACGCCACGACTTCTGGACCCGCCAAGTCCGGCAATGCCGAGAACCAGGACGACGCAGCGATTCCCGAGGGCATTACGCTGGCGCCGAACTATCCCAACCCATTTAACCCATCAACCACGATTGCGTATACGCTGTCGGAGGGGATGCAGGTGAAGCTAACCGTGATCAATGTCCGCGGCCAGGTCGTTGCGGTCTTGGTCAACGGTTATCAGGGTGCGGGCAGGTATCAAAAGATTTTCAAAGCCGCGGACTTGCCTTCAGGTGTTTACTACGCCGTGCTGAGGTCAGGGGCAGTCACGAAGACACAGCGTATGTTACTCGCGAAATAGAGGGCAATGAAATTTTGACTTCTCCCAATTACGCGGACAAATCGCAACCTGAGTTCGCAACGAATTAAGGCCTAAGCAAGAGGAGGCTCAAATGAGATTATTTTTGAGCCGGTCATTCAAAATTAGTCGGGGTGGGGTATTTGCAGAGTCTCACAAGTTTCTAATTCTATTATTGGCATGTGGTTGGATGACATTCCGCCCGAGCATTCCGCCCGCGCGCGGCCAGGAATTCTCGTCTCAACCAGTCGCTGTTGGCTACCGTGATTTCAATTATGGATCGCAAGTTTATAAAGCGCCAACCGCCGAGAAGCCAGAGCATAAGCTGTGGTGGAATGACGGATTTTGGTGGGGAACCCTGTGTGATTCCGCTACTAATAAGTGCCGGATTCATCGTCTCAATTTAGCCCGTCAAAGCTGGACCAATGTCGGTCCGGATATTGATGATCGCTCGCCAACGCTTGAAGATGCGCTGTGGGATGGCCAACATCTTTATATCGTTTCCCATATATTTTTTACCGCGACCAGCGGGCCTGCTAGGCTCTATCGATACAGCTACGATCCCATCTCAAAAAGTTATAGCCAGGATCCCGGCTTTCCGGTCAATGTGAATAATGAGAAGTCAGAGTCCTTGGCGCTGGCCAAAGATTCAGAGGGACAGCTTTGGCTAACCTGGCAGGCCCATAATAAGGTGATGGTCAACCGCACCATGGGCGACGATCTCACTTGGGGCACACCATTCCAGCTTCCAGTACAAGGTGCCGAGGTGAAATTTGATGACATCTCGGCAATTATTGCTTTTGGAGGGAACAAGGTAGGAATCATGTGGAGTAATCAAGATGATGAAAAGATGTACTTTGCCGCTCATCTCGACTCGGATGCAGACCAGATCTGGCAAGCGCGGGAATCCGCTTTAACTGATGCGAGCCTGCCCATTGCCGACGATCACATCAATCTGAAGAGCATCCCTGACAACGGCGGCACCGTGTTTGCAGCAACGAAAACGAGTGCGGAGAACTTCGATGAGCCCAACATTTATCTACTGAAACGTGACGCCAACGGCACATGGTCAAAATATGTGGTTGCGAGGAAAGCGCAAAACCATACCCGGCCCCTTCTGGTGATCAATGATCAAAATCGTAAAATCTACATCTTCATGACGGCGCTGGACGTCAATCCGCGACCGGTCTACATGAAGAGCTCCGATTTAGATGACCTCAAATTCCGCGAGGGTTTCGGATCGGTTTTCATTCAAAGCGCTTCCGATAATCTCATCAATAACCCTACCACCACAATGCAGGACGTCAATTGTGTGACTGGAATCTTAATTCTCGCCAGTGATGAGGGCACTCACCACTATTTTCACAATTACATGAGTCTAGGTGGCGGCTGCGAACCTGCGGCACCTTCAGCACCAAACAGCTTCAGTCACTGCGGTCAGCAGCTATCAGATCAATCTTGCATGGATCACCACATTCTGCAATGATGAGGATTTCAAGCCGAAATCTCCAAAAGTCACGAGCCAAGTTTCCGTGGTGTGCTTAAATCGCCTGGCTCCAGGCGATTAATCCAGTCTCATGCGGTTGCATGAAGAGTGTCGGATTGGGTATGATGCGCAAACGCAAGTCGCCGGCTCGCCCAGTCGCGCCTGTGAGGTTGACTCGATATGCATACACGCCCTGTTCTTTAGAATTGGAAGAACGCAGCGTTAGTGCAGGCCGATCCGATTGTACGCACTCTACCTCCACCCATTCTGGATCGAGCTCGCCCAAATAGACGCTGGCAAGGATTTCAATTTGATTGTTGGGCCGGCGGCGTTTCTCCACTGCAATGAAATGAAGCAAGGGCCAATGCGCACGCAGCAAGCTCTTGCACATGGACAATGCCGTCGCGAATTTGAGGGCTTTATGGCTGGAAGCCCTGCCGTATTGAGCAGCGGGTACATAGAGCCTTTCGATATAAGCCTGGACCATCGCGCGGGTGTTGAATTGCGGTACCAGGCTTGCCGTCGAAACTTTCGCTTTTTGAAGCCAGCGTTGCGGAATGCCCCTGCGATCGCGCTGATAGTACAGTGGTATGACCTCTCTCTCCAGCACCCGATAGAGATGCGCAGCATCCTCCGCATCCTGCACCGCCTCGTCGGCATACTCATTCGGCTTGCCGAGTTTCCAACCGTTGCTGCCGTCATAGCCTTCGTCCCACCAGCCGTCGAGAATGCTCAGGTTGAGTCCGCCATTCAGTGGCACTTTTTGCCCGCTCGTGCCGCTGGCTTCGAGAGGGCGGCGCGGATTGTTGAGCCATACGTCCACGCCCTGCACCAGGAGGCGGCCGACATTCATGTCATAATCTTCGATGAAAATAATCTTGCCGAACAGATTTTTGCGCTGCGCCATGCGAAACACGCGCTGCACGATTTGTTGGCCGCCCAGGTCACGCGGATGTGCCTTGCCGGCGAAAATGATTTGTACGGGTCGTTGCGCATGATTAACAATCCTTTCAAGGCGGCGGAGATCGCGAAAGATGAGGTCGGCGCGCTTGTAGGTGGCAAAGCGCCGTGCGAATCCGATCGTCAAGACCATGGGATCGAGCACGGCCCGGGCCGCATTGATCTTGGTTGCAGATGCGCCTTGCCGGCGGTATTGTCCGGCTAAACGCTCGCGCACAAAGGCAATGAGCTCCATTTTGGCTTCAAGCCGGGCTTGCCATAAAATTTCATTGGGAATGTTGCCCGCCTGGCGCCAAAAAGGCGGGCTGGCAAGTTGCGCGCGCCAATCGCGGCCCAGATACTCGTCGTAAATCTCGGCCATCTGCGGGGAGGCCCAGGTCTCGGCATGCACTCCATTCGTAATCGCCGTAATCGGAATCTCGTGTTCCGGCACGCCGGGCCAAAGATGCTGCCACATCCTGCGCGCAACTTCGCCGTGCAATTGGCTCACGCCGTTGCTAGCGCGCGACAGGCGCAACGCCATCACCGTCATGCTGAAATATTTCCAGCCGCCCCGATCGAGCTGCAACCCGAGATCGAGCACGGCAGCCCAGTCGGTATTGAGTTTCCGCCAAAAAGCGTGAAAGTACTTTTGCATGAGCGACAATGCAAACGTCTCATTGCCAGCCGGCACCGGCGTATGCGTCGTGAATACGGTATTCATCGCAACGGCTTCACATGCCTGCTCGAATTGCAATTTCTCGTTTTGTATCAACTCACGCATACGCTCGAAACAGAGAAATGCCACGTGCCCTTCGTTCAGGTGCCAGACGGTCGGGGCGATTCCCAGAGCGCGCAACGCGCGCACGCCGCCGATGCCCATGATGATTTCCTGAGCGATGCGCATTTCGCGATCGCCGCCATAGAGCTGGCTGGTGAGACGCCGGTCTTTGGGAGTATTGGAGGCAACATCGGTATCCAGCAATACCATGCTGGCAGAACCCACGCGCGCCAGCCAAACTTGCGCATGCACGGTTCTTTGCGCTAATTCGACGGCCACGGTCAAGCGACGGCGATTTGCATCAAATACCGGAAGCACCGGCAACTCGTCAAAATTCAAGTTTGGATACACCGCTTGCTGCAGCCCTCGAAGGTCGACGCGTTGGGTAAAATAGCCGTTTTTGTATAGCAATCCCACACCTACCAGTGGCAACCCCAAATCGCTCGCGGTTTTGACATGGTCGCCGGCGAGCACGCCCAATCCGCCTGAATAAATCGGGAAGCAATCGTGCAAGCCAAATTCCGGAGAGAAGTAAGCAATGAGTGTGTCTTTTTGCCGCGGATATGTGCGCGCGAACCAATGTTTTGACGTTTCCAGATCAAGATCAAAGTCTTTCATCACGTTTCGATAACGCGCGACAAATGGTGTTTCCTTTCCCAAAGTCGCTAGATTTCCTTTGCGCTCGCGCAACAATTTCACGGGGTTGCGATGGCGTAGCCAGTGTTCAGGATCAAGATCGTAAAAAAGATTCTGCGCCTCGGCATGCCATGTCCACCATAAATTATAGGCGAGCTCGGGCAGGCGCTGAAACGGAGCATCAAAGGCGATGGGATATTTTGTCGCTCTCCTCAACCGAAATAGGCTCATAAAGTTTTCGCTTCTCCTCAATTTTTGACGTGGTTTTGGAGTTAAGTTCATCCAACAGCAACTCGAGATGTGCGGTGGCAAAGCTGCTGCAATAATCGGACATAGCGTAAGGAATAATCAGCTTGCGACCGTCTAAAGGCAGGCAGTCAGTGCAGAAGAACGGATGAACGCAAAAGGCAATCCATCAGCAAAATCGTAGTGAAACAAAAGGACTTTGTCAAGTGCGCGTTGCTTTCAGCATGACATCCCTGGTGGTGGCGTGGACTTAGCGTTGTAGTACTAGGCGATTTTTGCTATATTCTCGTCGGTCTGAATGACCTCAACATGGAGTTCTTGCAACGCGCGTCAGCCATGCACATGAGAATTGAGATGCCAGAGTTCAATGCGGTTTATCGATGCATCAACGGGTGCGCGGGTAGCTTTGGATTGGGAGATTTGATTTATCGCTGCCCCCAGTGCCATGATCTGCTCGAAGTATCACACAACCTGCAGGCCCTGGCCGCGATTCCTGCAAAGGAATGGCAGCAGAAATTCAGCGCTCCCGGTGCACAGATAAACAGGTCAACAGCTTCTAGCGTTTGGAGCAAGAAGGAATGGGTTCATCCTGCACTGCGTCATGAGAACATCGTGACGTTCGGCGAAGGCAATACCCCGCTCTCCCCGCTGCCACATTTCGCTGCACGGATTGGATTGGAGCAGCTCTGGCTCAAGCAGTGCGGTCTGAGCCATACCGGTTCGTTCAAAGACTTAGGTATGACCGTACTGGTGTCCAACGTCAAGCAAATGATACAAGACGGTAAGCAGATCCGAGCCGTGGTTTGCGCCTCCACCGGCGACACTTCCGCCTCGCTCGCAGCCTATTGCGCCGCCGCGAAGATTCCCGCGGTTGTGCTCTTGCCAGCGGACAAAATCAGCTCGGCGCAATTGATTCAGCCGCTGTCGCATGGCGCGCTGACGCTGGCTTTGGAAACGGATTTCGACGGCTGCATGCAGATCGTGAAGCAACTCGCGCTGCAACCCGACGTTTATCTCGCTAATTCCATGAACGCGTTGCGTCTGGAAGGGCAGAAAACCGTGGCCCTTGAAATCGCGCAGCACATGGATTGGCAAGTACCTGAATGGGTGATTCTACCAGGCGGCAATCTCGGCAACGTTTCGGCAATTGGAAAGGGCTTCGGGATGATGCACACGCTGGGCGTTATCGATCATTTGCCACGTTTGGTTTGCGCACAAGCGGAGCGCGCCAACCCTTTGTATGAGAGCTTCACAAAAGGCTTTCGTGCGTTCCACGCCCAGGCAGCGCAACCAACGCTTGCCAGTGCGATTCAAATCGGCAATCCGGTGAGCGTGAAGAAAGCGATCAAGATTCTGAAAGAGTTTGAGGGCGTGGTCGAACAGGCGAGCGAAGAAGAATTGGCAAACGCCGCGGCCTTGGCGGACCGTGATGGATTTTTTTCCTGCCCGCAGACCGGCGTGGCATTGGCAGTCCTGATCAAGTTGGTGGAACGAGGAGTGATTCAAAAAAAAGATCGCGTGGTGGTGATTTCAACGGCAAGCGGTTTGAAGTTTGTGGAATTCAAAATCGGTTATCATCAACAAACATTAAAAGCTGTGAAGACACGTTTTGCGAATCGCGTTAAGACATTGCCGCCCGATTTTGAGCGCGTGCAAGCTGCCATTGTGGAAATGAACTGAGAGTTAGCGGATCAACCCCAAAATTCTCGCCAAAAACTCCAGAGCGTTTTGATTCAAAAAAACAATACTGAACAACAGTACGGCAAACATCAGCGTGAATTTACGATCCAAAGTAACTTTGACGGTTTGAATCTCTTGCCGAAAAGCTTGCAACGCTCCTTCTAATCGGGCGATATCTGTTTTGCCCTCGCCTTCCAGGCGCACAATTCTGGAGGTGATATCTCCTTCCAGACTTGCAAACCTGGATGTGACTTCTCCTTCCAGACGTGCAAACCTGGATGTGACTTCTCCCTCCAGACTTGCAAACCTGGATGTGACTTCACCTTCCAGACGTGCAAACCTGGAAGCGACGTCGCCTTCCAGACGTACCAGACTGCCTTCCAAGCGTGCAATATCTCCTTTGAGGGAACCCTCCAGGCGCGCCAGATCCTCCTTCGTGGCCAACTCCTTCGTGAGCTCGTCTTTCAATTCGAACTTCTTCTGCGTGATATAAAAATCCGCTTTGTCTTTGACTTTTTCCAAGGTGTCTTCGATTTTTTGATCCATGAACAACAGCGAGGCATTCAAAGCTTCGACCAATTTTCGCGCTTCTTGCACGCCCAGTGTTTTTTCCAAGGAATCCCGGATCTCGGTCGGTATATTGGCAGACATTGATCGGCCCCCTTTTCTTGAAAATGCAATAGAAAATTCCTGAAAATATTACCTCTGCCAAAAGTGATCATCGCACTCCTGTTATACGGATGCGCAAAGCAACGACAATTCTTCAAGAAAGTCAACTTCTTTTTCCAGTAATCACCTTGCAACAAATTCCGAGCGAATTTCGATTCCCGGGTCGAGGCACGCGAGAGGTTCACAAAGAGGGCTGGGAGTTTTCACTTGACATGCTGGCTTGCCGCCATTATCATCTGGCCAATCCATTCATGCAACAAAAAAACCGCCAGGAGGAAAAATGGAAGAGAAATTCCCCTCGTTCGCTGACTTTTATCGCTTTTATCTCGCCGAACACAGCGACACCAATTGCCGGCGCCTGCATTTTGCCGGCAGCGCATTGGTACTGGTGATCCTGGCTTATGCGATGGTCACGCAAAAATGGCCTGCGCTTATCGCGCTGCCGATCGTGGGCTACGGCTTTGCCTGGGTCGGCCATTTTGTCTTCGAAAAAAATCGTCCTGCCACTTTCAAATACCCGCTTTATAGTTTGATGGGCGATTGGGTGATGTTTAAAGATATTTTAATTGGCAAGGTCAAAATATGAACACGAGAAGACTCGCATTTTTGAACTTCTTATTTTTCGTCTTGACCTACTTTTTCTTTGCTGCTGAAGTACAAGCGCAATCTTCGCCGAAAAGTTTGACGATCATTCACACCAATGATCTGCAATCGCGCTTGCTAGGATTTGGGCCGAATCGCGACTTCACGCCTGAAACCACCGGCGATGATGCCACCGTTGGAGGCATTGCGCGCCTCGCCACGGTCATCAAAAATCTCAAAGAAAAATCTCCGGAAGCGACCGTGGTGATTGACGGTGGCGATTTTCTCATGGGTACGCTCTTTCACACCATCGCGCGCGAAGAAGGCGCGGAGTTACGGCTTATGCACGCGATCGGTTATGATGCCGTGACTCTGGGTAACCACGAGTTTGATTTTCGTTCAGACGGTTTAGCCAAGACGATACGCACGGCCCTGACGAAAGGCGGTGTGCCGCCGCTCCTTCTGGCAAATGCGGTCTTTAGCGAAGCGGATTCACGCGATGATGAGCTGCACGAGTTGTTCAAGACAGGCATTGTAAAAGCATATCGCGTTTATGAGCGTAATGGCCTCAAGATCGGCATTTTCGGTTTGCTGGGGAAGGATGCAGCAGAAGTATCCCCTTTTGCCGCGCCGATACAGTTCGCGGACCCAATTGCGACTGCAAGGCAGGTCGTCAAAAAACTGCTTGAAGAAGAAAAAGTCGACCTGATCGTGTGCGCCTCGCATGGCGGTGTTTGGCGCGAATCCGATCAAGGCGACTGGCAAGGAGAAGACGTCGATCTTGCTTCCCGAGTTCCGGAGATCGATGTTATTGTCGGCGGCCACTCACATACCCTGCTGACCCAGCCGGTGCGTGTGCATGATACGCTCGTTTTGCAAGCCGGCTCAGAAGGGCAATACGCCGGCGTGCTCGATCTGGAAATCGTTGACCAGCGGGTTGGCATGAAAGAATATCGCATCATGAAGATCGATGACACGATCCCGGCGGATCCGGCCGTGCAAGCGGAAGTCGAGCGTTACGACCAAATCATCAACCAAAACATTTTGTCGCCCTACGGCCTGACTTTCGATCAGATTCTTGCCGAAACTTCTTTTGATATGTGCATTGTCGAAGATAATTCCAATCTCGGCAATCTCGTCAGTGATGCTATTCGTTGGAACATCGATCGCTATCAGTATGACCCGCAGCGGCCGCACACCCGCACGGTATTGGCCGTGGAATCGAACGGCATGATTCGGGACGACATTCTCAAAGGCCGCTCCGGGCTCTTGCAGGCCTCTGATTTGTTCCGGGTGGTGCCGCTGGGAATCGGCATGGTGGACGATACCCCTGGCTATCCGTTGGTGAGCTTTTATCTGGCTGCGCCGGAAATCAAGCGCGCACTGGAAGTCTTGACCAGCTTGTATCCGATCAAAGGCTCGAGTTATTATCTTCAGCCTTCAGGCTTAAAGTTTGAATACAATCCCCGGCGTATTCTATTTGATCGCGTGATGAGTATTCAAGTCGAAAATGAGGCCGGTGCATGGCAGCCGCTCGATATTTCGGCACGCAATCACAAACTTTACAAAGTCGGATGCAATTTTTATGTCGCTACGTTTATCAAGATTGTCGGCGGATTCACTTATGGTTTATTGCACATCGTGCCCAAGGACAGCACCGGCAAGCCAGTGGAAGATTTGAAATCTGCATTAGTGGACGCCGATTCTGGTAAAACCGGGGTACAAGAAGTGAAAGAATGGGAGACATTGCTGGCCTATACGCGCAGTTTTCACGACGAAGACCACGACGGCATTCCGGAAATACCGGAAAAGTACCGCCACGCCCAGCCTAGAATCACCAGCATATCGAGCTGGAATCCTGCCCTGCTCTATCAAAATGCGACCTATATCATGTGGGGCAGCACTACAGGGGTGGGAATATTGATTTTCTTGGTAGCGTTGCTGGTGCGATTTGTTGCAACTGCCCGCAATCGCGCTGTTCGAAAAGTCTCTTAACCTCGATGGTAATGAAAAAAAATCGATCCCAAAATGCCTCGTTTATTTCAGTTCCATTTGCTATCTTTAGCATCACAAACAATACTGTCAGCTCTGGTTGATCTTGGCTGTCAGAAAATGGGGCAACCATGTTATTCTTCCTTCAAATTCTCGCCGGATTCTTGACTGACGATCTGCTTTATCAGAACATCAAAAACTACCTCGAAATCCGTCAAGGCGAGCTTAAAGACCCCGCTTTTGAAAAATTCTACAAAACACTCGTTGTTGATTTTATCAATCGGCAAAACGGCTTGGATAAAGAACAGGCCGAAAGATTTTTCACTGATGCCGTCATGTTTGACGGCGTGCTTGCCTGTCTTTACAATTTTGCAGACCCGAATCCAACCATTCGCGATAATACGAAAGTCGCCCTCAGCGAATGGGCGAACCGAATGCGCCTGCGCGGCAGCCTCGGCCCGGCCAGCGCGCAATTGATGGAGCGCTTTCTGACGAAGCTCGAAGAAGAGCTGCGCCGCGAAACAAATATTTCCAAAGCCGAGCCATCAAAAATGCGCAACTCGAACTCGCGTGCTTGCATCAACTCGGCCTGACGCTAACCAGTCTCAAACGGCCGCAGGAAGCCTTTACAAGGCTTCAGGAGAGTTTGGCCATTTGACAGCGACCGGTCAATGAGCTTAGTGAAACCGACCGGTCACTTGAAGTGCCTGGTCAGTGAACAATGCAATAAACAATGGGAGGAACTAACATGCCAGCCCGCCATCAAGAATTCCAAGCCGGGGAATATTACCACATTTATCACCGCGGCGTCAATCGTCAAAAAATTTTCTTCGAAACTGAAAACTATTTGTGCCTGGATTTCGCGGGCGATTCTTCGCCACGCCCGCAGCTTATGCCGAGTTTATTGCCGCTTATGGAACAGAAGAAGACCAAGAGTTGGAAGGATGGTTGAATTTGCAATAAAGAATCACAAAAATATTGACCGGTCGCTGTGAGCGACCGGTCAATAGATCGGCAGAGGGTGCAAGGATTGTCTAAGCCCAGAGCCCTGGTGAAGATGGTATTCTATTTCGTCAATATCATTTTTTTTGCCCGGCTGAACGCTCCCGCTTCGAGCTTGCAGAAGTAAATCCCGCTTGCATAATCCGTTGCCTGCCAAATCAAGGCATTCCTTCCTTGCTTGGCCATGCCATTCTTCAAAACAGCGACCAACTTGCCATTAAGATCGTAAACAAACAACTTCACCGGCATATCACGTGCAAGTTCAAAGGCAATGGTCGTGCTGGGGTTGAACGGATTAGGGTAATTGTTCCACAAAACAAAATCTCTTACCACTCCCTCCCCTCTTGCATCGATGCCTGTGCCGGTTGCCATCGCACGCCCAACTGCTTCGATCAGCGGCTGCGTGTCATTCAAGATATCTTGGCCCAGCGCCCAAATCATTACCCCGGCCAAACCGTTTTGTTTGGCATATTCACATTTGAGACGAAGGGATAGCGTATCATCAAACGTAACCAGTCCTGTTCTATTGGCATTGAGCAAATACGGCACTTTGGAAACATCATCCCAGAAGTATTCCCATCCTGAAGTGAGGCGGGGCGCAATCGCGCTATACGTCAAATCGCCACCGCCGGTGCTTGGGCCATATAATGACGAGGCGTTGAACTCTCTTCCATAGAAGGGCAAACCTAAATGAATTTTCTCTTTGGAAATTCTTCTGCTGTTGCTTAAATATTGCACCCCGGCGTGAACGGAGCCGTCCACGTCTGTAACCGGGGCGTACAAAGGCGCGTTGTGCCCAGCGTGGCTCGTCCAAGTACCGTGAAAGTCGTAAGTCATCAAGTTGAACCAATCCACCTCAGCAGCGAGCGCTTCGTAGTTATTCCACCTGCCATTGAAGTCGGTGGGAAACGCTACCGTAGTCACCAGCAAAGAGGGGTTCTCGTTGTTGAAGGCTGCGCGAACCTCTTTGATCAAAACAGTGAGGTTGGTGCGATCGGCAGGCGTTTCAGGGAATTCCCAATCGAAATCAACGCCATCGTATTCGTGAGTTTCAATGAAATGAATCAAATTATTGATGAATTGTTTCCGAGTCGTGGAATCACTTGCCATCGCCGAGAAATGCTGAGATTGGCCGAACCCTCCGAGTGCGATCAAGATTTTTCTGCCAGCGTTGTGGGTGGCATCAATCAGTTCCGGATGATTCAAATCATTATAACCTGTAATGCTGCCATCGGCCAATGGCCAGGCAAAAGCATGATTGAGGTGCGTCAGAATATCGAATCGCACCTTGTCCGCAGGCAAGGTTGTTTTCATCCATGCCGGATAATAACCCACGACTCGAGGTTGACATTTTCCGGTAAAAGGCGAGGCGACAATCAGCAGGATGCCGATGACAGCCGCGATACCAGCCCTTGGGGCCGAATCGATGAGCTCGTAGATTCGTTTAGCCATTTTTCTCACTGCTGGCGCAATGGCGGCATCGGTATGGGAATGTTGTAGAAAGCCGCGCCTGTTCCCACGCCGCTATCACAATCATTCGGAGGCGTCGTGCAGATGCGCCTATTCGAAGGACACTCCGCCGCCCAAAACATATAGCCCAGCATACCAGAAGTCGTCCCAGCGCCATTGGGGGCTACGGATTGCACATAGTTGCCCGTGCTTTTCTGCAGAGAATTATTGAAATTTGTGCATTCCGGCGCAGGGTTTCGACCGGTGACAATATATAGACCTCCTGTAAACTTACAAGGGGCAAGCGGCAAAATCGGAGGACTAAACTGTGGCTTGCCATCGACATGCTCCTGCCAATTGGCTTGCGCGTCAGCCGCATTGTTCGGCTGCCTGTTGGGCACCATGGCATTGGCATAGTCAAGTACTGGCGTCGTGGTATTAAGCCAATCAGCCGTGGCTTTGCGGCAAAGGGCAATCAACCAGCGATCGCCGGCAGCCAAATCTATTGTTAGACGCGCGGCGTGATTGTTGCCAGTCGCATCGTAAGGTAACTGGGAACGGTACGCATTGATGAACGTCTGCAATCCGACCAGATTGGGGTCGGCGTTCTGTTCGTAATCGATTTCGATGCCGACGCCCATATTCTGGGCGACTTCCGCAGCATTCAGCCCAAACTGAGTCGGGTTGGTTGCCAGGGCCGTATTCCAATCGTCGGTGTAGGTAATACCGCCGATTGACAGCATGACACGGATATTTCTGTTCTTGAAATAATTCACAATATCCTGTGTCATGCCTCGAGGTATACCATTCAGGGTTTGGGCGTCAGTGGTTTTATTGAGCAGCTTCAGCGGATTGACGAAGCTGAGGTTAACCAGATTCACAGATGGAACCCCGTCACCGCGATCGATCAGCCAATGGTTTTTGCTGTCGAACTCTGCCACACTCCGCACCGTGCCCCAGGTACAAAAGTCATTGCCGGCATGCCAAACGCCATATATGGAAATCGGCGCGACAGCCTGGATGCTGGCTGCGCCAGGCCTTTGCAGCGCAGCTAGATCCCTTGTCTTCGGAGCCGTAGGGTCTTCTTTACCACTGCATCCGGTCATCTGCAAGATCCCCAGGAAAAGAGCCGCGCTCAGAAACGTTCGCACATTTGGCATAGCGATCTCTCCTTTCTAGTCTAGTGTCAGGCCAATAAATTGAAATCGAATCAAACGTGAGCCTTATTTCCGATCAGGTCAAATGGCATCTACGTAATTCGTAAAGCTTAAGACGTAAATCTTACGCACTACGTTTTACACACTTGCCCTATTTCAAAAGCACCATGCGTTTGGTCTGCACAAAATCTCCGGACTTCAGCCGATAGAGGTAGATGCCGCTGCTGACAAGCTCGCCAGAATCATTTATTCCGTTCCACCGCGTCGTGTAAAATCCCGCATTCTGACGTTGATTGATTAAAGTGGTCACCTTTTGCCCTCGCACGTTGTAAATCGTCAAGACAACATCCCTAGCTACAGGAAGCTGGTATGCAATCGTCGTGTTGGGATTGAATGGATTAGGCCATGCCTCCGATAGGTTAAATACAGTTGGGCTTGCAGTGGAGAGGTGTTCCTTCACGGCCGTTGTCCCGGCTTTGCGTCGAATCTGATAAATGATGCCGCTGTTGCCGGCGGCGTTGTTAAATCCGCCGCCCGGAGAAATGTCGGCAACAAATAGGCTGCTGTCAGTCGCCAGCAAGCCATCCAAATGACCAACGCCAGGCTGATCGTTTCCGATAAAATGAAAGTATTTGCTGCTCTTCAAGTCAACATAAACCAATGGATTTTCTTCATTCGCAAGACCGCCGAGCGAAAACCTGCCATGAAATCCGACGAAAACGCCATCGTTCAGGTTTGCGGGAAAGCCTGGCGGTGCAAAGGCGATATCGTTCGCGCCCTCGCTTTCATCTCCCGTCAGTGGATCATGAACAGGCTGAAAGGCAAACAGAGGAGGAATACCCTCACCGCCGACAAACTCACTGCTGCGATAGGCCACGTAATTGTCGGGAAACCCGAAGTCTTCAATCTCACCGCCGATTTTATCTGCAGGGATCATATTGAGCTCATCTGTACTGTGCGGCTCATTAATATTGACGAGGCCATCGATGCCGTTATCCTCGAGATAAAGATCGCCAGTGGCGGGGTGAAACGCCATACCTGCCGCGTTGCGTAAGCCAGTGGCGATTTGCATCAAGCCGAAACCCATAATCTCGACACCATTGTCGGTTAGGCGCACCATGTAGAGCGCATCGCCATTGAGCGTGCCTGCTAAACCGATCGTGCTGTTCAGAGGGAGCGTTCGTATGGTATGAGCGAAGTTATCAGAGGATCCGAGCTGGAAGAACAAGTCATAGCTGCCATGCTCTCCCGGCGTTGAGCGCACGGCCAGAGCCGAATGCGGATGCAGCCAGTTTCCGCTATAATCGATAGAGATCGTACCCAGAGCACTTAATTCGACGGTCGGATTGTCCTGGAGGCGATATATCGCGATCGGTTTGCCTTGTCCGGTCGCGAAAACAAGAGAACCTATTGTTCGCAAAGCAGTCAATCCCCCTCCCGGTACGTCGTTGACCAGGATCATCTTGTTTTCAGCCACACCATCGTCGTCACTGTCCACCAGGCGAATCAGGCTGCCTGAAGAGCTATTGAAAAAAGCGGCGCCATTACTCACTGCCACCAAAATAGAGCCATCCGCCAATCGTGCCATGCCCACCGGGTAATTCAAGCCGCTGGCAAAAGTAGTGATCTTGAAGTCATCGGGGTTGACGCGAGCATCCCCGCCGACCACAAACTGTGCCTCGACGGAGCGCCAAATCAGGCAGAGTGCCGAGAGGGTCAAAACAAGTTGGGTCATATTAACGGATTTTCCTACCGCAGATAAGTCATTTTCTTGGCAAGCTTACGATTGCCAAATTCCAAAACGTAGAAATAAACTCCGCTGCCATAGCCGCTCATATCAACAGCTATTTGGTGCGACCCTGATGATTTGGGGGCATGGCTCAAAATAACTTGAATGAGGCGTCCGTCGAGGTCGTAGATTTTCAAACTGGCGGTGCCGGGCGCATCCAGCTCGAATTGAATGTTGGTGGAAGGGTTGAAAGGATTGGGATAGCTTTGCGCGAGATGAAAATTCTCCGGCCGGTCAACATTGTTTTGGACAGACGTGGGAGCAGCCGGAAGCGTAATCGCCCAAACGTTGCGTCCCGAATACTCGAGTGCGTAGATTTTATTCCCGACCATGACGGCGTCAACCGCGCCATTGAACCCTTGGACGAGGCGCGTCACTCGGGCGACGTAGCGCTGCTCATTTTCAATTTTGGTGAGCTTCAAGTGCAGCAAGTCCTGGCTCGGGTCTCCCAAAACCGAACTGCCGATGCTGCTATTGCTCAACAGAAAGCCATCGCCGGCAAATTCCGGCGCTAACACGCTATCGACGTCGAACACCAGGCCCAGGGGAGATCGATGCGAAGTGAAAGTGGAAATGGTTATGCCAAGATCACTGGCATCTTTGATGGTGCCGTTGCCATCGTCGGGGTCGCGAAATTTGTCGGCATCAGGGCCGATGCTGGGCACTGCGTCGGTGAAGACAACGCCGGCGGGTGGCGAGGGATAAGTTGGGTCATCATGAAAAAATCCCAGTCCGTAGGCATAAGCCGAAGGGTCGACCAGCGGATCGTCGTTCGGGTCGTATCCGGGGAATTGTTGCGGGGTATTGTTGGTGCCCATGCGCCAGGGAAAGCCATAATGATGGTCAGGCCGAATCCAATTCAACTCTTCAGAGTCATCGCGATCGCCGGAGTTCTCAGGGCCAAAGAGATCGCCATTGGGAGCAAAGGCAAGATCGAAAGTGTTGCGCACGCCTTGCGCATAGAGATAGCCATTGTTCTTCAGATACGCTTCATTATTCTCCAAGACAATATCCTGTCCGCCAATAGGGATGCGAAAAATTTTGGTCGTGAGTGGGATTTCGCGAAGCCCGGCCAGCGGCCCGGAATCGTATTGGCTCTCGCCATGATCCGTGCGCGCGCCACTATTCACAAGCAAAGAATCGCCGCTCCGGCTTATCGCGATGGCGTTGAAATTATGATTGAAGGCGCGATTCAGCGGATAGGGCACGGTCCGAGCCAAGGTAGACCATACGCGCTGGTTGTTGATTATCTCTCCTTTCTTCACGATCCCGACATTGTTGTTGCCTTGGGTCAAATTTCCAACCAGAAAAAAGTCGCCTTTGCTGGAGATGACAAAACCGGCAACAGAAGAAATGCCGTGATCAGCAGCGGTTTGCACGCGGCTTTTCGAAGTCCCGTTCAAATCTACTTGATAAATATCGCCATTTATTAAAACATAATAGAGAAGGCCGGAGGAACGGTCCTGATCAATCCGAATGGGTTCGCGTTCAACATTCAAAAAGTGTTGCACCTGGATATCGGAACGCAGAGACTGTGGGGCATTTGCTTGTGCGGCGAGGCGATGAAGCGGAAAAACTGATACGACCAGGAAGGGCCCAACTGCCCAAACCGGTGAAAGTTTTTTCATTAGGCACCTTAACGGTTAGGCACACAGACTCAGAACAAAATGATAAAAACTCTTTGGCAGAATCATTTGGTTATGAGAACTCGATGTGAAGACTGCCAGGTGTTTCCTGTTACCCTCAGCACATACAGCCCTGAGGCCATCGAATTCGTACTCAGTATGATTTGCTGTTGGGTTTGCGCCATCCCAAGGGACTGGGCATATACCTCCTGCCCCAAGAGATTATAGAGTTTCAAAACCACGTTTGATGCCGGGCGGTTCAATGCTATGGTCAATTGCTTTCCGTTCTGTACCGGATTGGGATAGAGCGTGATGCCTGCAGGCACGGTTTCAGTCGAAGCTTGGCGATCTACTCCGGTGACTTGGCCGGAAAAATAGAGTTCAGCCAGCCGGAATGCGCTGGCGGCAATTTTCTGGCCGATGATACGTCCGGGAATGTCGTCGGCGGGAGGGTGAATACCGCCCCAGATCCGCGAGAGACTGCATTGATCGGAGGCGTCGCGGTAGGTGGCCCATTGCAGAGTCAAGTCAACACTGGGGCCATCTTCGAAAAACAAGAATTCATTTTTTTTGCAATGAAATTCACTCATTCCGCCCGGGAAATACTCATCGCCGGTGAGGCGCGTCATAATCTCGGCAGCGGTGCGCGAATAGGTTGCATGGCCAGAGATATATCCCGCAAACGGCGGCGTAACGAAAGTCGGTCTTTGATAGGGCCACCAGTTCTCAGCGAGAATCCAACCTACACCTGCAACATCGATTTTTGGATCGTCGATATAATCGTGACCACGCCAGGTCTTTAGCTTGATCTTGCCGACGTGTTTGCCACCCGTCCCGGCGAGCGTATCTCCCTCCTCCACGATCTCAATCAATCCCGCCACCAAAGGAATACCGGCAGGAGAATAGTTGGGCAGATTTGGATCCGAGCTCTGTCCTTGATCCGCCATATAACGGATGGCCGAAATGGGACGAACGTAGTCATACCATCCTTTGATACCCCAGGCCGTAATCGCCGCATCATGCACCGCTCCGCCCAGGACAAAGTAGGCTTTCACATCCCATTCCAGATCTTCAACAATCGGACCTTGACCTCGGAAGCGCTTTTCAAACTGAGAATGGTCATTGACATAATTCAGTATCGTAAACCAGTGGCCGGGCGGCGTCTCCGATTGCGGGCCGTCAGCCCAGAACTCAGCAAGGGCGCGTGTATAATCACCGCGAGGAACGATTTGCGGTTCATAGGGCTTACCCGTTTTGGGATTCACGGTCCGCCCTCGGCTCGCATCACCGCCCTCTTGCAATTTGTAAAAACTGCGATATTCCGACGGCGTTTGAGGGATGCCCGCGATATTGCCGATGGCAGCCGGCGAAATATCCCACATCACCCCATCGGTAGGGTCGAGGTGGCTTTGCCAGATGCTGACCAATGCAAATGTCCATTTGTAATCATCTGCCAGCCCGCCCTGTGTGCTGGTTGTGTCGAGGTAAGGTGGATGACCCGGATCATGGCAGACGATATACTGAAATCCTTCCCGCTGATAAACAGTCAAATCGGCCCCAGTGAGCGCAAACGGTGTAACTTGGCCCCACTCCGGGCTGAGGAATCTGGTCGTATCGCCGGGTATGACATTGCCGGCTTGATCGATAAATACGGCGAGCGACATGGGTTGCCAGCGGTTTGGGTCAACAATACTCGGATTGCCGGGCAAGACTGGAATCAAAGGCGGATTGATGGGTTGGTAGTGTAAATTGGTATAGCGGTTCTGCTCATTCGCGCCATCTTGCAGGCCATAATCGATCACGGACTGCGCGATGTAATTGCCCAAGGCTGCTGGGGAGCCTGTAGTGTAGTCGGTGGAAGTATTCGAAAGGTCATACCCCAACGCCACCAACAGAGAATCAAACAACGGCAGGGACTTGGCAGCTCCGGGAGACGCCCGGAAACGATGTGTGAGCAAGCGGTGCATCGCATAACTGATGGCTTCCTCGCGCGCGGCATGCACATCGGTTGGGACACTGATACCGTTAAACGGACATGTGAAGCCACCAACCGTCTTGCCCAGGAGATAGGTATTGGCAACTTGGTCATAGGCGGCCCAGGCATCATACATGGCCATCGAGGTGTGAAAAAGATTGCGCGCATGAACAGTGGGCCGGGCGAAATCCCTTCTGATCGCTTGGAGCAAAGCTTCGTTCCATTTGCGGGCGGCCGAGTGTTGCGCCTCTGCCGTGTAAGAAAAGCAAATACCCCATACCACTGAGAACACCGAAATGGTTTTCCATCTCATAAGACCGCCTCCTTACGAAAAGGTGTAAATGGCGAAACCCATTGCCAATGGCCGGTTGCTCAGTGAGTCGAACTTATTTCAGATAAAGCATTTTGCCAAATTGCGGCGAATTATGCAAGGCTATTCTGTAATAATAGATGCCACTGCCCAGCGCATGGCCGGCAGAATCTCTGCCATCCCAGCGCATCGCCTTTCTTCCTGCTGTAGCGAAATCCTGCGTGAGCATGTGGACAGGTTGTCCGAGAACGTTGGTGATAAGCAGCTCGATTTTGCCAGCTCGCGACAACTCGAATTGAATGAGCGTTTCCCCATTGAATGGGTTGGGGTAACTGCCCAATAGTTGGAAGGTTTCTGGTGCGGAGGTATAGGGCGGCTCGGCAACACCGGTGACAATTCCAAATCCTTCTCTGATCTTAACGAGCTGATTGGCCGCGAGGTTGGATACTTTTTCCACTCTGCCTCTTGGCCATCGAATGGTAATTTCATCAATCATCGACGCATTGCCGATGCCGAAATGCACCGGGAGAATGCTCTGGCCAAGAAAATCCACGCCATCGTATTGGCGATGATAGTTTTTCCCGGCAGCAGTCACTTTGACCACGGTCCCAAAAGCGGTGCGATTGGATTCAACACCTTCCAATTCTATTTTCAGCCAGTTTTGCACTGGCGTTTGGTTTTCGTAAAGATACGGCTCTTGCTTGCTGTTGGACACTAACAAGTCCAGGTCACCATCATTATCATAGTCGAAAACTACGAGTCCCAAACCATCTGCCCTACCTTCGGCGCCGGAGGGCATGGTGCCGTTGTGGAACAAGTGATTGCCCTCATTCAAAAGATTCTCGAAAAGAAAGTTTGTCGTATCCGCGGCATTACCCATGAAGTCAAATCCGTTCACCACGTAGAGATCTTCATCGCCGTCGTGATCATAATCAAAAAACTCAGTGCCCCATCCCCAGCCGGCAATCGACACGCCGCATTCTGCTCCCTTGTCGACGAAAGATCCCAGGCCGGTGTTGGTGAAGAGCGGATTCCTTTCCGTCTGGAAAACTTCCAAACCCGAGATATTGGTCACGTAAATGTCGAAGAAGCCGTCGTTATTATAATCACCGGCGGCGACTCCCATGCCATTGCCACGGCTGATCAAACCGAATTCGCGCGTCGCTTCTCGAAACGTCTTGTCGCCACGGTTGACATAAAATCTGTTCGGCGCTTGAAAATCCTCGACCATATAGAGATCCAACAACCCGTCGTTGTTGCCATCAATCGGCATGGACGTCCAGGTTACGGTATTCGTTCCCGGCGGATTGGCCAAGCCGCTGGCCTCGGTCACGTTCGCAAAAGTACCATCACCTTTATTTTCATACATCCTGTTTTTTCCGCGCCAGGCACTGACGAATAGATCGAGATCGCCATCGTTGTCGTAATCCCACCACACGGCGCTGGAATGGATATTGCCAGCTACGCCGGCAACATCCGCGAGATTCGTTACGTCGACGAAGGTGCCATTACCCTGATTGTGATAAAGCTGATTGAAACCATAGTTGGTCAAAAATATATCGGGGTAACCGTCGTTATCATAATCTCCCCAAGCCGCGCAAAATTTGTAGCCCATTTCGTTGAAGGGTTGTCCGGAGGCGCGGCTGATGACATTGGCTTCCGCCGTCACATCAGAAAACTCGCCACGGCCTTCGTTGCGAAAAAACCTATTCCAGGTGCTTTCGTCATCGGCATTATATTGTCCATTCGCTACAAAATAGATATCCACATCGCCGTCGCGATCGTAATCTGCTGCCGCCACGCCGTTGGTTTTCTTGACCACCGACAAACCAGCTTCGTTGGTCTTCAAAACAAATGATTGCGCCGGCAGCATGCTATTTGCAAAACACAATATCGTAAAAGTAGTATAAACCGGTTTCATGTGCCTGGCCTCCTCTGAGTCTATTTTGCTAATCGCACAAAGCGAGGCCATCCCCTTCTGATAGCCTCGCTTGTATGCAAGGACCTCACTTCAAGAAGAGCATCTTCCGCGTGAGCATGCTATTTCCGGTTTGCAGGGTATAGAAATACACACCACTCGGCTGGTGCGACATGTCGACGGTGACGGCATGCGCTCCCGCTCGCACGGACACATTATTGATCAGCGTCTGCATGAGCCGGCCATTGACGTTGAATATCTTCAAGCTCACCGTGCCCGGCTTGTCCAAGTTGAATTTAATCTCGGTCGAAGGATTGAAGGGGTTGGGATAATTCTGCTCTAATTGGAATGATCGTGCGACGTCGGAATGGTCCCGTTCTTCAACACCGGTATTGATGTTGTTTTGCACAAACGAAACGTCCAAAACGTCGGCTGTATTCCACACGCGGCCGCCAGGATTGCCGTTTGGGCCGAAGTTTCTGTTCTTGAGCAATTGAATGGCGCCATAACCGGCTGATGAAAGTGGGGTATCGATATCGATCAAGCTGAACTGCGCCGCTACTCGCTCGCCGCCCTGAAAATGGAACGTATTGCCCGTGGCGGGAGAGGCGATGGTGTTCCAACCGATCCGGCCTTCCAGGAAATAGCCGTCTTCATCGTTGTTAAGTTTGCCTCGGATTACCACATCTGGTGATTTCACAGTGCCGAGTGCCGCGGGCATAAACACAATCAATGCCGAGGTATCAGCTTGAGCATCGTATCGAACGAAAAGATGAACTTCATACTTGCCGTCGGCCTCATCATAAAAAGTCGTGCCGTGATCCTCACCTCTCAACGCACCCGCAGCCAGCGGGACATTCGACAAATAAATCTCAATGCCGTCGCCGAACCACGCCGAGCCGGCTGCGCCCGGAAGAGTGTCTTTCAGAGCCGCGGCAAAATAAAGATTGGCTTCGTCCCACATCACGGCCAGCCGGCCTGAGAGGTCCACATCATTCGGCACCGGAAAGTTGGCCGCGGTGCGACCACCATCCGGCTCCGTGGCCTTGTTCAAATCCACCCAAAAAACCAGATTCCATTCAGACAAGTCGGCATCGATGTTGATCGGGCCGTCCGGTCTTTTGATGAAAGGCTCATTGATATACGTGAAGACCGTATCTTGCGCAGCGTTAAATGCAGCAGCGTCCGATCTGACGTCCACGACTTCCCAAACCGGACCTCCAGGGTTGCCGTTTGGCCCGCGCGTAGGATCCACGGGAAATTGCAGCGCCCCGTAACCTACCGAAGAAAGTGGTGTATCGATATCGATCAAGCTCCAGGTGGCGGCCACCCGCTCCCCCCCATGAAACTGAAACGTGTTGCCCGTCGTCGGCGAGGCAATCGCACTCCAGGCAATGCTTCCTTCCAGGAAGTACCCGTCTTCATCGGCATTGAGAGCTCCGGCAATCACAACGCCATTTTTGACTTGACCCAATGCCGCCGGCATGAACACGATCAGGGCCGCGCTATCCGCCAGGGCGTCATATCGGACGAAGAGATGAACCTCGTATTTGCCGTCGGGCTCGTCATAAAAGGTCGCGCCGTGATCTGGACCATGCAGCGCAGTTGTGGCCAGTGGAACATTCGACAAATAAATCTCGAGCCCATCCCCGAACCAAGCCGAGCCGGCCGCACCCGGAAGCGTATCGTTGATCACCGCAGCGAAATAGAGATTGTTTTCGTCCCACATCGTCGCGACGCTGCCGGATAAATCGACATCACCCGTTACCGGGAAATTGATCTCAGTGCGCCCGCCGTTCGGCTCAGTGCCTTTGTTCAAATCGACCCAGTAGACCAAATTCCAATCACCCAAATCCGCGTCGATAGTGGGGGGCGTAGCTGCTTTAACCATGAACGGCACGGATACCGGAGTTTGTGCAAAAACCGCCTCACCTAGCCACAATAGTGCACAAACTGCCAATGTAACGCGTTTCGACATTTTGCACCTCACTTTTGAAGAGGGTGAACACCTTTGTAGAGTATCTCGGTGATACTCCCGCCTGAGAAAAAGATTGAATTTCAGTCTGGTCGTTACGCCTCCCTCCTTTCCCATATTTCGCGCGATTAAATCTCAGAGCACTTGAGATGCTGGATGCTGGATGCTGGATACTGGATACTCAATCCTGGTTTTTTCTCTATCGAGTATCCAGCATCCAGTATCCAGCATCCAGCGCCTGTTCAAAAGTCTAGCACTCGACCAAGTTTCATTGGCGACCGTAATACGGCGCACCTTTCTTGCCCATGGCTACGCGACTCACACCGGCGCTGGTACCGTGGTTGATATATAGAGATTCATCATTTCCCCATGCGAAATTCGCCACGGGATACAAAAGCGCACCTGGGTACAAGATTGCTGTGGTCTTGTCCGGGTGAACGACGAGAATCGCATCCGAAGTTTTTCTTTCGGCAGCAACATACATGTCGCCGTCTTCGGCAAAGGTGACGTCGCCGATTTCGAAAGTGGAAAAAGCGCCCGACTGCGCCCAATCAAAATAAAGCTCGTTGTTGCCTAGGCTGCCATCGGTCGCGAGAATTTGATTTCGCCAAATTCCAGGATTGGCGCCGGCAGTGGCGACGTACACATGGTCAGCAAAGATTCTGACGGATTTGATCGGGATGTTCTGATATTGCCCCACAGCCTTAGTGGTGAGATTCGGAATGAGCGCATACAACCCGGCGTCGCCGCCGGCATAGACGTTGCCGTTTTGATCGAAGTCAAAAAAAGAAGCAGCGACGGGAAACCTGGCGTATTCAATGGCATCACCGCCGGCCGCCGGAATGCGATAGAGCCGGATGTTCCTATTTCTCTGCAGGTACAAGAATCCGCCCGGCCCGCTTCTGATCGTGGAAGCGGCTTGAAAGACCAAGGTGCTGAATGCCGTGGCCTGATCCCCTGGCGGCGCTGCTTTGAGGATCCTACCGGGCGGATTGGCAAAAATGTTTTCCTGTGCATCAATGGCTATTGAATTCAACACACCAAAAGTTCCGTACGGATTACTGATGGACAACAGCTTGTAGGGCTGGGCATAGGTCGCGGGCGAAAACGCATTCTGCACGACAACACGTATCGTCAACGAATCCGCGACTAAGTTAGGTGGAACAGCGACGATTTCCGTCGGCGAAGCGCTTATGACCGAGCCGGCAACTGTGCCGAAGTAAACGAAATTCTCGGACAGCGCGGGCGAAAAATTCCGGCCGATGATCTTGACCTTGGTTACCCCGGCCACCGCCTCAGCACTCGGATCCAGAGCGGTGATTTCCGGCGGCGGCGCTCCGCTGCTATTCGGATCGAAAATGACGGCGGGCTCATCGTTGCTACATGCGGACAACATGCCCAATACAGCCCATGCCGTCGCTCGCACGGCTGATTGATTTCTCAAGGGATACATATCTCGATCTCCGAATCGTTTGTTTTCTCAACAAACAAATTATTTGGAAAAACGAACGGTAACCCGCTGAACGTGATCAAATACGCCGAACGGTGTGTAGCCATAATCCGCTTGAAAGCCAAAGCCAGAAACACCGAAGCCAAATGACACATCGTCCTCGTCACTGTTGGTGATGTATCCGCCGCGCAGCGCAAGTATACTCATGAATGTGTACTCCAGACCCAAGCCCACCTGGCCCCGATGCGAGCGATCATTGGTTGCCTGAATCGAGAAAAAAGCCGAATGGTTCTTGCTATTGAAACTGGTCAAATCCACAAGGTTCATGGACCCGCCGATGGAAAAAACCAGCGGCAGTTGAAAACTCTCCTCCGCATATTCAATTTCTTCGGAAAAATTCCGCACGGTAAATCCAAAAACGAAGCTCTCCAGGCCGGTTTTATAGTACGTTCCAAAATCAAAGGCCACGGCTTTTGCTTCATTCTTGATTGTTGTAGTCGTGCTGTCCGCTGTGGGAATGATACTGTTTCCGAGATTTTGTCTGGCCAACTTTATCTGGCCGCCAACTGCAAAACGATCGGAGAGGGCTTTGGCATAACCAATCCCGAAGGCAAATCCCGAAGCCGAGATATTGCCCTGCTCTTCATATCCCTGCTCATTGGCCGCCACCCTGGTCCCCAGGATTTCGCCATAGTCCACCGTTTGCAAGCTGGCGCCGAAAACGCCATATTCTCCCTCCGCCGGCCTGATCGACAAACTAAAAGCGTTATGGTTGATGTCGGCAATCCATTGATTGAGGCTGAAAGAGGCGTCCATGACTTTTGGCGTGAAACCCATGGTCGCCGGATTAAAAAACAAGGCGCTCGACCTCGCTTCGAGTCCGGTCATGGCGTTGGCCAGTGCTGCAGCTCTGGCATCCGATACGACGCTCAGAAACTGCAATCCCGTCTGAGCCAATTTCTGATTTTCTTGGGCTGCAACATTTATGGACAAACAAAGGGCCAGCCCCAACCCAAACGTGATAAGGGTGGTCTGCTTTTTCATCGTTCTCTCCAGTATTAGACCTCGTCGCCACCGGGCAAAGGCATGCGCGTTATCGAATGATGATGAACTTGCGAAAGGTTGATTGTCCATCCGGCGTTTCAAAATGGGCGACATACAAACCGCTCACCACCACCTGGCTAGAAGAGGTGAGAGAATTCCAAAATTCATCGCCGCTGCCATTGGTATGCTCGATGGTTTCGATCAAATCGCCGCGTTCGGTAAAAATTTTGATCGTACACTCGGGCGGCAACCCGAAAAAGGCAATACGATCCGGCGCTCCGGCAAACTGCAAGTCCCGTGCGCGCAGGTCAAAGGGATTGGGCACGATTCGAATTTGCGCCAGGCTGGCTGCGGCCTGACGACGCAAGAAAGCCGGCAGGCTGGTTATGGTATAAAACCTGCTGCTGGCCAATGGCACACCGGGATGGGCATCGTTGGTAGAGCCATCATCGAAACTCTCGATGTAGTAGTAATAGTCAAACCCGCGTTGTGCTGAAGTATCGTCGAAATGGTTCACGACGTTGGGCACTTGGGTTTCAAATACTTTCTGGTAAAAGGTATCCGGCTTGGCAACAGCGCGATAAATGCGATATCCTCTAAAGTTTGGCGAGGATTCGGCGTTGTTTGACCAGGTCAACTGAATGCGATCGCCTCCTGACTTCACTTCGAAGACTCCGGGCGGCGGCGGCGGTTGGGGAATACTGTAACCGCGCGCAAAATTGCTAAGCGCTCGCCGGAACGATCGGAACAAGGAATCTTGGCCCGTCTGTACCCACAGCCGCTTGTATTCATCTCTGTCAACGGTCGTGACGCCATTCGGCAGAACAAAGGAACCACTGTTTGCATACCAGTTCCTACCGACTTCCCGGCTCTTCGCCCGGCCGAGGCCGGCCACGGCTTCAGCGAGGACGATGCGAACACTGTCGCCAGGTTCCAGATCATATGGCCCAAATCCCTGGCCGTGCTCAACGCCACCTAAATCCGTTCCGAATTGATCGGCAAAACCGTTGCTTATTTCTTGCGCATGAGTTTTCTGCGGATGGCCTGCCGTCATTGCCGCATACTTTGCAGACATAAGATCGGCATTGAATTGGTTGGAAGGCGGACCAAGGATATTGGCGGCTGAACCGGGATATTCTCCGCGATCCGAGCTCAGATACTGGGTGGTTCTGGGTTGAAATGGGTCGTCTGTTTTGTCCGTTGCCGATCGGTCCGCGTGTAAGACCACATTGCCCATGTAGTGGACGCCTCCCAAACGGCCATCATTCGGATTGGGCGCGCCCCAGTCATCCACTACGCTCAAAGAATGCGGCCCGTACCATGAGTACAGCGCACGATATTCAAAACCGGCGGCATTCGGATTCTGGCCGACAACCTCGTTGATCGTATTTCGCCCCCAACTGACGTTATTGGTAGGCGCCCATCCCAACCGAAATGCCTCGCTCGCCGTGGCGTAACGCCACTGAAAATGCGCCACAAATCCGGTTACTCTTGCAGGACGTATCGTGCCACTATTATCGATGATACCGGTGTTCTTGAACACGTATTCATAAACCAGATAGTTGTCATGATTCGGTTGGGCAAAGGCCATGACTCTGCGGGTCATAGTAATGCCAAGCGCAGTGTGCAAGGTATTGACGATCATTCTATCCGCCGGCAACGCCGGATCCACTTCATCAACCAAATCATCAAATGCATTCTGGGAAGCAACCTCGTTGTCGACCACGACCGTTGGGGCCAAAAACCGGCCGACCAGTTTCATCTGTTGTGGAAACGTTTCGCCAAGAATGTCGACATTTTGAAGACGAGGCCCCACCCCGATAACCTTATGCGCAAAAATTTCGTTACGCCGGGGATCCAAAAAGTTGGTGGCGCCCAGCCAAATCGCTTTGCCGACTTCACAATCTTGGAATTGAAAATCCGCCGGCCAGCGCAAGCCGTCTTGCTGTTTGGTCAAGTCTCCCGGCACCCGGCCCAACTCGATCTCCGCGCCCCAATTCGAATACCAGCTATGCAGAGAGCCCACGCGCAGCCATTTCACTTGCTGCGCTTGCGCGAAAACGAGATCATGACCCGCGAAAACCAAAGTAACAAGAGCTATCGAGATACCCAGAGCGGCGGGTGAATTTCTTTTTGTGATTCGCATGCAGCGCCTCTCACTTTTGATTTGTGTCAAGATTCAAAGCTGAATCTCAAAACTTAAACGCAGTGGTAATCCCGACGAAGATATCCCGCGGGTTCAAAAACGTAAACGAGGTCTGATTCGGCATGTCGATGTACGCTTTGCTGTCCAAAACTTCCTTCAACTTTTCGCCGGGGACTTCCTGCCAAGCGCTGTTGGCGTAGTGCATATACCGGCCGGTTGTGGTCTCATAATAAAATGGCCTCGTCTTGGGATTGGTCAGCCGCGTGACATCGGCGACCTGCTCGATGGGTTGAAATGCCACTCCGGGTTTGCGAAAATCTCCCGGTCGATCGTCGCCGGCGATGTTGTTATAGGCGTTGCTCTTGGGCAAATGCAACGATTCGAAATAATTGATACGATCGAAATCGTTAAAAAAACTTTCATATGAAAATCTTCTGGTATTGAAGACGTTGCTGACGTCCGCCAGCAAGGTGGCGCTGAGCGGGCCAAAATCGAACTTCTTCGTCAAACGCAAATCCAGATTGTGAAAACTCGTGCGCTGTTGATTCGCCGACACAAATGCCACACGGTTGGGATTCCAAGTTTCAAAACCGCCGGCGCGCCACGTGCCCAGGAAAGTGGCGCTCCAATTGCCGAAAAACTTACCGTCGAGGACCTTAGGCCCGAAGTCATGCGGCGTATGAAACAGCAAAACCAGGTTCGCTCTGGGCTGCGGCAGCGGTCGTTCCTGAGCGAAATTACCAATGTTGTTGTCGAAATTCCTTTGCTCGATCGGGTTTTCAAATTCCTGGTCTCTACCGAAGCGGCCAAGAGTGTTGACTTGATAGGTATATGAAAGAAATCCTGTCCACCATTTTCCGTATGCTTTCCTCAACGTGACCTCCAAGCCACGGATGTCTTCGTAGCTGTCATTGGAGGCGATTTCGACATTCACGCTGCCGTCGCGGTTGTGCTGTTGCGTATAAGCCACTTGACCGGTGATATCATGATAAAAACCGGCAAGCTGAATGAGATAGTTGCCAAACAACTCGTGATCGTACCCCAGTTCATACGAAATCGTCTGGGCAAAATTGAGATCAGGGTCGCCGTAGGTTTTGAGCTCGTTGCTGGCACCTCGAGAGATCTCGAAGAGCTGTTCGTAATTCGGCAACTGCTTGAAATGTCCGTAATTGAAAAAGAGTTTTGACTTTGTGGTGATGGGATGAGAAATTCCAATGCGGGGGCTCAACGTCAGCCTGGACTCAGCGGTTTGCATATTGTATGTGGCATTTTCATCATAGGCCGCCGAATAGAAATCTTTATCATACTTCGCGGCTCGCACCCACTCCGCCTTGGTGTTGCTGTAATCCAAACGCAAACCGACGTTGGCGATGAGGCTTTTGAATTCGATCTTATCCTGCAAATAGGCCGAGGCCAGCAAAGGATTCCATTTTTGATTCACAAAAATATTGCCTTCCGGAAACGGAATGTTGAGGATGGCGTAATCGAGGTTGAGTGTGTTATAAACGAATTCAAATCCCGTCTTGATTTGATTGTTGAAATTCACCTGGCTGGTGAAATCGAGCTTCGCTTTGATGAACGAGCTTTTGCTTTGATCTCGCGCCGTGCTGGTGTGGCCGCCAAACAGAAAAGTAGGATCACCAATGCCGGCATCGGGGCTCGGGCTCCAACCAAATGGCGCTTCATCGACAAAAATGCCGGAGCCCGGTATCAGCTCGAAAGTCGTGGTGTCGCGTGTCGCGCGGGGATTGGTATCATACTGGCGCTCGAAATAGTCCACTCTAAAATCATAAAAGGCGCTGGGACTGAGCACATGGGTGAAATCGGCTGATAGCCCGCGATGCTCGACTTTTGCGAGGCTATAGTAGGAGTTGGAATAGATGCGGCTCGGGGTAAAGGAAGAATTGGATATTTGTTGCGCGATTTCAAAAGGGGTCCGAATATAATCGGTGCTGTTTTCTTGCTCGCCGCCATTGATTGCGATATTATCGCTTTTTCCCAGCACGCCGCTGATATTCAGTTTCATTGACGGCTTGATATCGGAGGTCAGCTTCAAATTGAAATCATAGTCGGAATAATCATTCCGCGTCAGCGGAATGGCCAGCATTTCTCGCGCGCCACGATAAGCAGCAAAGAAACGCAAGTTGCCGAGTTTTGGGCCGATCAAAGGCACGGGACCACCCAAACCGGCATCGAGGTTGTAGTCGGGCTGATCGGTGATTTCTTGCCGGCGGTGTTGATAACGAAAAAGTTGTTGCCCCGCCGCCGGCGTTATGTCATCACTGGAGTTTCCGTTGGTGTTCCTCTGCCGGGCAATTTCATTCCAGCCCTCGAATGTCGGAAATTGTCTTTGGTCGTATTCATCCCACGAGCCTCTGGCTGTTCCCACAAATGCCACCGCGGGATCCAGATATGGTCGCAACCACATCGAATTCAAATCATAGGGAGATATATCGAAATGCTTGCGACTGGGATCGCTATACTTGACCGTAACGGTTCCGCTATAGTCGCGTTTGTCACCTTCCCTGGTGACTACATTGACGATGCCCGAACGCACTTGGCCATATTCGGCGTTGAATCCGCCACGTTCAATGGAGAATTCTTGAATCGCACTCAAGGCAATTCCTGTAATCGGTTGATTGTTTCTGGCATCCCGCAATGCAAAACCATCCACCAAAAAGAGTGCTTCGTCGGCGCCCCCGCCGCGGATGACCAAACCGGGTTCCACGCCCGCCTGCAAGCTGCTCGCTTCCGGCACGGTGGTCAGCGGCAGAGTGGTGACTTCCTCGTTGGTGATTGAGGTTACACTGGAGGAGACATCGGCTTCGACCAGGGGTTTGTCGGCAACAACAGTCACTTCTTCACCTTGCAGCGCTTCCTGTTCCAGGACAATATCCACCCGTGCCGTGCGATCGATTTCTACGCGCACTTGACTGACAACGAGACTGCGGTAACCGAGCATCGTTGCCCTGATCCTGTAGATTCCGGGAGGAACATTGAGAATGGTGAAATTGCCCTCCGCATTGGTGACGTTTCCGATCGCCGTGCCCTCGAGAATGACATTGGCGCCGATTAACGGCTCGCCTGTCGCCCTATCCGTCAACCTGCCGGCGACTTTTCCAGTTGTGCCCGCCCATACCAAAACGACAAATATTGGAATCGTGATACCACCAATCAGGGCGCGGCTCGAGTTTTTGCGCAGCATGATTCTGGCCTCCTGTTTTGGATGTTTGATTTGCGGTTCACTTCAAACATCCTATTTTGCATAGAACTTTTGACACGACTTGGCAGAGATGAGCTTTAACTAAATAAGAGTTGGTTTAGTCAACCAACTAATAAAGCCTTTAAATTTTCAATCACTTATTCACAACCAGCGCAGCCGTGCCTGCGATTTCCACCCGGCATTGATAAAGCGCACTGGTTTCCACTTCCGTCAAAAAAAGAGTTTTCAAATCGTCACCGCCAAATTCGATATTCGTTGGTTTTTTGCCGGGTGCCGGAATTTTTTGACGGATGCTCCCGTCTGGTGCGATCACATACACCGCGCCCCCGCCAAAATGGGCTGCGTACAAATTCCCTTCGCGATCAAAGTCTATCCCATCCGGATCGCCGCCAGGCAGTTCCACGAATACTTGTTTGTTGCGCAAACGGCCTTCTGCTTGCACGTCAAAACGCAAGATTCTCTCGAAAGCGGACTCGCAAACGTAGAGTTGCTTGCCATCATTGGAAAATGCGATGCCGTTAGGAAAACCCAAACTGTCAGCAAGCTGGATGATCGTTTTATCTTGCGCGCGCACGCAGAACACTCTTCCGTCCAATACTTCCCGGCTATAGCTTTTCGGATCGGTAAAGTAAAGACTGCCGTTGCCATCAAAAGTCAAATCGTTAGGCCGGTTGAAAGCCTTGCCTTCAAATGTGCTGGCATAAATCTCGGTCTTGCCCCCCGGTGAAATCTTCAAAATGGCGCCAACACCAAAATCGCATGCGAACAGATGGCCATTATGAAAAGTCATGCCATTGGTTTTTTCGAAAGTGAAAGGAGAAGAGTGCGCGGTCAAAAATGTGTCGACCTGGCCATGCGCCAGCCTGGTTATCCATCCGCCATAACAGTTCGAGAAGCATAAACTGCGTTCGTGCTCATTCCACGCCGGTCCTTCCGGAAAATTCAGACTCTCGACGACTTTTTTCCAAGCCGCATTGGAAACAACTACAGATTGGCTATCGCCTCCATCTTTGCTCGCCTCTTGATTAGCATTTTTGGTGCAATTGCCAAACCACACGACCGCAAATACAAAAATCGTCAGCAAGAGCTTGCTGCGGACCTGAGTTAAAAGTTTGATTCTCGTATTCATAATGCTCCGTAATTCAAACTCAAACGGAGCAACAGGCTGCCCATGGCGGCAGGCAACCTGTTGCCATACGCGATTGGGGCATTCTATAGCATCTTAATCTTGCATGCTTCAATTTGCGGTAATCGTTACGAGGTTTCTGCCACTGGAGGCAAAACGTCCACACGGCATCGCGTCTTTGAACGTCGCAACGAGCACATACAATCCTAATTGCGCTCGGCGGTAGTTGCATTCACCAACTTTTCGATCGCGGAAACCACCATCAACTCAGCCTGCCCGCGCGGCTCTTTGGCTTTTTGTAGAACTTCGAGTTTCTCTTTCTTCCACACTTCCGCAGCCTGCTGACTGCCTTCCAACATCGCCAGCGCTTCCAAACCAATGGCGGAAGCCGCCGATAGGTCTTTTGACAACGATTCGATTTCCGCCAGCGCCGGCGAAGCTTTGATGGTCTTCAATAATTCGGCATGATTGTCTTTCCACAACACCAGCCAAGACTTCATTTGCGCATCGACATGATCGCTCTTGCTCTGGGCGAGAAAACGGTCAACCAGATTGCGAAAATTTCTGGCGACCGCGGCGTCCGGGCGCACGGCATCGACGACGCGCGTCAGCGGCGAATATGAAGTATGCGGCCGCTGGCGATTGCGATTGTAAATTTTCACGGGCTCGATCACATCGACTAAATTCTTAAGCGCAACCACTTCCTGCCCTCCTGCCAAGCGCCGCAGCATCATGCCGTAGTTTTTCTCGTGGGTCAAGCCGTGATCTTCGAGCTGCAAGCTGATTTTCTCCAGACGGCGATACATATCATTGACATCTTTCACATATCCTGGCGACCACAAACGTTCGGCAATCGCCGCAGTTCTCGGCCAGATGCGCGAGTCGATGGTCTCCGGCGAAATCATCTCCGACCACATCGTCGCTTCGCCGCCTAGAATCTTCTTCTTCTCTTCTTCATGCAGAGGCGAATCGGCAGGCAAGGGGTCATTGAGATAGTGAAAATCAGTGGGCTGGATCAAATCGATGTAATACCCGTTGGAGAGTATGCTTTGATAGCCCTGTTGCGCCGCTTTGACCATGGCGTCACGTCCGCGCCATGAATGAATCACGATGTTTTTGGGCATGGATTCGTGGAAGACCTCATCCCAACCCACCATGATTTTGCCGTGTTTGGTGAGAATATTGAGCACACGGCTGTTAAAGTACGCCTGCAGCGCCGCGTTGTCTTTGAGGTTGTTCTTCTTTTTGAAGGCTTGAATTTCGGGGTTTTCGTTCCAATGCTTGGCTTCGTGATAATCACCGTGCTCGATCTCGTCGCCGCCTATGTGAAAATAAGGGTCGGGGAACAGCGCCGCCATCTCGCCGAAAAACTTGTCAAGAAATTGATAGGTGTACTCTTTGACCGGATTGATCACCGGATAAAAAATGCCCCAGTTTCTCTCGATTTGATAGGGTCCGGGCGCGCTGCCCAATTCCGGATACGCCACCAGCCAGGAGGTGGCATGGCCGGGCACATCAAATTCCGGAATCACGCGAATGCCGCGCTCGGCGGCATAGGCGATGACCTCCTTGATCTCGGTCTGCGTGTAATAAAAACCATCCGAGCCCAATTCATGGAGCTTGGGAAAAACCTTGCTTTCAACGCGAAAGCCCTGGTCTTCGCTCAGATGCCAGTGCAAGACATTCATCTTCACGGCCGCCATGCCGTCAAGGTTACGCTTGATCACTTCCACCGGCATGAAATGGCGGCAAGCGTCGATCAACAAGCCGCGCCATGGGAACCGTGGCGCGTCTTCGATTTTCACACTCGGGAAAAAGTAACCCTGTTCATCGGCCGCCAGCAATTGCAGAAAGGATTCCAAGCCGCGCAGCGCGCCAACATCGGTTTTCGCGCTCAACACAATTTGAGATGATGAAATCGTGAGGGTGTAGGATTCATCCTCGCCAAACTGGACTTGTCCGGCACGTTCGCAGTTTATGGTCATAGCGGGGGAATCGACAACAACATTGGGGCGGAGAAAATCTTGAGGCAGGAACAAGCCGGTACTGCCGGCCAGGCGCCGCAATGCGCGCGTCGAACCGGCATAAAGGCGCCGATCGGGATTGCCGGAGATTGCAATCTTGAATGCCTCGGTCAATCTGAACTTGCCACCTTGCCATTCGATTTTGGCGGGCACCGGCATGAGGTCAAGTTGCATGGGCTTCTCTTGAGCAAAGGCCGCAACGACGAAAGCTGCGAATCCGAGATAAATGATGCGAAGGTAATTCACCAGGCCGCTCTCCTCTGGATGAGACTCTTGTTAGAATACTAATGCGAATGACCAGTTGAAATACACTAAAGCCTAAAACTATCAGTCAAAATGATTTGAGTCAAAATCATGTAAGCGTCTTTAATCATTTTGACTACAATAATTTTGACTTTACAGCTTCTACTGGTCATTCATATTACTAGTTCTCGGTCTGTGCTTCAGCCGCTGGTTCGATTCGCATGACAGAATCATCCCCCTGGCTTAACATTCATACAGAAAGATGGAATACAGGACTCTGAAAGTTTTTTTGTGAGCACAGATTTTATTTTGCTCAGCGCGCCGGCTCCAATCCCGGCTTCGCCCGCAACTCCGGCCCACCTATGGCCTCGCCTTTCCAGGCAAGGCGCGACAGATTCCGCGAAATCACGGCTCCGGCCAAGATCGCGATCACGGTAAACCCTGCGCCACTCAACCATTCCTTCAAAACAAGCTTGCCGATGCCGAACAATGAGGCATAAATCAACACGCAGCCAAGCACCCAATTCACCAACTGCGCACCGATGCCGCCGCTCGCATGACTTGCAGCCAGACCGGCATCCGCAGCAACCTGCTTCCAGCCCGGACCTTCGGGACGTACCTTGTGATAGAAAGCGATCAATTTCTCGCGCGATTCGGCCGGCGTGAGCCATGTCACAGCGAGCCAGGCCACCGTGGTTATACCAACGGTGACGAGCATCAGATAAGCAAAGTCTCTGGGGTCATCGCTGTTCCATTTGAAATAGAGCTGCAGTAAGAGCGAAACCGCAGCGGCCACTGCCATGGCCGAGACTTCTGACCAGGCATTGATGCGCCACCAAAACCAACGCAACAAGAGCACGGTGCCGGTGCCCGCGCCCGTCACCAGCAACAGCTTCCATGCGCCGCCGATGGATCCTAAATTCAAAGTCACAATCAGCGAGATCAGCATCAGCAACATCGTGACCACTTGCGAGGCAATGACGAAGTGGCGCTCGCTGCCTTCGCGTTTGACAAAGCGGCGGTAAAAATCATTGATCACGTAGGAGGCGCCCCAGTTCAATTGCGTGCCGATGGTTGACATGTACGCCGCCGCAAATGCCGCGAGCATGAACCCACGCAAATAGACGGGAAAGACATTAGGATCCATCAAGGTTTGGATGTATCCTGCTTCTTTATCGGCCAATTGCGGATAGAGAATAAGCGAGGCCAGCGCGGTCAAAATCCATGGCCAGGGCCGCAGCGCATAGTGGGCAACGTTGAACCACAGCGTCGCGAGCAGCCCGTGTCTTTCATCCTTCGCAGAAAAGATTCGCTGCGCCACGTAGCCGCCGCCGCCCGGTTCCGCACCCGGATACCAGCTCGCCCACCAGTTGACGGCGAGATAAACGAAGAACGTGATGGCCGGCATCCACGCGGAGTTCAAGTCGGGAAAGAAGGCCAGCCGCGATCCGGCTTGGCCGCTCGCGGCATCCATCTCCACAATCTTCATTTTTAGGGCATCGATACCGCCGACCGCATTCACCGCGAGGACCGCCAAGACGATGACCATTCCCATTTTAAGCACGAACTGAAACAGGTCAGTGACGAGCACGCCCCATAATCCGGAGATGGTCGTATAAAAAGCGGTAAAGAGCAGCATGCCGAGGATCACCAGCATCGCGCCGCCTTTGTCGAGGCCCATCGTTATTTGCAGGATCTTGACCATGGCCAAATTGACCCAGCCCATCACGATGCAGTTGATGGGGATACCCAAGTACAGTGCGCGAAATCCGCGCAAAAAGGCCGCCGGCTTCCCAGAGTAACGCAATTCCGCAAACTCTACGTCCGTCATGACACCGGCCCTGCGCCACAAGCGCGCATAGAGAAAGACGGTCAAGATGCCGCTCATCACGAAATTCCACCACAGCCAATTTCCGGCGATGCCGTTCGCCGCGACCAGGCCGGTTACGACGAGAGGCGTATCGGCAGCAAACGTCGTCGCCACCATCGAGGTGCCGGCCAGCCACCAAGGCACATCCCGGCCGGAAAGAAAAAACTCCGTGGTGCTGCCTCGCGCCCGGCGCGCGTAATAAATGCCAATGCCCAAATTGAAGAGGAAATATGCAGCAATGACGATCCAATCCAAGAGCGTGAGTGTCATCGTGTCTCCTCTGAACTGTGAGACCCGGCGCAGGTTGGGAATATTCGCCAGGTTTTCGGTTTGGCGCTAAGCCGCTTTTTTGCCCATTTTTTCCAGTTCCTTTTGAATCAAAACGCTGGCGCCGAGCACGGCGATATTGCAGGCGCTCTTGCGCGAAGGTAAAATCTTCACTTTGTCTTTGTAAACGCCCAGCAAATTCTGCTCGAAGTGCCGGCGCATTGGATCAAAGAGAAGCGCACCGGCCCTGGCCAGGCCGCCGAAAATAATGATCGCTTCCGGGCTGAAATAAGCCACCGCATCCGCGAGCACGCGGCCTAAAATCTGACCGGTGAGCTCGAATGCAGCGAGGGCCAGCGGATCCCGGCGCAAAGCCGATTCATAGATTTTTTCCGCAGTCAGGTCGGTAAACGTAATCTGCCTGAACTCGCTGTCTTCCATACGCCGCGCCAGCAGCTCGAACACGGTCCGGCACATACCGCGCGCCGAGACATAAGCTTCGAGACAGCCGCTGCGTCCGCAAGCACACTGGCGGCCTTCCGGCACAACAATGGTGTGACCCAATTCTCCAGCCAAGCCATCATGGCCGTAAATCAATTCGCCATTCACCACGATACCGCTACCGACACCGGTTCCCAAAGTCATGACGATAAAGTTTTGCATGCCGCGCGCCTCACCGTACAACATTTCGCCCAGCGCGGCGGCATTGGCGTCGTTGGTGATGGCGATTGGAAGATCGTAACGCTCCTGCATCGTCTTTACGAACTCGACGTTTCCCCATTTGAAGTTCGAGGGCGATTCGATGGCGCCGCGATAGTAGTTGCCCGTAGGTGCGGCGACGCCAATCCCGGTTAACGCATAATCTGAGGCAAAGCGCACGAGCAGTGCATTGATTTTTTCCGATAATCGAAAAAAGAAAAGCGGAAAAGATTCATGGGCCCAGGTTGGAAAAGTTTCTTCGTGCACACAATGGCCATGGCAGTCCACCAAACCAAGCACCGTGTTGGTGCCGCCGATGTCGATGCCAAGCGTGACTTCCTTTGTCATGTGTGCCTGCACATAATAATGAAAATTCGATACAACAACTGCTGCGGACTGGACCCGTCGGGATCCTCACCACTCGACCTCTGGCATGCGTGAGGCCATTGCTTTTCGCGCTGAAAGCAAAAGCGCCACACGGTTTGTTTGTTGAACCAACTAACATACCACACTGTCAGAACCTACGTCACCAACAGGTGTATTATCGAATGATCTTGAAGTCGCTGAACAGCTCTTTGACGACCAAGGTCGCGGCGCCCAACAATCGCGGCCTGACTTTCAAAGATGTAGGAAGGATGTGAATGGTTCGCTGCTTGCCAAAAAAGGCGCGCTTTTCCAGCGTTTGCATGATCTCAGGATAGATGATCTCCCACGCGCCGGTGATTCTGCCTCCGATGATGATCGCCTCCGGGTCAAGCGATTTGATGATGTCGGCAATGCCCATGCCCAGAAAATGCCCCGTTTGCAACAACACTTCGCGCGCTATGGTATCATTTTTCTTCACGGCGAGATCGATAATTTCTTGCAACAGTGTCAAATGATCAGTAGCTTGATCGTTCGGCCGGCGCGCCAAATAGCGTTTGACCGTTGCACGATCGGAAGCATAGGCTTCCCAACAACCGTAATTGCCGCAAGCACACAATTCCCCTCCTTCAAACAACGTCATATGGCCGAATTCCCCGGAAGCAAAGGAATGGCCTTGCATCACGTTTTTGCCCACGACGATGCCAGCGCCGATACCGGGGCCGACTGAAAGAAAAACGAAATTCGATAAATTCAAATTGTGCTTGCCATGCCACAATTCTGCCAATGCCGAAGCGCGCGCATCATTATCAACGATGATGATCCCCTCCTCGGGACACAGCTCTTTCAGGAGCTTGCCGAGCTCGAAGTCTTCCCATCTGAGACGAGGTGCAAACTTCACCGTTGCCTTGATGGGATCGACAATGCCGGCCACGCTCACTCCGATCCCTTCCAAATGTGCGAGGCGCAGCCGGTCGCGCAATTTGAACAATTCCTTGACGCAACGTTTGATGAACAGCTCGGGTATTTCCACGCTCGTTTCAATCGCCGCGCTTTCCCTCAGGCTGCCGTCGAGGTCGGAAATCGCGAGTCGAGAAATTGGAGAATCTATGTTGATCGCACCAATGAAGTGCGTGCCTAATTTGAGAAATAAATTGATGGGATTGCGCCCGACGTTCTGATTGGCCTCGACTTCTTCGTAGATGAGGTCTTCGTCAATCAAGCCGGAAACGATGCTGGAAACCGTGCTCTTATTGAGCCCGCTCATTCGTGCGATTTCAATCCTGGAGATGGGCTGCTTTTCACGGATGAGATTCAGAATGACTGCGCGGTTGATATTCCGCACGACCTTGGCATTGCCGCTGATGAAGCTGCCGTTGGTAGCCTTCATGATCACGTCCTGGCGCAGACAAAGGCGGGAAAGAAAACTCTAGATTTTATTAGTTTGTTGCTCAAACCAACTGAGTACGAATATAATCGATCTTACGAATTTGTCAAGGCTTTTTTGAAAAAACTGTAACTATTCTCACGCGGATGGTGCAATCTCCAGTACAGAGGGATGGATGCTAGCGTCATAACCTTGCGCCAGGGTATTCACAATCGAACGCGGCGTCAACACTCCCACAGTCAGCCCTGCTTCCAAGATGATGCGTCGATGGTAGCCTTCCGGGCTCCACGCCAATAGAAAATCGCGAAAAACGAGATAAGGTTGCCGGTCATTCGCAAGCAAAACGAAGCTGCCGTCCGGCAGAGCGCCGAGTTTTTCCGAATAAACCATTTTCTCCTGCGCGGCATCGAGGCGTTCTCGATGCAGAGCGTTGTCAATCGTCCCAGCACGTGGCCTTGGTTCGCCAGCCAGCTCGGCATTGGCTCGCGCCCAAAGCAAGCGGAACTCTTCGAAGCGTGTTCGCGAACACTCCGCGCAAGGCCGGTGTCCGGCCGCCAGCGCGGTGGCTTCATCGAGAAAGAACAGCTCGGTGTAGTGGCCAGGCTTCATGATCGGTCTGTGCCAGCCTTTAAATTGTAGTTGGCAAATAATCCAGCGCTGGATTTGATAAGGGCGAATGATCTGCTGCTGGCGATTATGCAGACAACCGCGATTCCCCATCAACGTGCCCCGAGCGGGGGTGGCGATGATTTCACCGAGTGGAGTGACGCGATTCCGTCGTGGCATTGAGCTTCTCATCAAATAGAGTTGTTTGTCCGCTGCTCCTTTCGAAATTCAACAACCACTCTTTACGCCACAAGCCTCCACCGTATCCAACGAGACTGCCATTCGTTCCAATCACGCGATGGCAGGGCACAATGATGCAAAGCGGATTCCGGCCATTCGCGCTACCGACCGCT
>JBOHQX010000242.1:0-5720 GCA_050732395.1 bacterium
CTCTGCGAATCTTTGCGAGGCTCTGCGTGAGTCTCTTTTAGTTGCGGGCGCCAAAGGGCGATAAGCCGGCCTAAAGGCCCTTGCGGGCTTTCGCCCCCCGTGCGGGCTACGCCGCACTGTAATACAATACCACAAAACCTCGCTTTTTTAGTAGAGTTTTTAGCCACAGAATCACACAGAAATAGACGGAATGGAATGAGCCATTTGTCATTATTCGCATTCAATAATTCCGTGCGCTTCCGTGTAATTCCGTGGCTATGCTTTTCTTTTGGTTGCGGCTACGCCGCACTGTGACACTCCGTGCTCTCTGTGTTGAAAAAGAGCGCCAAGAGAAACAACATACTTTCAGATTTTATTTTACGTTTAATTAGCGAATTGCATAAACTTATTCAACGATGAGCATCTTCCTCCGCGCGCTGAATTGCCCGGCAACCAGGTGGTAGAAATATACGCCGCTGCCGGGAAGATCGGAGGCGTTGAAGACGATATCGTGGTCTCCGGCGGCTTTGAGACTGCTCGCTACTGTGGCGATCTCATGTCCAAGCAGATTGTATATCTTCAGCGTCACAAACTGCGCAGCCGGCAGATGATAATGAACGCGTGTCACGGGATTGCCGAAAGTGCCGCGCTTGGTGAACGGATTGGGATAATTCTGGCCCAAGAAGTATTCTTCCGGCGGCGTCGGGAGGTTCTCCTCGACGCGCGTGGTTCCACCGCCATTATCTGTTCGCAGGATTCTCCCCAATTGCCCAACGGCGGTGCCGCTATTGTGATCCACAAAATGCACGCTGTAAAGATCCGAGGTGAGGCTCGCGGATTGGCGGCGCCAGGTGGAGCCGCCATCGGTCGTGCGCAAAACAATTCCCGTACCCACCGCCGTACCGATATTGGCATCGATGAAATGCACGCTAAAAAGATTATTCGTTGTCCCGCTGGATTGGCGCATCCAATTGGCGCCGCCATTGTTGGTGCGCAAAATCGTTCCGCCATAGCCGGCGACGAAACCGGTGTCGGCATTGACAAAATGCACGCTGCGCAGATCCGTGGTGACGCCGCTGTTCTGGCGACTCCACGCGGCGCCGCCGTTGGTCGTGCGCAAAATGATGCCGCCGAATCCCACAATCGTGCCGAGGTTGCCATCCGTCAAGTACACACCGGCGAGCTCGACCGTCGTCCCGCTGTTTTGGCCAGTCCAGCTTGCGCCGCCGTCGTCGGTGCGCCTGATCGTGCCATTCAATCCGATCGCACTGCCGGTGTTGGAGTCGGCAAAATGAACGTGAACGAAGGTATTGGTTGTACCGCTAGTCTGGCTGGTCCAATTCGTGCCGCCGTTTGTCGTTCGCAAAACCATTCCCGCCTCTCCCACCGCTGTGCCGGTATTCGTATCGAGGCAATGAACGCTGCGCAGAAAACGCGTGGTGCCGCTATTCTGGCTTGCCCATGTTGTTCCGCCGTTGATGGTGCGCAGAATAAGCCCATTGACGCCGACGATGACGCCCGTGTCGATATTCCAGAACGAAACGCCCAACAACGTTTGATTGGTGCCGCTCATTTGATTTACCCATTGCGCCGCCGCTGGTTTCGCGGCAACCATTTGCGCCGCGAATGTCAGGGTCAGAAGAAAGCGTGGCCGCATTGAAGTGTCTCCTTTGCAGGTTCGTAGGTCGTTGCTACGTGGTAATGCAATAGCAATCTACGAAAGCGCGAGAACGGCGACACCCGTCAAAACTGGTAGTTTTACAGCAGCGTCTCAAGACACGCAATGACAGCTTCTGCCTGTGCTGAACAGAGCAGTATCTCTTGATAAATCATGGCGCTATCGGCCGCCAGTAGAGAGTTTTGAAATTATTCGGGTGGAAATTAAAAGGCAAAACTATTAGGGGCAAAACAATTGATGTAAATGGAAAATGGCACATCTAATCTCAGAAGCATTCTTAAGGTTCTATGGCAAAAATGATTGTATGGCAAGATGATTTGAAATCATCTTGCCATACAATTAGTTTGCCCAAAGCCTTGCAATGGTTTTGCCCATAATCGTTTTGCCTTTGCAAGAAGAGCTTTCAAGTAACATGTCATGCAGGAGGCATCTTTTTCATCACAAGCACCGTGCCAGAAACTTAACAAGATCCCTACGGGATGACACGGTGGTGTTGCTTGCCGAACCATCCCCGATCACCGGGAGTCAGGAACTGAGTAGTCGCCGATGTGACGAAGATTTCGCTTGATAGTCATCGAATTCTTGGTTAGAATCGTGATTGGTGTGTCAACGACTTTAATATGGGATTTCTTATGCGGAGATTTTGGCTCATTTTATGCACACTGTGTGTACCGGCGCTGGCACAAGAAACGGCGGATTCTTCCGCAACAGCGGACGTTACCGCATTGAGCGCCCTGCGCCGGCAACTGGCGTGTTATTGCGGCTGCGGTATGACGGTGCAGGATTGTTTGGGCGGCATGGTATGCAGCGAATCGCGCGCGTTGAGCAAAGAAGTCGCGCAATTCATGCAACAGGGCAAGAATCGCGATCAAATTCTGCAAGCCATGGCCGCGAAGTACGGCGAACGTATCCTTTCCGCGCCCACGAAGCGGGGATTCAATCTCATGGCTTGGGTGGTGCCGTTCGCAATGCTAACGTTGGGCGGCGTGATTGTCGCGCTCGTGGTAAAGCGTTGGCGGCGGCATAGCGCCTCACCGGCGCCCCCCTCCGTGCTGAAAGCCGAAGCCGGGCCGGTGGATCTTTATGGCTCTCGTTTCGAAGAAGAATTTCGCAAGTTCCAAAGTTGAGGCAATGAAGCATGGTCGAAGTCATCGGCGTGGCGTTGGTGATCATTACCATGGTGCTGATCAGCTATCCGCTCTGGCAAAAATCGCAACGCAAAGTAAGTTTTGCCTTGAATCACCAGAACGAAGAATGGCAGGCGCGCAAAGCGGAGGTTTACGCCGCGATTCGCGACATCGAGCTGGACTATCGCATGGGCAAGCTTTCCGAAGAGGATTACCAGTCCCTGCGCGACCAGTACAAAAATGAAGCCATTCAGATCATGAAAAAACTGGACGTCTCGGCTGCACCCGCCGTAACGGCAAAGAAAGCGCCGGCGGCGCGCCAGTTGAACGGGCGCTTTTGCCATCATTGTGGCCAGCCGGCGCAGAGCGCCGATCAGTTTTGCAGTGCCTGCGGAGCAAACCTGGCATGAAGGCCGCGCAGCCGGACACAAGCACACCGGCGGTTGAAGTTCGCGATTTGGTCAAACGTTTCGGAAACTTCTACGCGTTGCGCGGCATTTCTCTTCAAGTTCCCACCGGCGAATGCCTGGCCATCTTCGGGCCGAATGGCGCGGGTAAAACCACTTTTCTACGCATCCTTTCCGCCATCTCCCGCCCCAGCAGCGGCGAAGTCTCGATCCATGGCCTGGCTTTGCAGGAACGATCGTTGGCGGTGCGGCGCCGGCTCGGCGTGATCGGCCACCAAACATTTTTGTATGACGACCTTTCGGCCGTGGAAAACCTGATGTTCTACGCGCGCCTGTATGATCTTGGCGCGCCGCGCGAACGCGCGCGTGCCGCGCTGGCGGAGGTGGATCTGGAAAAGAGAGCCGACGATCGCGTGCGCTCCTTCTCGCGCGGCATGCAACAGCGTCTGGCGATCGCGCGTGCGCTGTTGCACGAGCCGAGCATTCTGTTTCTCGACGAACCCTACACCGGTCTGGATCAACACGCCGCCGTGATGTTGACGGGCTGGCTGCAAAAACTGCGCAACCAGCGCCGCACGATCCTCGTGGTGACGCACGATCTGGCGCAAGGCCTGGCTATGGCCGATCGCCTTATGATTTTCGTTGGCGGCCGCGTAGTTTGGCAGGAGCGCGCCGCGCACGTCGAGGCCCGGCGCTTGCATGAGATCTACTTCGATCTGGTTTCAGGAGGGCGATGAGCGCGGTGACAAAACTCTGGGCTTTGGTGTGGAAAGATTTGCTGGCCGAGTTCCGCACCAAAGAACTCATCTCCTCCATGCTCTTGTTCGCGCTCATTGTGGTGGTGATTTTCGCGTTCACTTTTGAAACCGGCAGCACCGCCACGCGCGAAGCCAGCCCCGGCATCTTGTGGGTGGCGTTCACTTTCGCCGGCGTGCTGGGCCTGCATCGCGCCATGTTGCAGGAAGTGGAACGCGGCGGCTTGCACGGCCTCATGCTCGCGCCGCTCGACCGCGGGCTGATTTATCTGGCCAAAATGTGCAGCAATATTGTGTTTGTTTTGTCCATCGAACTTCCGACGTTCATTCTATTTGCGATTTTTTTCAATCTCAACCTGACGTTGGGGCTGGGTAAGCTCGCGGTCGTCTTTCTGCTCGGCACGATCGGATTCGCCGCCGTTGGCACGCTGTTCAGCGCGATTTCGGTCAACACCAAAACGCGCGAGATCATGCTGCCGATCCTGCTCTTTCCCGTGCAGATTCCGGTGATACTTTCCGCGGTCAATGCCTCCGCCGCCATTCTCGCCGGCCATGATTGGGGCGACATCGCCGGCTGGCTCAAAATCTTGACCGCATTCGATTTGATTTTCATTCTGGTGTGTTGGGTGACGTTTGAGTACGTGTTGGAAGAATAGCCGAGAGCTCAATCAACAAAAACTATCCTGTCATTCTGTAAAGAATCTTCCCGAGCACTCGGCACAACATCTTGAATTAATGTTTCTCCCAGCGCCAGGGAATTCCAATATTCATGAGCTCATTTATGTCTGAGAAGTCTTCCGCATTGAAAGCCGCCTACCCGGCTTCCGAACATCTGCCGGCCACCGCCAAACTCACACGTTGGACCAGCATTTTGGGTGTGCTGGTCGCACTCTTGATGTTCGTGAATTTGTACAATATTTTCATTTACGTGCCGACGGAAAGCAGCATGGGCATCGTACAGCGTATTTTTTATTTTCACGCGCCCTCCGCGATTTCCGCCTTCGTCGCATTCACCGTGACCTTCGTTTACAGCATTCTGTTCCTGGCCAGGCAACGTTTATGGCATGATCGCGTCGCCTATTGTGCGGCCGAAGTCGGAGTGCTGCTCACGACCATCGTTTTGACCACGGGCCCGATATGGGCGCGACCGGTGTGGAATACTTGGTGGTCTTGGGATCCGCGCCTGACCACGACGCTGGTGCTGTGGTTTATTTATGCCGGTTATCTCATGTTGCGCAACTTCACCGGCGAAGAACAACGCGGCGCGCGCTTCGCCGCCGTGTTTGCCATCGTCGGATTCGTCGATGTTCCGATCGTCTACATGGCCAACCGGCTGTGGCGCACGTTGCATCCGCAGCCCGTGATCCTGGGTGGCAGCGGCTCCGGTTTGGAGCCCCCCATGCGCTATGCGTTCTTTTTCAGCCTGGCGACTTTCATCTGTCTTTTTGTATTTTTTTTGTTGTTGCGCTTGCGCCTCGAGCGCACCCGTTTGGAAGCGGAAAGCATGAAGCGAGAAATGGCGTTTGAGTCTTGAGTTCGCATTCAGAGATCTCGCGATTTTCGGTTCACGCGACACTTAAGAAGTAGCTTTAATGCGCTTCATCCGCCGGAGATTGTTTTAGTAGGATGCTGAAAAACTCATATTCATGTCATGCCCGCGAAAGCGCATAGGCGTCAACCCAAAGCGGATAAACCGCAACCCGAGAGATGAAGGGTCTCCAACGGATAGAAAAATCTTTGCTTTTTTGGCGCAAATCTGACTTTTTAGGCACTA
>JBOHQX010000243.1:0-22988 GCA_050732395.1 bacterium
TAGTGCCTAAAAAGTCAGATTTGCGCCAAAAAAGCAAAGATTTTTCTATCCGTTGGAGACCCTTCATCTCTCGGGTTGCGGTTTATCCGCTTTGGGTTGACGCCTATGCGCTTTCGCGGGCATGACAGCAATAGAGAGTTTTTCAGCAACCTGTTAGGCCCGTGTGCCGAATCCACCGAGCGCTCGCAGTGACGGAACGACAGAATTAGGTTATCTGAGAGACGCATAGTAGTCAAAATTAGAGAATGATTCGGTGAATGTCAATTTGAAAGACATGAATTTCCATTTGCGCATGCGTGCTGGCTTCGTTATTTTGCTTGAAGTGAGCTTTTAGTCCGGATTTTCAGACGAGATGAAAGCCGAGGCCACCGCGTGGCATGGCCGCTTCTTTTTCGACAGGATTAACAAGATTGACAGGATGAAGATCAATCTTCATCCTGTCAATCTTGTTAATCCTGTCAAAGTCTTGCAGAACTTTGTTTCGTGTTTATTGTGCAAATCGCATAATAGTAAGGAGGAAGCATGCGTAAAATGTTGATCGCTGTTTTCGTCCTGCTGCTCGCGCTTTCGGCCGTACTGGCCCTGCAGCAGCAGGATTTTTCCAAAGTCGAAATCAAAACCATCCCGGTGCGTGGCAATGTTCACATGCTCGAAGGCCAAGGCGGAAACATCGGCGTTTCCGCGGGCGAAGACGGCATTCTGATCGTCGATAGTCAATTCGCGCCGCTGGCGGACAAGATTCGCGCGGCGCTGAAAAGCATCAACGCCGCTAAGCTGAAATTCCTGCTCAACACGCATTATCACGGCGATCACACCGGCGGCAATCGCGTGTTCGGACCGGAGCTGACGATCATCGCCCACCGCAACGTGCGCCAGCGCTTGATGACCGAACAACGACGCGGCGATCAACCCATTCCACCCGAGCCGAAAGAAGCCTGGCCAGTCATCACAGTCGAGCAATCTCTGTCTTTGTATTTCAATGGCGAAGAAATCAAAGTCATGCACCTTCCCAGTGGCCACACCGACGGCGATTGCGTGATCTTCTTCACCGGCGCCAACGTCGTGCACATGGGCGATGATTTCTTCGTTGGGCGCTTTCCCTACGTCGATTTGCGCGCCGGCGGCAGCGTGCAGGGCTTGACCAAGAACATCGAGCAAGTCATCGCGCAACTTCCGGCGGACGTCAAAATCATCCCCGGCCACGGCCCGGTCTCGACGCTTGACGATCTCAAGTCTTACCATCGCATGCTGGTGCAGACGACGGATTTCATTCAAAAGAAAATGAAGGCGGGCAAGGATTTGAAAGCCATTCAAGCGGAAGGCTTGCCGGCGGAGTGGAAGGACTGGGGCTCGGGATTCATTCCGGCGGAGAGGTGGATTGAGACGGTGCAGCAGAGTTTTGCGGCGAAAGATTAAGAGCGTATCCGCATAAATCACTCAACTCAATCAGGTTGGAATAGCGGCGGTCGTCTTCTGCCATCGACTATGGCGTGTATCATGATTCTGCCTGCATCGATTTCATAAAAGATTTGATACACGCCATGTAAGATACGACGAAATTCCCCCGGCACCGCAGGAATGTTGACTTGTTGCCAACGCCGCGGAAAGGGGAGTATCCTTTCGATTTCGACAAAAATCTCTTCTTGAAATTCTTGTGAGAATTCTGCGGATCGGTTGGCCGCGAGATAAAAGCAGATTTCTTCTAATTGCGCGAGGAATTTTGGTGAGATTTCGATTGTAACCACGCCCCCAGCTCCTTTTTGGCAGCTTCCAAAGTCATCCCTTCGCCCCTATTGATTTGCTCTCTGCTTTCGAGAATGCTTGCGCGAACGTAAAGCGCAAGTATTACGTCTTCGATCGTACAATCGTCCGGAAGCTCATCCAGCAAGCCGCGCACGACGGCTTTGATATTGTCTTGCCCGTTGTTTTTTGTTGATGCAGCTGCTGTAGTCGACATGATCGTGTCTCCGCAAGAATTTCTCTTCTTAATGCATAGCATTTCGAATCAAATGGTCATTCAATGATACGGACAAATCTTTTAAAAAACAAGCCCACAGCCCACGAATTACCGACAAGGTCCTTTTTCTGGCAATAGCAATGCCATTCTATCCACAATCCACGATCTTCTATCCTCAATCTTTACTCGCCCACTCAAATATCTGCTCAAACTTGCTCTGCCCGGGCTTGGGCGGGTTGAGCAATGGACGGAATTTGGGGTCATAAACAAACGCATAGCCGTCGTTGTCGTACAGTGTGGGCACCGGCGGCGCCGGTTTGATCTCGAAATTGGCCAGCTTCACTTGCCCGAGGAATTGCATCGCTGCGGAGAAATTCTCCCAAATCTGCCTATCTTTGGCATGATCGACGAAGAGATAGTACCAGCGCAACTCCCACAAGCGCACGGTTTGATCGGAAGAAGCGGAAGCCAGGGTTTTGCCGTCCGGGCTGAAGGCCACACTCCAAACAGAACCAGAATGGCCTTTGAATTCGCGAATGTGCTGGCCGGAGTCGACCTGCCACAAGCGCACGGTTTGATCCTCAGAAGCGGAAGCCAGGGTTTTGCCGTCCGGGCTGAAGGCCACACTTTTGCTTATACCGTTGGCAAGATCGACAACAGGCGAAAACCATCTTTGCGCAAATGCTTGATTGATAGCGTTGGGGTTGAATAGTTTCCTTACTGCAAGAGGCGCGAGCGCAATGCTGTCGACCGGAATTTCCTGTTTGAGCACCTCGGCTACAAAAAGCCAGGCATTGCGATAGGAGCCTTCGGGTTTGAAATCCTCTGCATCATTGAAAGTGCGCACCGCTTTTTCTTCCAGCGCCTTGGCAAAATTATAGTTCGCTACCAGAGTTTGGCGGACTGCTTCCTTGCTGCGCTCAATGGCCTGCCATGCGGCTACCACGGCAAAAAGCAGAATAAATCCCAATGCGGCGGTAAAGAAGCGAGTTTGTTTGAGCCTTTGGCTTTGTTCTCGCGCTTCACGCGCCAGTGAGCTGGCTTTTTCCTGTTCTTGCTGCTGCCGCTCTCGCTCGGCCAATTCCTCCTGCTGCGCTTGGTGGCTTTTTTCCAGGAAAGATACCGCTTGAGAAAAATTTGTGGCATAGCGCTCCGCCCAGGCCGGATTCGGACGCTGCTCATTTTGCCATTGCTGGGCCAACCCCAACTGCGGGTCGCGCCAGAGGCTGGTCTCATGCGGGTACCGCGCGTCATCTTCGGCAAGGCGAGTGTAAATGCGCACGGAGCGGGCTTCTTCATTTACCCAAGTTGTCAGTCTTTGCCAATTGCGAATGAGGCTCTCATGCGAGATATCGACAAGCGTTTCAGCCTGAAGTGCTTCAGGTGCCGGCGGCATCAAAAATGAGCGACCCGGTTGGCGAAAGCGCTCAATCACAGCAATCACTTCTTTTTCTCCGGCTTCGGCCACGGCGCTCAGCTCATGCAATCGCGTAGGTCGCCGTACTTCGCGGTTAGCGGTTCCTTTTTCAGTGAGGCGTCTGAATATCTTCTCAGCAATGCGCTGGCTGCGCTCGTCCGGCAATTCAAGGTAAGCCTCATCGGCGTGCTGCGAGAGCGCCTGGGCCATTGTGCCAATGGCTTCATAATGAGGCAAATCGAGTGAATCGCCGTTTTGCCGGTGCGCCTGCCAGCAATCCCACGTGCGCATGAGCGCGTGCTGCAAAATGGGCAATTGGTCGGGATTCTCGCCAACATCGTTGAGTAAACGATTGACCAGGCGCAACGTGATCTCGCCCCTGGCAACAGACACCGGCCCGACAATGGCCTGGCGGCGCTGCTCGCGCGTCATGCGTGGAATGAGATACTGCCCGTCGTTGATGGCCTCGGGCAAATCACGGAACTGTGCACAGTCCTCGAGAAAATCCGAGCGCATGGTGAGCACGACGTAAATAGGCACGTCCTGCTGGTGTGTGGCTTCCAGCAATATTTGCACAAACGCTGCAGCCTCCTCGCCGTGGCCGGTGTTTTGCGCTTCTTGCTTGAAGCGAAACAACTCTTCAAATTGATCGACCACTACGAGCAAGTTTTCACTCACAGGCCAGGACGCCTGCTTGCAGGTGTCAATCAAACCGAGCGAGGTGCGGCTCAGGCTGGCGCGCAGTATGGAAGTCTGAAAGTCAGCCAACTCATTATGCTCTTTGAACAACTCGAGTCCAGCAAGGGCCTGCGCGAGATTGCCAATGGGATCGGCACTGGGGCGAAGCAGTGCGATGTGCCAGGTCGAGCTGGTTTGAGTCATGAAGCCGCCGTGCAGAGCCGGCAGCAGGCCCGCGCGCATCAGCGAGGACTTGCCGCTGCCGGAAGTACCGACCACCGCGAGAAAGCGGGTGCGCCGCAAACGCCGCAACAGCTCATCGCTCTGCCCCTCGCGACCAAAAAAGAGATGGCATTCGTGTTGCTCAAACGGCCGCAGCCCGGGGAAAGGATTGAAAGTCTGATTGGTCGTGCTCATTCGGTTTTTTAAGAAAAAATAGAACGCAGATTACGCAGATAAACGCAGATCGGATCATAATCTCGTTTGTTCCAAAGTCTGCGTCAATCTGCGTCATCTGCGTTCAAACAAATTGGAACGCAGACGACGCAGATGAACGCAGATCAGAGCTTGATAGTTTATGGTTACATCTAAGCTGAGAACGTCCACGATAGATTGCCTTTGTTGGCATTGTCAAATGCTTTTCGTCTAATTTGAGGCTCGGGCCCAAAATTGAGCAGCAGGCCCACTTCAAAACTTGTGGACTTGAGATAGTTCAGCAATTGGGCCTCGTGCGCATCATTGAGCATTTGGGCGGCTTTGACTTCGACGATGACGAGGTTGTTTACCAACAAATCAGCAAAGTATTCACCGATAACCTGGCGATCATAATAAACTTTGATCGCCGCTTCCTGAACAACCTCGAGCCCAAGTTTCCTCACTTCGATCACTAAAGCCTTGACATAGACCTTTTCGAGGAAGCCATAGCCCAGTGTCCTATAAACACTATAAAACGCCTTGATAATGAGTTCCGTCAGATCGGTGTGTTTGTATTCCGAGCCCATGATTCACCTCCCATCTGCTCAGTTCGTTTCTAGCCTAAAATCTGCGTTCATCTGCGTCATCTGCGTTCAAAAAACAAGGAACGCAGACGGCGCAGATAAACGCAGATCAGAGCTTTCATGTAGACCTTTTCAAGGAAGCCATAACCCAGTTTCTTGTAAGCAGAATTAAATGCCTTGATAATGAGTTCTGTAAGATCCGTGTGTTTGTATCCCGAGCCATGATTCACCCCCATCTGCTCAATTCGTTTCTAGCCTAAAATCTGCGTCAATCTGCGTCATCTGCGTTCAAAAATAAGCAACGCAGATCAGGACCTGCCCATGATCACTCCAAGGTCTGCATTCAAATCAAGTACTTGCAGAATCAATCAACACCTCGCATGCTCACCCCGGTGCTCTCAGCGCCGCCACAAAATCGCGTAAATCCTCCGGCCTAAAAGCCGCAAAGTTTTTTGTGACGATGATTTGATGGCTGAGGTAAAGTTCTTTGAACTCCTTTTGTGGTGGAGCAAAATAAATCGCCTGGGCCTTGAACGGCGGTTTACTGGCTTGCCAACCATAGACTTTCTCCAGATCTGCAGTTTTGCTGCCGAGCCAGGTGTCGAGAGCTTCACCGCAGAAAATGAGGACGGCATCACATTGCACCATTTTGTTTTGGTGTGTCTCGCGCAGCATGGTTTCATCGCCCTCAAATGCGGGCCACTCGACCTCGAACCCTTGACTAAACAGATAGGTGGCAACTGGTTGTGCAGCAGCGCGGTCTTGCCGGTCGCAGATCAAATAGATGCGAGGAGGCCCGCTAGGCGGTTTCATACCGCCGTCACTGGTTTTGCCATTGCGCAATCTGCTTAGAATCGTAGTCTTCAGTTCTTCCAGTGGAGTTTCGAGCAGGTCAGCGCGCTGCTGCCAATATCCGCCGGTGCGCAAGACTTGGATAAAGTCTTGCTGGCGCGCGTCAGAGGCTTTTAGTCCGTGTGGCAGCCAAATCAACCGCCAAAAATTTGAAGCGCGGCTGAGTTGCTCGGCCAGTTCATGCTGAATCTGAACGAAAGAATGTGTTTCATCTTCCGGCACAAGCCCGTATTTCTCGCCGATCAAGTGAATGAAAAAGCTGCTGCGGCCAAGATCTGCAAGCACACGCTGCTTGAGGGCAGCGGTATTGTGCAGGGGCAGATCGCCTTCCGGCAGAACGGCGCAATGGCGTTGCAACAACTCGCGGCGGATCGTATCATAGACCCCGTGCAAATCGGACGTGGTTTGGGCGAGATATATCGCCGCGCCGTTTGTGGAGGGCATGGGGATTTTACCTTCCGCATTTGCTTTGAGCTCTTTGAGCAAAAGATGCACGTCGTAGGCAAGATCTTCGAGCTTTTCCCAAAATTTTTGCTTGGCTTGCGGCCCCAATTCAGGCCGGAATTCGCTGGGCCTGTCAGTTTGAGGATCAATCTTGAAAAATTCGTAACCCAATAAGCCTTGTAATGCCGGCGGATGCTGCTCACGAGGGATAGGGGTTTTCACCACCTTGAAGATGCGTGCCTTATCATGAATCCTGAGGCCACCGGTCTTCTCCGCCGCCTCGGCGAATTCCTGTAATTCCTGCAGACACCATTCGGACTGAATATAGCGTGGAGACAAGATCGAAACCAGTATAGCAATTCGGGGAAGTTGTTTTAGGAGTGCATCGCTGAGGTAGTCATTGCCTTGCAGCTTGGCGTCACGCCAAATATCGAGCTCGGCGCCAAGCAACTGGCGCAGGCGTTTGCGCAGCTTGTCATGAAAGAAGGATACCCAACCTTCTTCCTGTGCTAAGAGGTCATTATCAATGTGAGTATAACTGATAAAGATATCGTTTTCAAAGCCGAGTACGTATCCCATCACAGCCTCACCAAGAGACTACTGCCCGAGCGCTGCATTTCTATGTGATGAGGAGTTGACTTTTCAAAGCATCGTTCCAACTCCAGAAAAAGCAAGAGCGCTCGGGCAGTGAGCTGAAAAGTTATCCTTTTTCTATAACTTGCTTGGTAATCGGATTAATATGTACGACGGATTTCTTCTGATCCAGCGCATACTTCACCGCATCCGCCGTGCCACCCAAGCCCTTGGCCGGCAGGCCGTTCCATACGGCAACAAGAATTTCAGAAAGATCGATCACTCGTTTGCCTGCTTCAAAAAAAGCGATTTCCGCTGGCTCGATAAAATTCAAAGTTTCGACGGACGCCGCATTCTTCAACAAGCGACGATAGTTTTCCAAATGCGCAGGTGTTTGAAAAGTCTTTTCGATTTTTTGACATGGCAGCACCGTGGTGTAGGGAATGCCCCGGTCGCGCAAGATTTGGGCGAAAAGCTGATCGGCGCCGATGGCAAGCGAGGTGAAACCATAATCTACTTTGTGTTGCGTTATAGCATTTAACAAACTTTCCGTTACCCAAGCCACTGTTTCTTCATCTCCCAGATTTTGATGTCCGGTGATGCCGGCTTTCATATTTTTTCCTCTTTGGCAAGTTTCCAGTAAAATTGTCCGAGCGGCGTCAGCTTGCACTTCTTGGAATTCATTGCAGCATAGTATAAATGCTTTTCACCAACCGGAACCAACAATCTGGCATCGCGGCATTTTTGCAGATGCTCGAAGATTGCCATATTTTTTTCGTCGGGCTGGCCCGAGGTCGGTTCGAAAGAAGGATCGAGAGGATATTCAAATTCTGCAAATGAAAAGTATTCCGGCAGGCGACGAATAATCGCAGGATCGATGACCGGCTGGCATTCGCGCAGCGTTACGAGTTGTGAGACGTGCGATTTGAGATAGGGCCGCTGGCCCCATGCGCCGAAAGCTTGATCCAGAAAACCGTAAATACCCGCGACCGAGACGTTGCCCATCACGTCCGCTGCGCCGCCATCCAGCGCGCCGCAAAGCAGCGTCGTGAACACTCCACCGCCATCCATCTCAACGGCTTTTTGCATCGGGCTGGTGGCCGTGAGAATGGAAACGCCTTCGCGCAGAAGCACCTGGTCGCTTTGCAAAGCCGGAATCAGGCCTGCTGCACCGGCATGGCAGCAATCCAAAATGATCACCACTTCACCGATCCTCGATTGATTCGCCAAACTCAACAGATCGAGCATGGCGACGCCTTCGTCATTTTCCTTGAAATCCTGGGTTACGAGATAACCACCGAATTTGGTGACCACACCGTGGCCGGCGAAGTAGAACAAGGCTGCGTCCGCTTTGTGTCCGAACAAATCTTGCAGGTGTTCACGCAGCAAGGCCCGGGTGATCTTTTGTTCGCCCGAGACCACGGTTTTGCAAGTGGAGTTGGCCTTGCCATTTTGATGCCGGGAAAGAATTTCGTGCATGCGCTTGGCGTCATTCACGCAGCCGGATAAAGGCGCATTCGGGTAGTGATCGATACCGACGATGAGTGCTTTTCTCATAGGAAAGTCCCCTGGGTTGGTTTATCAATTTTGACTGATGGTTAAGGATATGAAAAAGACACCCAGCCACCACTTTTTTTCTCAAGTGATTTTTATCGAAATACGCGTTGTCAATCTCGACGTTGTGCCGAGGACTGGGCAGAAGTGCATGCCTAACGGTTGAGTTCCCTCCCCCGACTCACGAAAATGTCGTCAATAAGCCTGAATTTTGCAATTCAAAACTTAGTGCATTCTTACCCCCGGCAACTTTTCTTGCAGATTTAAAACCTGATAGCGCTGCAAAATCTCCAAAGTCTTGTCGACGGGAATGGCTTCACGCACGTGACCGTTCCTACCTTTCACCGTCGCCGCCATGAACGTAGAATTATAAACAGCTTCCTCCGTCGCTTCGACAACAGCAAGAAACAGCGGTGTCATCATTTCATCGTGCAGCAATTGTACGGCGGGCAAGAGGCCCGCGTTGTTTTCTGTTCGTGGCGTCGCGTGTGGAATGCGATACGCCGTGGTGAAAGCAATGACGTAATCACCGCTGCCATTGGCCATCACGCTGCCTGTGCGGGCCAAACCCAAAACCGCGCGTTGCGCCAGTCTTTTCAAATTGCGCACGGAAAGCGGTGCATCGGTTGCAACAACAATCATGCATGAGCCGTCATCTTTCAATGGCGTGTATTCGCGCAAATAAAATTTACCCAGCTCGCGGCCGACCGGCGCGCCATTGATGGTGAGAATACCGCTGAAATTCGTTTGCACCAAGACGCCGACCCTGTAGCCGCTCAATTCTTTTGGTAGCATTCTAGATGAAGTCCCGATACCGCCTTTGAAACCCAAACAGCTCGTGCCCGTGCCTGCGCCTACGGTGCCTTCTGCAACTTGCCCAGTCTTGGCATTTATTAAAGCTTGCAGCACGTGTTCTTCTTTCACGTGCATGCCGCGAATATCGTTTAACCATCCATCATTAGTTTCGCCTACAACCGCGTTCACAGAAAAAACACTCTCATTGCCGGATTGCGCCAAAGTGTATTTCACCAGTGCCTGCACGGCAGTGGCGACGCCGAGCGTATTCGTGAGCGCAATCGGCGTTTCGAGCGTGCCCAATTCTTCCACCTGTGTGTATCCCGCCAGCTTGCCAAAAGCATTGCCGCAATAAATCGCTGCCGGAACTTTTTCTTGAAAAAGATTGCCTGCGTGCGGGACAATCACCGTCACCCCCGTGCGCACGGAATCGCCCTGCCATACAGTGCAATGCCCGACCTTCACAGCCGAGACGTCGGTAATGGCATTCAATAGGCCCGGCGGCAGAATGCCGACATGAATGCCGAGTTCGCGAGCGCGGGCCGGCGTATTTTGTGTTTGTGCCGGCGCCAGCGCCGTTACCAGCAATATGGTCATGAACATGATATTGAAAGCGTGGAGCGGAGATAAAGAGAAGGTTATCATTTTGTACTCCAATCTGAATGACATCACAAAGTGCTTATCAAAGCTGGGGTAACAGTGCTCTGATTGGCCGGCGCATTTTATGGCTTGCACATGCAGCAAGTTTTTTGCATTATAACGCATCGCTTGCAGAACCGCAAGCAGAAGAGGAGCGCATCATGGGTTATGTCGATCGACCGGCTCTGCGCAATCAATGGGGGGCAATTTTATTGACGCTAGTCCTGCTTGGGCTTTTGATGGTTTCCTTGAATGAGACGCGAAATACGAATAATCGCGGAGGTACCAGTTTCTTGTTGTTGGCTTTCGGTTTGCCCATCATCGTATTGTGCGTGATCATTGCCTACCGGCATCTTTCCTGGCACTTCTCTATTGAAAATGGCGTCATCGAAAGCCGCCACGGCCTCATCGCGCGCGAAGTGCGATCGGTGCGGGTCGAAGATGTGCGCAGCATCAACGTGAAGCAGACCGTTTTGCAACGCCTGTTGAATCTCGGCGACATCGAATTCAGCAGCGCGGCAAGCAACGATGCCGAAGTCGTGTTCGCCGGCGTTTCCAGTCCCTTGAAAGTGAAAGATAAGATTCAAGGCATGCTTTGAGATTCGCGAACAATCAAAGATGATTTGTAACTCTTCAGCCCATATGCCCAATCACAGGTAAAAAAGTAAGCGGATTAAACGGATTGAACAGATATCAGGCCTCAAAATCCGTTTTATCCGCTCAATCCGTTTACAGCCTCTCCGAGAACTTTATACTGTCATCCCGCAGGGATGACATTTCAGGGGTTTCAGATGGGCTCTTACAGAGAATAAGGCTGAATAGTACAATGACTTGAAGTCAAAATTATTCTGATCTTTACCATGCGCTTTCAAGCTTTGGGCGATTACGCTCGTTATCTGGAACCCCTCGGAGAATTGCACCGCGTCAAGATTGAAGTCGATCCGGTTTTGGAAGTGACGGAAATCGCCGTGCGCGCTCTGCAAGAAAGCCGGCCGGCGTTGCTTTTTGAAAACGTCAAAGGCGCGAAGTTCCCGCTCGCGATCAACCTCCTGGCAAACGAGCGCCGTATTGAATGGGCTTTGGGCAAACATCCGGAACAACTCGGCGAAGAGTTGATTCACTTTGTCGAGCAAGCCATGCCGCCCAGGCCGCGATTAATCGTCAATCATTGGCCGATGGTCAAAAGATTTCTAGCCGCACGCCCAAAGAGGGCTCGCCGCGCGCTGTCGCAAGAAGTTATGGAAGAACCTCGCCTGGATTTATTACCCATTCAACAATGCTGGCCGGAGGACGGCGGCCGCTTCATTACGCTTGGACAGGTTTTTACACAGGACCCTCGCGATGGTAAACGTAATGTCGGCCTGTATCGCATGCAGATATACGATCACCGCACCACGGGCATGCACTGGCAAATTCAAAAGGGTGGCGGATTTCATTATTATCAAGCGCAGAAGCTGAAACAAGAATTTGCAGTCGCCGTAGCACTTGGCACGGATCCGGCCTTGTTGCTCGCGACGATCGCTGCTTTGCCGGAAGGCATCGATGAAGTGATGTTCGCTGGTTTTTTGCGTGGCGCGCCGGTGCCCATGGCGCGGGCGCGCTCAATCAATATGCTCGTGCCTGCGCATGCCGAATTCATTCTCGAGGGCAAAGTGCCGCTGCAGGAGACCAGACTCGAGGGGCCATTTGGAGATCATTTCGGCCACTATTCTCATGCTGCGCCGTTTCCGCTATTCAATATCAACAAGATCACACGCCGCCGCAATGCGATCTATCCCGCGACCGTCGTGGGCATTCCGCCAATGGAGGATAAATTCCTCGGCGACGCCACGCAACAGATTCTCGGGCCGCTCGTGCGTTTGATTCACAAGGAAATCAAATCCGTCTGGGCCTACTACGAAGCGGGATTTCACAATCTGCTCGTCGTCAGCGTCGAGCAACGTTATCAAAAGGAAGCGATGAAATCAGCGCTGGGGTTGATGGGCACGGATCAGCTCTCGCTTACGAAGTGCATCATTTTAGTCTCGGAAGATGTCAATGTGCGCGACTTCGATGCCGTGCTGGGCGCCGTCAAAATGAATTTTGATCCACATTATGACTTCGTCATGATACCCAAAGTGCCGCTGGACACGCTGGATTTCACTTCGTTCAAGATGAATCTCGGTAGCAAGATGATTTTGGATGCGACGGGGAAAGGCGCAGAGCGCAGGGTGCAGGGCGCGGAACGGGGAGGGGATGGGGGGAGTAGGGGAGAGGGGGAGAGGGAGAAGGTTGAACGAGTGGTGGCGCGGCTTCCACGAGAGTATAAGGAGATTCTGGATGGGCGAGTTTATCAAGATGCGTTGTTGGTGGTCAAAGTGAATGGTGAGGGGCGAAGCGCGATCGAGAAGTTGGTGCGGATTCCGGAACTGGGCAGCTTGAAAATAATCGCGGCGGTGAGCGAAGATGTTGATTTGAATCGTCAGGAGAGTTACATTTGGGGTATCTTCACGCGGTTCGATTGCGAGCGGGACGTGATTTTTACCGAGCAGAGGTTGATGGGCATCAGCCCGGTTTATCGCGGCGTCTTGGGTATCGACGCGACGTGGAAAACGGGCTATCCTGCGCCGCTCGTGATGCGTGAGGAGGTGCGCGATAGGGTGAATCGTCGGTGGGAGGAATATTGGCGATAGTTTTGTTTGTGTGGTTACATAAGATTTGGCCTGGATATTCAAGTTTTGATATGCGCTTTTTCATATGGTATTTGTAGGAAGCTTCCCAAACGCTGAAATTTTTTGCGAAGCTGAAGATTGTGCCCAGCGCTTGAGAAGATTCTCACAGCATGACATTTGAGATTTGAAATCGTGCGAGAAGAGCGCTTCGATTCGAATACACAGCAGGAAAGGGTTCATGCTCATGTCTCATTTCCCCACCATCCGCTTTCGCGACCAACGCCTGCTTCCGATATGGGAAAAAGTGCAAGCCGCCGAGCGCTTGTCGTTGCAAGACGGCGTGACTTTGTTTGATAGCAATGACCTAATGTCCATCGGCAAAATGGGGCACGCCGTACAGCGTGCGAGGAGCGGTGACGCTGTTTATTTTGTTGTGAATCGTCAAGTCAATCCCACAAACATTTGCGTACTGTCATGCAAATTTTGCGATTTTGCGGTGAAAGCCAGTGATCCGGCCGCGTATGAAATGACCATGCAGAACATACTCAACAAGCTCACGCCGGATTTGCATGAAGTGCACGTGGTCGGCGGCTTGCATCCGGAATGGCCGTGGGACTTTTACGTGGATATGATGCGGCAGATCAAGGCACATTTCCCGCAAATCGACATCAAGGCGTGGACTGCGGTGGAGATCGATTTCTTTTCCAAAAAATTCAAACTGCCGATCTCCGAAGTATTGATGCAACTAAAAGGTGCCGGACTCACCACCATGCCCGGCGGCGGGGCGGAAGTTTTTTCAGAACGCGTGCGGCGGCTGCTGTTCAATCAGAAAATCGGCGGCAAGCGCTGGTTGGAGATTCACGATACTGCGCATCGCCTCGGCATTCCCACCAATGCCACGATGCTGTACGGCCACGTCGAGACTTACGAAGAACGCGTGGTCCACATGATCAAGCTGCGCGAGCAACAAGAGCTCACACGCGGGTTCATGACCTTCATTCCACTTGCGTTTCAGCCCGGCGACACCGGCATCAAGACGCGTTACACTTCGGCGGTGGATGATCTGAAAACCATCGCCATCTCTCGATTGATGCTCGATAATTTCCCGCATATCAAGGCGTATTGGATCATGCTCACCGAACAAGTTGCACCGGTAGCCCTGTCCTTCGGCGCGGATGACATGGACGGTACCGTCGGTGAAGAGCGCATTGCGCATGCAGCCAAAGCCACCAGCCCGATTGCGCTGGCGAAAGAGCACGTGATCAAGCTGATAAAAAGCAGCGGCAAAGTACCGGTCGAGCGCGATATTCTCTACAATCCGATTGCGGTACACGACGCCGATACGATCGGCAAAATCCCGTATCTCAATTGTGTACCGTTTTATGATCGTTTCGAGAACCGACCCTTCCGGGTGTTGCCGCTCACGCCGCGCCAAATGGGGCGACTGGCGGAAACGCAGGATATTGACGGCGGCCCGTTCTCTTTGTTGGACTTCTGGCATGCTGAGAAGGAATATGAAGCACTCGACTATGGCATTGCAGTCAGAAATTTTGCGCGCAGTGTGGTTTTTTATTCGAACTACAATTGGATGGACTTGCAAGGCCGGCGCATCGGTGTCACTTCCGAAACCTCAACCTCGATCGAATTACTGAAAGTTTTGCTTGCGCACAAGTACGGCGTCGCCGCCAATCTCGAGCGCATGCATCCCGTGTTTCAGGTGCAGGAAGCGCAAAAATTTGATGCGGTGCTGGTCATCGGTGATGAAGCACTGTTGCGCGCCAAATCTGGTCTCGCCGGATTCCGATTCGTGTTCGATCTCGGGCATGAATGGCATGAATGGACCGGCTTGCCCTTTGTTTTTGCCGTTTGGGCCATTCGCCGCGGTGTGAGCGCAGACAAGAAGCAGGCACTCGTGCGACAGCTGGAACAAGCCGCGCTCGACGCGGATCAACGCCATCCTAATTTCGGCGCATGGCACGGCAAGCGTTTGGGATTGACGCCGGCGGAGGTGCAGGTGTATTTGGATGGGTTTGCGTATCGGCTAGGGAAAGAAGAGCAATCCGCGATGGAAAAATTTCGCCAATTGCTCACTGCACTGGAAATCGCCCAATCACCGGCTCCAGCCGAGCAAGTACTTCAAGATCGTTAATGTCACGTTCATCAGATTGAGGTTATTATTCAGCTTCCGACTCCGGTTGCAGAGTTAGTATGGTGAGTAACATTATGATGTCACCCTGGAAGGATCTTTTTGATATTGAGCACGGTGCTTATGCTGAAAAAGAAGCCTCCTGCATGACATGTTGTTTGGAAGCACCTGACTTTGCCTTGCGCTTCAAGCTTTGCAAAACCAAAGTAAGGCGCTTCCAAGTAACATGTCACTCAGGAGGAGTCTTTTTGAGCATAACATCGTGCCTTAACTTTGAAAAGTTCCCTCCTGGATGACAGAATGTGTTACTCGGCGAACAAACTACCAGTCGGGAGAAGGCCGCTGAATAGATACAAATTAGGAAAATTTACGGGGGGTGCAAATGCATCAGATTCACGACCGCGGCTACAAAAGGCTGTTCAAAAACAAGGAAATCTTTCGCCAACTTTTGGAAACTTTCGTTGACGAACCTTGGGTTGCTGAAGTAGATTTCGGCCATTGCGAAACGCTTGACAAGTCATTCGTCTCGGATCATTACAAAGAAACGACTGCCGACGTCATCTATAAGGCCAGCTTGAAGGAGCAGGAGATCATCGTTGTCATTCTCCTGGAATTCAAATCCGAGGTGGACTATTTCACCAGCTTGAATTTGTCGAATTACATTACTAACTTTTATATGGATTATGTAACTTCTCATCGCAACCCTCGGAAGTTACCACCTGTGTTCCCCCTGCTTTTGTATAACGGCAGCAGCGCTTGGACGGTCCCGACGGATCTTTCTGAAGTGATCGATGGTAGCAGGCTTTTGGGCAGTTATGGCATCAATTTTCGGTATTTCAAAATTGCCATCAATGAGCTCTCTAAAGAGAAATTGCTGAAGATCAAGAATGTCGTTTCGACTTTGTTTTTAATCGAGGCGCATTACGACATTGCTCTGGTGATTAGAGAATTTCTGGCAGTATTTCAGAAGCAAGAGGACAAAACTGCAATATCATTACTTTTGAATTGGTTCGTGCAATTGTATCACCACGGCAGGATTCCCGTCGAAGATTACGACAAGCTGGAACGTACTTATTCATCTCTCCAGGAGGTTCGAAATATGTTAACCTCATCCATCCAAAAAGAAAAAGAAGAGATTTTTGAAAAAGGTCGGCGAGAAGGCAAGCTCGAGGACAAACTCGAGACGGCACAAAAGATGATCGCCATGGGGTTTGAAATCGGGCTGATTTTAGAGTTGACTGGGCTGTCACAAGAAGAAATTCTTCCGCTCCTGCAGGAGACAGAAAGACCGTAGAATCAACCGTAGGAAAGAAAAGAATGCAAAACCTCAAAACGCAGCACCGCATCATTCTCGGCGATTCTCGTGCGATGGCTGAGGTAAAAGACGGGTCCGTGCATCTCGTCATCACCTCTCCGCCCTATTGGCAACTCAAAGATTATGGCCATGAAAATCAGATCGGATTCAACGATACGTATGAAGACTACATCAACAATTTGAATCTTGTATGGAACGAAAGCTATCGCGTGCTTTATCCCGGCTGTCGCTTGTGCGTGAATATCGGCGATCAGTTTGCGCGCTCGGTTTATTATGGTCGTTATAAAATCATTCCGATCCGCACGGAAATCATCAAATTCTGTGAGACCATCGGTTTCGATTACATGGGCGCCATTATTTGGCAAAAAGTGACGACGGTCAACACCAGCGGTGGCGCCACGATCATGGGCTCATTCCCTTATCCGCGCAATGGCATTGTGAAATTGGACTACGAGTTTATTCTTATTTTCAAAAAATTGGGCAAATCCCCCAAACCCACACCAGAACAGAAAGAAAACTCCAAACTCACCACGGAAGAATGGAACGAGTATTTTTATGGGCACTGGAATTTCCCCGGCGAGAAGCAGAACCAGCATCTCGCGGCTTTTCCGGAGGAATTACCGCGCCGGCTTATTCGCATGTTTTCTTTTCCCGGTGAAATGGTGCTCGATCCCTTCCTGGGTAGCGGCACGACTTCGTTGGCGGCACGTAATTTAATGCGCAATTCCATTGGCTATGAGATCAACAGAGAATTCCTGCCCATTCTTAAAGACAAATTGGATATCAGAGAAGCCGACCTCTTTGGTGGACCGACCGAATTTGAAATCATCGAATCTGAAACTCCTCGGCGTGATCTCAAAGTGGAAATCGCGCAATTGCCCTACATTTTTGTCGATCGCGTTAAATTTGACAAAAAGATGGACCCGAGAGAAATTCATTTTGGCTCCAAGATAAGTGGAAAAGAAAAGTCCACCGAACGGTTTTACTCCGTCAAACGAGTCGAGGCACCTGATTGTGTTGAGCTGAGCAACGGCCAAAAAATTCGTCTTTTAGGCGTAAAACCCATTGCTGAAAAAGCTGCTGATGCCATTGCATTCATTCAGCGCCTTACCAACGGTCAAAAGGTGTTTTTGAGACTCGATGAACAAACACAAGATAATGGTGAGCCACAGTTGGCTTATCTTTACTTGAAAAATAAAACCTTTGTCAACATGCACCTTATTAAGAATCGCTTGGTTGAAGTGGATACGACAAGAGAATATCGAGCAAAAAGCCGTTTGTTGAACAGCTATCAAGCAGAGGTTGCGAATGGCAATTCCTGAGGATGGCAGAGTTCCTTGATACAATATCACAGTCCATTTCGGCCTTGTGCTCGGTGCTTGGGAAGATGCTTTCAGCATGACATCCCTGGCGGTGGCGTTGACTTAAAGTTGTAGTGATAGCCAAATTTGGTCGGAAAAAACAGAGATTTTTGTCTCCAACGGATAGAAAAACCCAACGGATTTCTTATCCGTTGGGTTTTTCTATCCGTTGGAAATTATTCTTAGAGCACCGTTGTCCAAATACCCCGAAATCGACCTCCACAAGGTCAAAACCTACCCCGTCCAGCAGCGGCACAGCAAGGTGCATCGCGAAGAATTGGCGCAGCCTTTCCGGCGAGGAGATTTCTTTGAGACGTTCTGGAACTCCTTGCCCAACATTCTCGCGGCGAAGGATTTGCGCGAATTGGTGCAGCACATTCTGACCGCGCGCGAGCACGAGAAGCCGGTGATCGTGATGATGGGAGCGCATGTAATCAAGGTCGGCCTATCGCCGCTGCTGATCGATTTGATGCACAAGAACTTTGTCACCTGTCTCGCGATGAACGGCGCGTGTGTAGTGCACGATACCGAGCTGGCTTTGTTTGGACAAACTTCCGAAGAAGTCGCAGAAGGCCTGGCCGACGGCAGCTTCGGGATGGCGCGTGAAACCGGCGAATTCATCAATCAAGCTGTGGAGAGTGGGAGAACGGCTGGGCAGGGTTTCGGCGAAGCTGTAGGCGACGCACTGTCGGAAATCAAAAGTGAAAATAAGATCAGTTTGCTGGCGACGGCATTCGAGCTGAACATTCCGGCAACCATTCACGTTGCCATCGGCACGGACATCATTCACCAACATCCCAGCGCCGATGGTGCAGGTTACGGTGAATTATCCTTTCGGGATTTCAAGATTTTCACGGCGCAAGTTGGCAAAATCAATGAAGGCGGCGTGGTGTTGAATTTCGGATCGAATGTCGTCATGCCCGAAGTTTTTCTCAAGGCACTCACGATTTGCCGCAATGTCAATCCTCCTGTCAATAATTTCTATACCGCCAACTTCGACATGTTCGCGCATTATCGCCCGCGCGTGAACGTCGTGCAACGGCCGACTTTGCAGGGCGGCAAGGGTTACAATTTCATCGGCCATCATGAAGTCATGATTCCGCTGCTGGCGGCAGCGCTGAAGGAGTTTGCTTAAAATGTCATCCAGTAGGCTCAACAAGCTCCTAAATCTCGCCCGATATTGCCTGACAGGTAGAAAGCTCGGGGACAATGGCGAGGTCCAAGTCTTTAGTAAAACGAGGAATGCCGTGCATGATCGCAGCAAACCCGCCGATAACCAGATACTTAATTTTCGCTTCGTGCAGGGCTCGCAGCAGGTCGAGGTATCTTTCGAGCATGTTGCTCCTTGAGTGACTTTTGCGCCAGCAATGCGAGCTCGATCGCGCCGACCATTTGTTCGAACCGTTCACCGGGGCTGAATTGCAAGAATCCTCGAATCTTCGCTTCCATGGTCTCGTGCTCGAACCCGTGATAGAGTTTGGGCTGAAACGGCATAATACACTTCCTCAAAATATGGTGGAGCCAATTAGTGAACAAATATAAGTATCGTTCGCCAAGCGAACAAGCGGCATTTTAGAAGAGGAAACAGCACGTCTTCACTTAGTCTGATTCCTTCAGCATGACAAAGGTGATTTGCCCGCCTACGCAAATGGAAAACGCTGTAATTCCAAAACAGACTTGGAAACCAACAAATCAATGCGACTCATATCCCTTCAACCCGCCGCGCGGCACGATCAATTTGAAATGTGCCGGTGACAACTCGACCGGCCCTCCGTCGACTTCGACAAATTCCTTCCCTGCTTCCACGATTACCGGAACGCGCGATAGCTCCAGAATCTTTTTGAATGTTGCCAGGCCTTTCTCCCAATCCGAACGACTCATCTCTATGAGAATGCCGTGAGCATATTGGAACGGCTCCAGGCGATTTTTGTGATCAAAGAAAAAGAAATTCCCGCGCGAGGCGCCGCCCAGCAATTTGGTGCCAAGATACGGGCGGTCATTCGTGCGCAGCTTGCCGGCGGCATCGAAATGCAGGCCGCCAAAGTAGAAACTGCCGCCCATTAACGACTCGCCCGCAAATTTGCTCGCCGAGCCTAAAATCATGACTTCCAATTTCTGGCAGCGCACATCATCCACGGAATTCGTCCACGCGCGATCCACGACGTTACCCATGATGAAAACTTTTCCGCCCTTGGAGGCGTAGCCGCAAACTTTGCCGGCATTGCCGAAAATATAGAGATCGCCGTGATGCATACACATCGCGCAGAAATTTTGGGCATTGCCGTGCAAACGTATAATCCCGCCTTGCATGAATGCACCAAAGTATTCGCCGGCCGCGCCGTACACGTCCATCTCGACGTCATCCGTGTCGCGCTTGCCCATTACCGCCGTCGAGATCAGGCGCTGGCCGCTCACGCGGTAAAGGATGTATCGCCGCCAGCCCAGTTCATAAGCCTGGCACAGAAATGCCGCCAGGCAAAATTCGGGATCGGTGCCCTCGGGCAAAAAGCCGCTCGCATCGATCACCAAGGCTTCTTTCTCACCAGCCGGCTTAAGATTGAATTGCTGAGCGCTCTTGCGCTGAACATGCACGTGGCCAGCGATGAGGCCTTCTGCCGTGCAGTCCAGTAAACGGTTCAGCTCGCGGCGCGTGATGTCCAACAGCGAGCTTTTTGCTTTGCTGCCGGTGTCCAGCGTGCGCATGTAATCGTTCAACCAGGTCAGCAGATGCAGCGCGCGAGTGAACCGTGTCGGGTTCTCATGAACCGACTCACTCCGAGCGGAGTCGATGGGCATGGCTTGACCCCGCCCACCATGGTTCATAATTTCATCGACCAGGCGAATCAATATCCAGCGATAGGTGTTGAAATCCCACACCGCAAGATGGCGCGCAAACGCCTCAGGCGTGTAATCTATGAATTCTGATATTTGCAGTTGCGTGACGATCGCCGCCGGTGGCTCATACAGTTTTTCGCGAGCCCAACTGTAATGCACGCCGAAATCTTCCGGAACAATCTGCTGGCCGTAGCGATCGACGAATTCGAACGATTGGATACGTTGTTGCTCATCGAATTTATAACGGCTGATCATGCCGCTACTAACCCAGGTGAGATCGGGCACGCCACCATCGATCAAGCCCTCATGATCCAGCAATTGTAACAGGCGATGAACCGCCTGCTCTTCAGACGAGATGATGCTGAACGCACGCGGCTGGCCATTGCTCTTGTCGATCCAGAACGCACTGACATTCGGACGCAAATCCGCCGGATCCTTTAAATCCACCCGCTCGGTGACTTTGGTGTAGGGATTGTGCCGCAAGCACAGATATTGATATGGGCCATCCGGCGAGCTGGCGAACTCCACACGCTGCACTTCTTCGAGTTGCGGCCGCAAATTGGGATCGACAAGATGCAAGTCATCGCCGGTAGTGGGAGAAAAACTCTCGAACAACGCCCAATCCGGATATTCCCATTCGTCGGCGGTCAAATGAAACTTGAGCGCGGCCACGGCCGTGTCCGTCGTCGCCAGCGGCGACAGGCCAAAAAATTCCACGCGCTGTTTCAACGCTTCGTAGTTCGTGGTTTCGCCGTTGTGGGTCAACGCGGTGTGCAAATTTGAAAAGGGATGGCTGTTCATCTGCTCGACGACGGAGCCCGTGGCCAGGCGCACGTGAATGATGTTGTTGGGCGCGGCCGGCGTTTGCCAGGGCACCTCACGGCCTGCGGTTTTCCACGTGGCGAAATTTTTGCCGCAGGACATCACCGCCGCCAGCCGCATGCGCCGCGCTTCATAACGATGCTCATACTGCGCAAACGGGTAAGCTTGAAGGAAATCATGCATGAGCCGCAAATAGGGCTCGGGTTCTTCGAGCGCTTTTTCGACAACGGTTTTGATCTCGAAGAAGGCCTGGCCATTGCCCGCGAAGCCATTGTGGCGCACGAATTTCTCCAATTGTTCCAGCGGTGCTTCCGAGGCGTACAGCACACGGGTGAGATCGATCGCATGCTGAAGGACGAATAAATCTTCGGCCTTCTGCAGGAATATTACCGAGCCCTTATAATTCTGCCGCGTGACAGTCGGGAACATGCCGCGCAGGCAACGGGTGCGCGTATGTTGGTGGTTGCCGGCGGAAGCAGGATCATCGTCGAGCAGTACGATTTCGACATAATCCTGCAGTGCTTCTGGCTTCACGCGTATGAAGAAAGTGTATAGATCGCCAGGATCGGTATTGTCGTTGCCGAATTCGCGATAATCGCGTTCCATGCCGGTTTTATCGCATTTGTAACGCTCTCGCACTGGGGCGGCTTCATTGGTTTCCTTGAATTCGAAGTAGGGATCGAGGAAGACACGGCGAATGCTGTTCATCAATTGCGCGCGACGGCGCAACACCAAATCACGTGCCGCAGCGCGCAGTTCGCCGGTCGAGTAGCGGCGCCCTGCGGCCTGCCATTGCAGCGCGAGATTTTCTTCCATCTCTATCTGCAAAACGCCCTTCACCATGACGCGATAGGCGTAATCGTCCGGATGTTGCGGGAAGCACAAGGCCTTCGCCACGCCCACGCCGTCCATGCCGCGATTTTTCATGCACGCCAGCGTTTCATCGAGAATGTAACTCGGCACCGGCGCGGTGCCGTTGACCGCCGCGACGCCACAATTGCTCTGGGCGGTGGCTCGTCTCTCCGTGTGTTGGCGCTGCTTGTCTTCATCGCGTTCGGTTTCTTTGGCGATTTCTTTGTGCAAACGCTCACGATGATCGACGCGCTCCTTCAAGCCGATCCAATGCAATTTGTCGTGGCGTCCGCGCAGCTCGCGAATGTCTTTAAAGCCCAGCGCGGCCAGGGCGCGCATGACTTGTATTTGCAGAATGGCGAAGGTATTGACCATCTGCAGCGCATTCAATTCAACGTCGCGTAACTTTTGCATGATGAGATTGCTGGTTGCAATGCCGCGCGAGCAGCCGTCCTGGCAGTTGCGATTGCGGTCGCAGCCGATCGCCACCAACGGCGCCGTCCCCCAAATCACACCATCCGCCCCCAGCGCCACGGCTTTTATCACGTCTTCATAAGTACGAATACCGCCGCTCACGAAGAAGCTCACTTGATTGCGCAGGCCGTCGCGCACCAGGCGATTGTGAATCAGCGGCACGGCATATTCGATGTGCATGCCCATCTGGCCTTTGATGATGTTCGGCGAAGCGCCGGTGCCGCCGCGCGGGCCGTCGAGCCAGATTTCGATTTTCATGCCGTACTTTTTGGCGTACGCTCCGATCTCGGCGGCCATTTCGCCATACCCGGCCTGCACCTTGCCGAACTTGGCCTTCACGATTTCTTCGGTGTTGTCTTTGCCAATGCGGCCCAAGCCGGCGGCGATGAATTCGATGTCGATCGAGGGCGACACTTTGATCGACACCACCGCGTTGGGATTGATCATGCGCACCACGTCGATGAACGCTTTCACGTCTTCGATCGAATAACAATTGTGAAAGGGGAACGGCGAAATGATGCTGGTATAGACGTATTGGATCACATTCTGGGACTCGCGCAGCAGGTTCTCGAATTCCAGCTCGTCCAGCTTGTTTTCTGCGTGCAGCTTGTATATGGCCTCGCGC
>JBOHQX010000244.1:0-7396 GCA_050732395.1 bacterium
ATTCTGAAAGTTTACACACGGATCAAAAACTCACGCGGATTGAAAGCTTTTTCCGTGTGCGTTTTTGATCCGCGTGTGCTGCCCGAAGGGCTTCTGTTTTCAGTCTGTCTGAAAAGCAGAGGTAGACATTAGATGAGGGTATCTCCCTTGACAAGCCAAGCCTGGCCAACCAAGCGGCTGGGACTGTTACTATTACGAGCCCGGCCAGTGGAACGGCCGCGCAGCCCGGTGAAACGCAACCGATAGCGATCGCCGGAACCGGCGACGTTACTTCTCTTGTATTTGCAGCGGGAAATGCGAGCGTAGGCATCTATTCCCGCCGAGAGAATTCTTCCTCTGCAACATTCGACTATCCGGTTCCTGAGAATGCGGTTGGACTCATTAAAGTATTGGCAGTGGGGTTTGCGGATAGCGGATACGCGGCCTTAGACTCCCTTACCCTAAAGGTGGTCGTCACCGCGGACCTTGACAGCTTGCAAGTCTATCCAGAGGAGCTCTATTTACCTGCGGGCCAGAGTACATCCATTTCGGTTTCTGGCGCCTATCACGATGGCTTCAGCAGAGATCTGAGATTCGAATCCGGTGTGTCATTTGAGGCCGGCAATGCCGAATTCGTAGGGATACCTGAGCCATACGTTATCGCCGGCATAGCGGAAGGAAAAACCACCGTCACCGTGCGTTATCAATCGCGTGCATACACCATGCCGGTGACGGTCTTGGCTGCGGAGGCATGGACCACCTCAGTCGACGAGCGCAGGACCGAGGGGAAAACGCGCCACATGCCCAGAGAATACTGGTTGCAACAAAATTACCCCAACCCCTTCAACCCGTCGACGACAATCCGCTACGCGCTCCCCCCAGGCAGGCTACGTGACGATTAAAGTGTACAATCTTCTCGGCAAAGAGATAGCGGCGCTCATCAGCGAGAGACAATCTGCCGGCGAACATGAGGTGCGATGGAACGTGCCGAGCCTGCCGAGCGGAATTTACTTTTATCGCCTGCAGGCCGGAGGATTTACGGCGACCAGGAAGATGCTCTTGGTACGGTAGGTTCAAATCACTCGATCGCCGCTTTGGGAGCCGTGAGCAAAGCATAATATCGCAATATCCCTTCCGCCGCGAGCGCAAGCTGCTTGCCCTCGCGACTCACGGCCAACGCCGGTTCGATCAATTCAGAATCAAGCGTGGCCGCAAGTTGGTGGCGACCTCCAGCATCGAATTTCACCAGGCGCGCCTTTTCAAAAACAAATCGGCCGCCCTTAAAAATGCTCGTTGCAATCAAAGCGAAGATATTCTCCAAGCTCGCATCGCCCGTAGTGGTGGCGAACATCTCCGACCGGGAGGGAAGCGCACTTTGCCACAACAGCTCTCCGCCGGGGAGGCCCAGGAGACGGGCTTGGCGGCGATCCATGACCAGCACGCGACTCCCGTCTTGTGCAAAGATTGCGTGGCGGAACAATCCCTCGCTCGTCGCTTGGAGCTTGCCGTTACGATCGAAGAATTGCATTGAAGAACGCACTTGCGTTTGATTTGACGTCAATTGATACGCGCCGGCCAGAATCCAATGGACCTCATCAGAGACGGCGAGGCCTCCGGCAGTTCCCTGAGCCAATTCCTGCCGCCAGCGTTCCTGCCCATCCGCGCTGAAACAAATGAGCACGGGCTTCTCCGACTGCGACGAGGTTGAAGGCCAGGCTTGCGTGAGCAAGAAAAACTCTTCGATGCTCGCGGCAAGAAACAGAGGCCGTTCATTCGAATAACGCGGCTCGCCAAACAAACCTGCTTCAGCCAAGACTTGCCCTTCGGGGCTCAGGACCACAATGCGGGCCGAGGCGGCATCCGCAATCAACAGCCGGCTCGCCGCTGCATTGAAGCAGAATTGCGGTAAAGGATGATCGGCATGCCAGGGCAACACATGCTCGCCCCGCGGCCGGCCCTGGCGATCAAACCAGCGCAAACGCAACCCCGGCTGCTGCTTTTCTTCCATTTCCTCCAATATTGCGAATGCTGCCCCATTTCCGCTGACGCTCACCTTCAGATAATTGCCGGCTAAGGCCGTACCGTGGCGGCCTGAACCATTTCCGGCAAAAACCTCATTGCGCGTACGCCACGCCAAGCATCGACCCTCCCGATCCATGATAGGATATGCGTTCGGCTGCTTTGTAAAAGTTATTTCCCGCAAAATATCGGGTGATGATTGTGCGCGCACAATCATCGGCGACAAAAGAATGCCACACACTAAAAATCGTTTTGCCCAAAATAGTTTTGCCATGGTCTTATGTTTGTGCTCAGCTGCCAATTGCAAGAATAGCGTGAATCTATCAATTCCATGACAAAACGCAAACAAAAAACCCCTTGCTTTTTGACGAGAAAACATTAAGCTATACGCCAACAATCGAACAACGGCAGGCGATCTTTGGTTTTGGCCCAGGATTTTCATCGCGTTTCGCCTCGATTGCATCAATCACTGTGCTTACCATAGGACGCTCGACCGCCTTCATCGCCAAAGGTCTTTTCGCAACGGAGCTCGCACCGCCTACCATCAGGGTCTCCATCACTTTGACGCCATCGCGATGACGATCAACCTCATGGGCTTTCCACGGCGCTTCCTCACGTTTCGCGTGCTCACCGGCACGTTGATTGCTTTTTCTTCCTTCCTCGCCAACGCACAAACTTTCACAAATCAAAAGGCCGCAGCCGATTCGCTTTTGATCGCCGTGAATAACACCGCCATCGCCGGTGAATATGCTTTTCGCGGCTTTACCGCCAATTTTGCCTTTCCCGTGATGTCGATGATTTCCGTCACCGATGACAGCGGCAACGTCGTGACTGGCCTGGCCAACACGCTGCGCTGGCTCAACCGCAACGAGAATGCGGAGATCGGCATGCCGATCTCGCAAATTTGGCGGCCGTTGCTGGAATATCATCGCGACAATCCAGCGATTCCGCCCGACCCGAATATTTACAACCAGACCTCCGGGCCGTTTTTCACCGAAGTGCGCAAATCGGCGATATTTCCCACGAGCACCATGCTGGTGATGGACGTCAGCGGCAGCATGCAAGAGGCACTTGCAGACGCCAAGGTTGCGAATCGCATTTACGTCGATCTGTTGCGGGGCTTCGATCGCACCGGCGTGATTCAATTCGACCATAGCATCGTGCGTTTTCAAAAGATGACCAGCAACGGGGCGTTGCTGCGCGCGGTTATCGATGCCGCGGTGCCGGCCGGCGCGACCGCGATCTATGATGCGCTCGCTTTGGCGATTCAAGAGACGAAACTGGAGGCCAATCGCCGGCGCGCGATCATTCTGTACACCGATGGCATTGACAATGCCTCCTCGAGCACCAACACGCCTCAAGCAGTGATTGACAGCGCCTTGGCCTATGGCATTCCGATTTTCACCATTGCCCTCGGCGATCTCACCAGCGAAGATGTTCTGAAACAAATTGCCCGAGCTACCGGCGGTTTCTTCTTCAAAAGCGTAACCGCTGCGGACATGAGCAGCATATATCGCCGCCTGTCGGAGGTGGTTCAAAACTTTTACCTCATGGCGCATGGCTCGACCGACCCGGTCCGCAACGATACCTGGCGAATCGTCGACGTGAGCGCCAATCATTCCAATCGCCTTGGCCGCGGGCGGAGTCAGTATTTTGTGCGGGGTCTCAAACCGCCGCTCGGTCCAACGGATCTGGCTTTCAATTTTACCTCGTTGACGGACACGTCCGTCATCGCCAACGGTAAACTCTTTAATGCCGTGCGGCCGGGCGAAGCATACTCGTATCGCATGATCGTGCGCAATCAAGGCGCAGCTACGGCCGAAAACATTCGCGTGCGCCAGTTTCTGCCGGATTCGGTGCAATTACTCGGATCTTCACGAGCCCCGTTGTTCACGGACGGCGATTCGCTGGCCTGGCAGTTGGCTCGTGTGGAACCCGGCGGCGAGGATTCCATTGTCGTGGCCGTGCGTTTGGCGGCCGCCATTCCGAATAACTTGCGCGAGCTCGCGAGCTCGGCAGGAATATTTTGCTCCACCGATACTTCCGCTCGCAACAATACCGCTACCGACACGGTCAAAGTTGTTACCGCGCCTCCTCCTCCCCTGGTGACGGACATTGCCGTACAACAAAGCGCTCAAACGGATTCGTTCGCCGTGGTTGGAAGTGATACTCTGCGATTTGCGCACGCGGGAGAGATTTACTCCTATCAGATCACGGTGAGGAATCTCGGCAATGTCGCGGCACAAAATGTCGTGATCACCGATTTCCTGCCGGATTCGATTCGCGCCAGCGACTTCCAGCCAACGCCGAATGTGATCACGGCTGATTCCTTGCAATGGCGGTTCAACGATTTGCCGGCGTTGGGTCAGGTGACACTGCGATTCACTGCCGCGCTCCCGAGCAACATGCCGGTGGGGACAAATCTTCTCGTCAACAGAATCAATAGCCGCGCGAGCAATGAAGACCCCGCCCAGCTCGCCAATAACGCAGCGATCGACACGGTATATAACTTTGTTGCCCCACCGCCACCCAGGCGAGCGACGGATTTGGCGCTGGGCCTTACGTCGGCAACTGACACGAGCATTGTCGTTGATGGCAAGTCCGCGCGCGCTGTGAAACCCGGAGAGCAATACCAGTACCGCCTCAAAGTTGCGAATCGCGGGCCAGCCCAATCCGGCAACGTTCGCGTGCGGCAAACTTTGCCGGATTCGGTGCAATTTGTCGAATCGACGCTGGCGCCTCTCTTCCGCAACGCAGATTCACTGGTCTGGCAAATCGCCCCATTGAATGCCGGCCGCGAGGATTCAATTGCGATCACGGTGCGCCTGGCGCAAACTGTACCTTTCACCATCGACAAACTGATCAGCCGAGCCAACCTCTTTGCCAGCAATGATACCACGCCCTCCAACAATTCGGACATCGACACAGCTTATGTCATTTTTTCGCAGCAGTCACCGCAAAGGGCAAGACTGGCGGTGCGGCAAACGGCCCAAACCGATTCATTCGCGGTCAGCGGCAATGATACGCTCCGCTTTGCGAGAACCGGCGAAATTTATTCCTATGCACTCTCGGTGCGCAATGAAAGCGACGTGATCGCCTACAACGTCACCCTCGACGACCTGCTGCCGGATTCGATTCGTGCCGGTAACTTTCAGCCCTCTCCTGCATTCATCTCTTCCGATTCAGTGCGCTGGTATTTGGGAAATTTGACACCAGGTGCGCAGTTGTCACTCAGATTGGAGGCGACGGTTGCACGATTCATGCCGGTTGGCACTAATCTCCTGATCAACAAAATTGTAGCGCATGCCGAAAACGAAAATCCCGCGCAGCTCGAAGGAAACACTGCCATTGACACCGTTTACAACCTGGTCGGACCTCTTCAGCCGGGCAGTGCGACCGACCTTCGCCTTGCAGTCAATTCAATCACGGATACCAGCGTCGTTGAAAACGGCCGGCAGCGCAATGCCGTCCGGCTCGGAGAAGAGTTTGCATATCGCATTGCCGTACAAAACCTGGGCCCTGCTGGCGCCAGCAACGTGCGCGTGCGGCAATTCTTGCCGGATTCGGTGCGTTTCATGCACGCTACATTGCCGCCTTTGTCCGCCAATGCAGATTCGCTGGTTTGGCAAATTGCACAAATCAATGCCGGCAGAATTGATTCCATGATGGTCGTCGTGCAATTGGCGGCAAATGTGCCGTCGTCCCTTGCTCAACTGATTTCTCGCGCAGAGGTCCTTGCAATCAATGACACATTGCCCTCAAATAACCTCGCGAGCGACACCACAAAAGTCCTTTTCATCCCAGCACCGCCGCTGCGCTCCGATATTGCGGTTTTGCAAAGCGTGCAAACTGATTCGTTCGTAGTCGTTGGCAATGATACTCTGCGTTTCGCGCGGACCGGCGAGACATATTCTTATCAAATCACTGTGCAGAATTTGAGCGCCGTTGCCGCTCAAAATGTCGTGCTCACGGATTTTACGCCCGATTCGATTCGCTCCGGTAATTTTCAACCGGTGCCGAATGTGGCGGGAGGGGATTCTGTGCAATGGCAGCTCGGCACATTATCCGGCTTGAGTAGAGTGACGCTGCGTTTCGAAGCAACCGTCGCGAATAACATGCCCAGCGGCACCAATTCGTTAATCAACAAAGCCAGTGTGCGCGCGAGCAACGAAAGCAACGCACGCCTGTCCAACAATGTCTCCCTGGACACGGTTTATAATTTTGTCAAGCCGGTGCAGCCTCCTTCCAATGCTGTTGATCTCACCCTGGCTTTTGCCTCGGTGGCAGACACCAACATCGTCGTCGATGGCAGACTCGCTCCCGCAGTTCGGCCCGGCGAAGCATATGCGTATCACCTCCAAATCAGAAACAACGGCCCGAGGCCGGCCCGTAGTGTTCGCGTGACGCAATTCTTACCGGATTCGGTGCACTTCGTGCAATCGACCCTCCCACCGATTTTTGCGCATCCTGATTCGCTGGCATGGCAAATCGACCTGCTCAACGCCGGCCGCGCAGATTCCATCGCGGTCACGGTCAGGCTGGCGGCAGCGGTTCCGCCTGATTTGTTTAGTTTGATCAGCCGCGCCCATCTGGTTGCTATCAATGACACCACGCCTGCCAACAATACTGCAAGAGATACGGCTTTTGTCATCTTCCGCCAGCCCCCACCGGGACCAAAGGCCGTGCTCGCGGTGGCGCAAACGGCGCAGACGGATTCGTTCGCGGTCAGCGGCTCTGACACGCTGCGCTACGCGAAATCCAGTGAAACCTATGTGTACCGGTTGACGGTGAGCAACGAAAGCACCGTGCTCGCACAAAACGTCACACTCACCGATTTTATGCCGGATTCGATTCGTGCCGGCAGTTTCCAACCTGCGCCGGCGATCGCCAGTTCGGATTCAGTGCGCTGGAATTTGGGAAACTTGACGCCGCGCGCACGCTTGTCATTGCAGTTCGAGGCCACGGTTGCGCGCTTCATGCCCCTGGGCACGAATCTGTTGATCAATAAAATCGTTGCGCGTGCCGTAAACGAAGACCCGCTGCACCACCGCAACGTCGCGATCGACACCGTCTTGAATCTCGCGCGGCCGCCGCAGCCGCAATTGCCCTTGATCGAAGCGCGACCGCCGGTGGTGAACGTAGGCGATAGCGTTTTGGTACGCGTGCAAGCGCCGGTACCGGTTGTGCAATGGGATCTGTGGGTATACCTCGCCGACGGCCGCATCGATTCGAATTATGCGGATGCTTTCATTGCCGTAACTTCGCTGACGCCCGGTGCTTGGTTCGAGGTCATGCCAACTTTCAGGAATACACGATTGTTCACTGCAGCCAAATCCGAGCAGCTGATTTTTGAGGTTCGCACGCGCGATATTTTTGGCTTTGCGGGCACGGCCAGCGC
>JBOHQX010000245.1:0-40110 GCA_050732395.1 bacterium
TTTCCGGCACGCGTGCCGAACCCGTGACGATGCGCCCGTCCGGCAATTGTACGCGTAGCGCATACGTGCTTCCCGGCTGCGCCTGGAAAGCTTGGTCGCGGTCAATGTACATGCCTCGCTCCCGATAGGCGAAACAGTAACCGCCGTTTTCGCATTGGCTCAGATCCTGGAAAAAAGTGAAGCGCACTGTATCGCTGGGGCCCATGATGTGCACCATTGCCTCTTTGACAATGGTGCTTTGGGAATAGCGGTCGTCCAGGCGCTGCGTCATTTCGACGATGACGAACTCGAAACGCGGGTCCGGACTCAGAATGCCGAAGACGCTGGGTTGTGGCTCATACTCGGGGCGATAAATCTCTTCTTCGGGCAAGAGACCGTTGCATCCCAGGATGGACAAAGCGGCGAAGGTCATCAAATAGACGAAGACATTTTTTTGCAGCTTTTTTTGCATTTGCATGGCTATCGCGTTTCTGATTGTAGCCCAAGTGTGCAATGGGTGATCATTGCAGCAGCAGCATGCTGCGAGATTGTGTTGTTTGACCCGTGATGATCCGATAAAAATAGATTCCGCTCGCGGCCATTTTGCCTTTGTCGTCCTTTCCATCCCAAGCAACTTGATGGCGTCCGGCATCCTGTTTTGTATTCACCAAGGTTCTCACGACAAGTAGGCATATGCTCCATTGAGATCGAAATCCAGTATCGTGCCTGCAGTCATGAACGAATCGATGACCACTGGCTGGCCCGGATCCGAAATGTCAACGCTCTTGAAATAGGAGAAAGTATCGCGGATCTCAGAAAAATACGTGTGCTCCCCGGAAGCCCGGGTGGATGAGACTGAACCCGAAGTCTTTATCCAAGCGAGCTGGGTGAATGGCTGCGATTGCAAGGCGGCTTGCTCAAGGAAAAACAATCCGAAAATCAATTGGCCGATTGTTTTATGCATGGTGCATTCTCCTGTCGTGCTTAAAACTCGAAGTTCACGCCAAAAGTCGGCAAAATCGGAAACATGATGATACCCCTGCGCGTCGATTGTGCGTTGACGAGATTCCCGTAACTGTCAAATTGCGCATCGTTGCGATAATCGTAAAAAAAAATGTTGTGATGATTCGATACATTGACGATTTGCAAATACGGCTCGTAGGACCAGGACTTGCGTACGTATTTGCGCGCAATACTGAAGTCCAATCTGAAATAGGAGGGCAGGTGTCCGGAATTGCGCCCGGCTCTTAAGCGCCGTTGTGAACCGAACGCGTCGCCATTGGGAAGAAGCTGGTAACCAGCCTTCCAGCCCAATTGCGGCGTTTCCGGCAGGCCAGAACCGTAGGTCAAACGCGTGCTCAAATTCCAACGTTCGTTGGGGAGATATGAGGCCACGAAAGAAAGCGTGTGCCTTCGGTCATGCCCCGGACGAAAGGTCCGATAGTCGACGGGGTCGTTCAGATTCTGCAATTGATGTGAGGGCCTAGGCGTTTCAATCGTGCGCTCAGTGTAAGCCAAGCTGTAAGCCAGCAGGCCGCTGAGCCGGCCTTGCTGTTTGCGCAGCAGCAACTCCATCCCAAAGGCATTGCCCCAGCCCTGGAGAAAATCGTCCAGCTCGCTCTCTTCCTGCCCGAATTCATTTAGATCGAGCACGTGATCATAGTCCTTATAATACGCTTCGGCCGAGAACAAGTAATTTTCACTGAGGCGCTGTTCCATCCCGGCAATGTAATGGATGGCGCGTATGGGCCGGTAGCGCCGGTCGATGGGGAACCACAGATCGACCACGCGCGCATAGTCAAAGTCCTCCGGGTTGAAGGTGTAGAAGTATTGATGAAAAATGCCGAACGAGGTCTTAAGGTTCAAATGGTCGTGCACGCGATAGCGCAAGCCCAGGCGCGGATCCCAGCGCCAGTATTTTCCCATGCCATAATGCGTGAGGCGCAACCCCCCTTGCAGACTCCAGCTCTGGGACAGTTTCCAGTCGTCTTGCAAATAGGCAGAATAAAAGTCGGTTTTGCGCCTGGCCGCGTCATAGTATCCCAGCCAGACAAATTCATCCACGCGGAAAAAAAGCTCGAAAACCAGCCGTTGGTAGTCCCATCCCATTTTGAGCTCATGGCGGTCGGACAGAAAACAGGTGAGATCGTGCTTGAGTGTAAAGTCGTGAATGGCGTCGTGGGCGTTTGCTTGATCGAATTCCAGATTGGTCTGCAACCGTGTGCGAAAACGGCTGTTCGCCGCGATCAGCTCGGACAACCATTTCGAGCCGAACAGATGCTGCCACTTCAAAGTGGCAGCGCGATTGCCCAGGCGAATATCCGTTATGTCCGTGCGCTGCTGCGGCGGTTCGCCTGGATTCCACATATTAGAATATACATGCTCTTCGAAATGCAGAATATCGTCGCTATAAAATCCACTCAACGTGAGCTTGGAATAAGGCGTGAGCCGATAGTTGACCTTGCCGTGAAAATCGTGAAAATGATAAGGCACGCGGAATTGTATGTTTGTCAAGGGCCGCACCATCCGGTTGAAAATGAAATCAAAATAAGTGCGCCGCGCCGAGAGCAGCAGCGAACCGTTGGGAAGCGGATGTTCCAAGGTCAGCTTCGAGCTGAGCAAGCTGATGCTCCCTTTGGCGGCGAATTCCCGGCTGTTGCCGTCTTTGTTGGTGACGGAGATGACGCCGGAGACCGCATTGCCGTAACGCGCCGAAAAACCGCCGGTGGAGATCTCGACATTCTTGATCGCATCTGGGTTGAAGGTACTGAACAGGCCGCCCACGTGATAAGGATTGTAAATGCGTATGTCGTCGAGCAGAACGATGTTTTCCGAAGGATTTCCGCCGCGAATGTAAAGCGCGCTGGAAAAATCCGTGCGCGCGGTAATGCCTGGCAGTGCCTGTAATGCACGAAAAACGTCTGCCTCAATGAGGGCAGGCGTTGTCGTGATTTCGCGCGGGCTCATTTGTATGGTACTGGTCTCGATTCGCCGTTCGAAACGCTCACGCTCTGCCGTCACCACAACCTCTGCAGCAGGCAGCTCCGTTTGGGTGAGGTTGAAATCGAGCGTGACGGTCGCCCCTCCTTTGATAACGATCTCCTGGCATGGGGCGTGACCACCACAAAAGGCTTGGTCGCGGGCGTGACTTGGAAAAAGGCTTCGCCTTCGAGAAAAACCTGACGCAGCGAGTCGGTAAAAATTCTTGGGAATTGCAACTTGCTGCCGCTATTCATACGTACGCGGGAACCGTCGGCTAGAGTGATTTCCAGTTGTTGAGAATTGTGCGTTATGGTTGTACTCCATGCGGGCTCCTGTCGCAATTGGGGAATCAGATAAAGACTGATTCCTAGCAACAGCACAGCGGCCGCTGCCAGCCAGGCCCGTGGTGCCGGCCAGCGCATAGGACGCGGTTGCTGTGCAATTGGCGGTTTGAGCGGCAGCACGGAAGCCCCCTGCTCTTGCAGCTTTAGATGCTGGCGCAACCGGTGCCAAGCTTGATCCAGATCGGGCTCCGCAGGCGCTGGAACAGGTCGCGTGGCGTGCCATATCTTTTCCAGCTCTTGCAGCAACTGCCGATTTTCCGGCGCAGCACTGCGCCAGAGCTCAAACTCGCGCGCTTGTGCCGGTGACAGTTCGTTTGCCAAGTAACGTGCAATCAAATTGTAGGGTAGAAGGTCTGGCATCAGGCTAAGTTTTCTGTTGTTCACATATGCTTACGTACAAGCCGGGAAAAACCCTATCGAGTACCACAACGTTGAGTCAAAGCCACCACCAGGCATGTCACGCTGTAAGCATCTTCGGGTTTTCGGGCAGGTTATTATCCGGCTCATGCCAAGACAAGTAGATGAAAAAATTTGGGTGGTATTGGCGCGGAAAATCAACTGGCCAAATAGACTTGCAGGCGGGTGCGCAAAAGCCGGAGCGCCTTGCTCCGGCTTTCGACAGTTTTGATTGAGATGCCCAGTTCGCGGGCAATTTCTTCGTACTTCATGCCTTCGAAGCGGTTGAGCGTGAAAACCAAACGGCAACCTTCGGGCAAGTTGTCAAGTGTAGCTTGTACTTGCGCAGCAATTTCAAGCTCACCGTAGTCGGGGAAAACCGCGGGATTCTGTGGCAGGGCGTTCAAAAAGGCGGTTTCACGCGCTCTTTTGCGCAGGTGGTCGATCAACAAGTTCCGCGTCATGCGAAAAAGATAAGCTCTCACCGGCCGTGCAGGGGTGAGTTTTTGACGATTGTGCGACAGGCGGGTGAATATCTCCTGAATGAAATCTTCCACTAGCTCGCGCGGGTTCAGACGATGGCGTAGAAACCGGAACAGCAACGGATAGTAACGATGGAACAGCACCCGGAAAGCTTCGGGGTCGGATTGTTGTATGGCGGCGAATAGCTGGGCGTCATCTTGGGAAGTAAATTTTTTCATCCCGAATCCGCGTGAAGATTCGCTGCCTCAAATTCTCTGTCAGGCCGCCCGAGCGGGGCAGCTTTGAACGCAGGAATTAGCCAACGGATGAAAAGCGACCAACGGACTAAGCTTTTTTATCCGTTGGTCTTAATCTATCCGCTGGCGAAAAATCTCCAGAGTTCTATTTCTGCTTGAATCGATGATCCATCTACTTTACATAAAAATCTATAACCTGCTCAATTGCCGCCCGGCAAACAGGATCGAAATCCACCAGGCTCAGGGAAAACATGCGGCAATCGGCGGCCGGCCGATACAAACCGCGCGCTTCGTAACCGGCGCCCTCGAAAGCGCCAACCTTTCCGGCGTATGTCGTTTTTATCAAAAGCTCATTTTGGCGCTTGATGAGGGGCTCCCGCTTCACGTAATAGTCCGGGGCGAGGCGGTCAAGCTTCGCGCGCACGTTGGCGAGACTGTCATACTCCGCTTTTTCCCACGGTGTCGGCAGCGGTGTATCTTTCGCCATGAAGGCCTTCCATTTCAAGTTTTCTTTATCGAGCAATGCCGTGACGTTCGGCTCCCACGGCTCAACTTCTTTCGAGTAAAATTCCTCATAGGAAACTTGCGAGCTGTAATACTCATCGCCCAGACCTGCAAAGGAATGCCCGAACTCGTGCACGTAAACATACTCGCGTTGCCATTCCTGTCCGGGTTGATCTGAAATTGTGTAGGTCGTGCTGTATTGATTGTAAATGCCTCCTCCGCCGTAGCGATCGTCGTTGATGAGGATGTTGATGACTTCATACGGCACTTGACCCGCGAGGTCGCGCAGGGTCTTGTTGGCGGTGGTCAAAACATAGCGTGCCGAGCCGAAGGTATTATAGATGGCACCGAGAGCGTTTTGTTTCCAAATATTTTTATCCGGCTTGGGAATGCCGGCATCTTCCGAGATCACTTCGATCAGCCAAACGTTGAAATCCTGTTTGCGTTCTTTGAACGGTGCGGTCGCAAACATGGCGTCATTGAAATGCTGCGCGTCTTTGCGGAGTTTTTCCATTTGATCCTTCGTGTAGCCGTCGCCGAGAATGACGATATCTACTTTGCCAGCGGGCGGCCCGTTCTTCATCAACTGCGTGGCTTTGAATGGGGCTTTCCGTGGTGCTCGATTGATTTGCGTGGGATCAGTGGGGTCGATCACGATGGAAAAAACTTCGTGGAAGTTCATCTGCTTGTCGCGCCGGCAGATGGTGAATTGGATTTTCTTTTTCGGCATCGGCATCAGCACCGTTTCGTGAAACGTGCGATACCTGCCCTGGCCGGCTTCGCCGGCCGTTTGCCATTCGTTGAACATGGCCGAGTACCCGCGCGAGAAAATCAACGTCGCGGTTTCCACGTCATACACCCGCGCTTGATACTCGCCGCGATTCAAATGATCGACCAAATTCTTTTGACTCCCCGCCCACTCGACTTCTTCATAACATTGGTCGAGTGCAAACTTCTCTTCGCCCTTGGTGCCGGTGTGATAATAATCCACGCGCAGGGTTTTGTTCAGAAAGAATTGGTCGAAAGACTGGGCCTGAGGTGCCGCGCTCCAAAGCACGAGCACTCCGAAAACGAGGTTGCGCCGTTGCATGATTTTTCCTTTGTCGTTTGAAGAAGTGATTATTGGCCAATGCTCCAACAATAAAGAAAAATCATGGCAGGTGCAAGCGCGAGCGCACGTAACGCAGACCCCCGGCCTGCGCCTTGTTCGTCAAATCACAAGCCCGGCTTGTCAGCCTGGAACCGCCTTTCCCGTCGTGAGCACGACAGTAGTGTGATGATGAGATTCTTTGTGAAAATAAAATCACACTTGCTTTTCCTCCATGCCCTCGCTATAATTCTCACGCATGATTGAACCATCAATGGAAACTTGATGTCTGAGCAGACGAATGACAGCCGCATGTGGCAACTCGAACACGAGAATTATCGGCTCAAAACTTTGTTCGAAGTCGCGCAAACCTTGTCAGCGTGCCGCGATAGCCAGGATATTTTTGCCGGTGTGCTCGCGATTCTTGCCGGCATTTTTGGCGCCGGGCGCGCGCTGGCTTTGGCAAATGCGAACGAACGTTGGCAATGCGTGGCCAGCCGCGATGAGCAATTGACAATTGCAGCGCAAGCACGATTGCAGGATGTCTCTATGGCTGCTCTTGATAAAGTCTTGCAGGCCATTCTCCCTTTGTTAAATGGGGAGGAACACGAGCAGCAGTGCGCCGTTGCCGAAGTCAAAATTCAAGATCGTGTGCAAGCCGCCTTCGTACTCGGCCCGCGGTTGCTGCCGGAGCCTTATAGCGGCGACGACCGTGAGCTGATGGCGGCGATTGCAAGTTTCACCGGTCGCGCGTGGGAAAATCTGCGGCTATATGAAACTCTCAAGGAAGCGGAACAGAAGCTGCGCTCGGAGAATCTGTCTTTGCGCGTAGCCGCCAAAAAGGAGCTCGGTGAAAATGGCATGCTGGGGCAAAGCGCGCCCATGCAAAGGGTTTTGCAGCTCGTGCGCAATTACGGCCAAAGCGAAGCCCACGTTTTGATCACCGGCGAAACCGGCACCGGCAAAGAGCTGGTCGCGCGCGCATTGCATTATCATTCGCCGCGCGCCGAAGGGCCGTTTCTTGGCATCAATTGCACCGCGATTCCCGAGCATCTCGTGGAAACGGAGTTCTTCGGCATCGAAGCGGGGATCGCCACGGGCGTTAAAAAACATGCCGGCCTGTTCGAGCAGGCGGAAGGTGGAACGCTTTTTATCGACGAGATCGGTGACATGCCGGCGCCGGCGCAAGCCAAGCTCCTGCGCGTGTTGCAGGAACGCAAATTGCGGCGCGTCGGCGGCGATCGCGATTTACCCGCTGATGTTCGCGTCCTCACCGCGACGAACAAGAACCTGGTCAAAGAGATAGCGGCCGGACGGTTTCGGGAGGATCTGTATTACCGTATTGCCGTGCTAGAGTTGCGCCTCCCACCGCTGCGCGAGCGGCAGGAGGACGTGGCCTTATTGGCGCATCATTTTTTGCAAATTTTTGAAAAGAGCATACAGCGCAAAACCGGGGGCCTTTCGGCCGAGCTCCTGCATGCATTCGAAAATTATCCCTGGCCGGGCAACGTGCGCGAGCTGGAAAACGAAATCGAACGGCTGGTGACGTTGGCGGAGCCGCAACAACCCTTGCGCGTTGAGCATCTTTCCTCCAAATTCAGAAATGCGCGACCTGCGGTCTTGACGGAAAAGCCCGAGCGGATACGCGCTGCGGTCGATGCGCTCGAGCGCGAAATGATTCTTGCTGCTTTGCAGAAACACAAAGGCAACAAGAGCCGCGCCGCCCAGGTGTTGGGATTGAGCCGTCTGGGCTTGCAGCACAAAATCGACCGGCTCGGCCTGGCGAGCAGAAACGAGGGCGCATGACGCTTCGCGCCAAACTCGTGCTCACTGTCTTGCTCGAAATTGCGCTGACGATCACGATCGTCGGCTTGTGGGCCTATCAAGGCTCGAAGAATGAAATCGAGCGGCTCGCGCGTGATTTGCTCGTGGCGCGCACGGAGTATGCCTACGCCATTTGTGAAAGGTACAATCTGCATTTCGGCGGCCCGACGCCGGAGCTGAAGGAAGAATTCCAGGCGGTGCGCATTGCAAACGGTGGATACATCGTTGCGCTCGATAATTCACCCAGCGCAGCCAAGGGCACGCTCATTATTCATCCGACCGACGAGGGCAACAATCTCAACAATGAACGCTTCCCGCACATTCAGGCAGTTTTTAAAGATGTTGACCGGCACGGTCAGCTCGATCGCTATGCAGCATTCATCACCTACCGGCAAGAAACCGAAGCCCGGGGCCGGCAAGGCGAATTGAAGATCGCCTACTACATGTATTACAAGCCCTGGCACTGGATTTTGCTTTCCTCGGCTTACGAGCGCGATCTGTTTCAGAGCTCGGACGTCGTGTTATATCGTACCATCGAAGCAGTATCGGCGATGACGATCGTCGGGCTCATCATCATGACGCTCTCCGTACGTAGAATCCTGGCGCCGCTGAAACAATTGATACGGGTCACCCAGGAAGTCGCTGCCGGCAAGCTCGATGCGACTTTCGTGTCCGATTCCAAAGATGAAATCGGAGATCTCGCGCGTTCGTTCAACACCATGTTGCGATCGTTGCAACACAATTTGCGCATCACGCAGGAATTCGACATCGCACGGCGCATGCAAATGGACATGCTACCACCCGCGCCGCCGGACTTGCCCGGTCTGAAAATCGCGGCGCGCTCCATTCCCGCGACCGAAGTAGGCGGCGATTTTTATGATTTTATTCCACTGGCGGATGACAAGATCGCCATTATCGTCGGCGATGTTTCCGGGAAAGGCGTTTCCGGCGCGATGGTGATGAGTGCGGCGCTTTCGGCCCTGCGCCACGCGGCCGAAGAACGGCGCCAGCCGGAAGAGATTTTGCAAAGCGCCAATCACCGGCTCGTGCGCGATTTGAACCGGAACATGTTCGTCGCCGTGTTCTGCGGCATCATCGATCTGGCGCACGGGCGCCTGGCTTATGCGAACGCCGGGCAAACCATGCCGCTGCTCTATCGCAACGGCGAAGCGTCTTATTTGCCGCTCCCTCCTGCCGGCGATCTCTTGCCGATCGGCATTCAAGCGCAAATTTGTTATGGCCATCATCAAATCGAGCTGCAAGCGGGCGACTTGCTGGTATTCTATACCGATGGCATCGTGGATATGATGAACGACGCGCACGAGCCTTATAGCTTCGAGCGTTTCCGCACGGCCATCCAAAAACATGCGCCTCGCCTCGATTTGCCTGAAATATTGAATCTGCTCGTGGCCGAGGCCGAAACGTTTGCCGGCTCCAAGAATCGCCTCGACGATTTGACGCTGGTCGCCGCAAAGTTCGAAGGCGTTCACGAGCCCCAGCAGCGGCCGGCAAGGTCAGATGCGCGTTTTCCGGGTGCCATGGCTCACGCCGCGTCTGGTGAGATTCATTTGACCATTCCTTCTCAATGCGGTTACGAAAAATTGGCAATGGACGCTGCCGGAGCCATGGCGGAGTGGGGCGGTTTCGCGGCTTCCCGGATCGCGGATTTGCGCACCGCGGTTTCAGAGGCTTGCTTGAATGCGATCGAGCACGGCAACCGCATGCACGATACCGAGAACGTCGAAATAGTTCTCAAGCCCGATGCCCAGGGCTTGACGGTGCAAATCATCGACAATGGCGCCGGCTTTGCGGCTCAGGCGAAACCCGCGCTCGATTTGACGAAAAAAATCAACGGCAAGGAAGCGCCCCGCGGCATGGGGCTCTTTTTGATCGAGCAGTTGGTGGATGAAGTCGAATACACCACGCTTTCACCCGGCGGCCATGTGACCACGTTGTGGCTCGCCCGCGAAAAACAATCGAAAGGCCGGAAGTGAACGACATTCAAGTCAATTTGCGCCTGGAAGATCGCGTTGCGCTCATGGATTTGCAGGGCAGCGTCACCGCGCTGGCGGAGAAAAAAGTGCTGGCGGCATATGAGCGTGCGGTGGCGCAAAAGACAAAACTTCTCCTTTTGAACTTCAGCGCAGTGAATTACATCAATTCTGCTGGTATGGCGATCATCATCACTTTGCTTCACAAAGCCCAGGCGCAGGGCGGGGCGTTGCGCGCGTTCGGCTTGACCCCGCATTTTCAGAAGATTTTTGAGATGGTAGGCTTGCTCAAACACATTCCGCACTTCAAGGATGAAAGCGAGGCGCGCGCGTTTCAAAGCGAGGAGGGGACGGAGTAAAAAGTGGCAACCTCTTCTTATCAAATGCGTGAGATGCGCCTCAGCGATTTGCCCGCGGTGAATCGCGTGCTCTCAAAGGCTTTCACTTCCGCTCGCCTGGAAGAAGGTTACAAAAACGCCTTCGTGCCGGCCTGCCATCTTTCGTTTTTGGAGATGTACTTGTCCAGCTTCCCCAAGGGCTGCTTCGTGATGGAGCATAAGGGGAACCTCATCGGCTATTCCTTCGCACGCGTCTGGGGTAAAGTCGGGTGGATCGGGCCGGTGAGCATCGTGCCGGCGCATCAGGGCAAAAAACTGGGGCGGGAAATCATGCGCGCCGCAATCAAAGCGCTGCAAGAAACCGGCACGCGCGTGATCGGTCTGGAAACCTCCCCCCGCAACTATCGCAATCTCGGCTTCTACTGCAAGCTCGGCTTCAAGCCGGGAAGATTGACGTTGGACGTGATCAAGCGCGTGCCGCCGGTTGCGCAGGAAGCCATACCCTCGGATCGCGACGTGCGATTCTACAGCCAGGCGGATCCGGCCGAGCGCATGCGCCTGCTCGCAGCCGCGGAAGCGCTCGCCCGCGAGCATGATCCTGGCTTATCCCTCGGGGAGGAGACGGACCGTATCGATCGCTTCAAATACGGCGACACGATGTTCGTGTTTGAGGAAGGCAAATTGCTGGCCTGCGCACTCGGGCATACAGAGACTTATTTCGACGAGGAACCGGCGCGTTATCTTAAAATCCTCCTGCTGCTGTTGAAATCCGGCGCACATGAGCTGCCCGGCCAGGTTGTGGCATTGTTGTGCTCCTGGGCCAATGAAAGGAGCCTGGATACGGTTTGCATTCGCGCACCATTACGCTACCATCGCGCTTATCGCCAACTCCTCGCGCTCGGCTTCCGAGTTTTTCACACGGAATTGCGCATGACCCTCAAGGGCCATCATGAGCTGGCGGACCCCCGCAGTTTTTATCTGAGCAAGTGGGAATGAGCGCTTCGTAGTAGACCCTTCAGGGTCAAAGCGTCCGTACCGTGACCGTGACCCAACATTTATGTTGGGGGTGTTTTGAACCAACATCGGGAAATGAACCTTCGCTCACGCAACATGAATGTTGCGTTACGTTGTGACCCAACATTCATGTTGGGGGTGGCATTGAACCAAGATCGGAAAATGAACCTTCGCTCACGCAACATGAATGTTGCGTTACGTTGTGACCCAACATTCATGTTGGGGGTTGTGTAGAACCAAGATCGGAAAATGAACCTTCGCTCACGCAACATGAATGTTGCGTTACGTTGTGACCCAACATTCATGTTGGGGGTGTTTTGAACCAAGATGGGAAAATGAACCTCCGCTCACGCAACATGAATGTTGCGTTACGTTGTGACCCAACATTCATGCTGGGGGTTGTATAGAACCAACATCGGGAAATGAACCTTCACTCACGCAACATGAATGTTGCGTTACAGTTTGCAAGCACTCTTAATGATCACCGTTGACCATCTCTCCCTCGCTTTTCCCACTCCCACCGCTTTGCATTCCGTTCTGTCTGATCTGTCTTTCACGATCAATGACAATGAATTCATCGCCCTGATGGGCGCGAATGGCTCGGGCAAGACTTCGCTGGCGCGCTGTTTGAATGGCATTTTATCCCCATCCGGAGGTGAAGTGCTCGTCGATGGCTTGAACACAAAAAACGCTCATGACCTGATTGAAATTCGCCGGCGCGTGGGCATGGTTTTTCAGAATCCCGACAATCAAATGGTCACGCCGACGGTTGAGCGCGAGATCGCTTTCGGCCTGGAAAATTTGGCCGTGCCGCGCGGGGAAATGCACGCGCGGGTCGAAGAAATGCTGATTCGCTTCGATCTCAACGCGTTGCGCCGGCGCGCGCCTCACGAGCTTTCAGGGGGAGAAAAGCAGCGCGTCGCATTAGCGAGTATTATGGCGATGCAGCCCCGCTATCTCATTTTGGATGAGCCCACTTCGCTGCTCGATTATCCAAGCCGGGTGCGCTTGTTTGAAACGATCGTCGATTTGCGCCAAGCCCGGGCCGAGGCAGGGGAGAAGCTCGCCGTTCTATTGATTTCTCAATTTTCCGAGGAAACGTTGTTTGCCGATCGCTTGCTCGTTTTGAATCAAGGTAGGATCATGATGGATGGCCGACCGACAGAAATATTGCAGGGGGTCGAGGGATTATTGCGGTTCGGATTGCAATCGCCCATTGAGTTTCATGTGCATCAAGCGTTGATGAGAAAAGCCAAGCTCTCTATTCCGTTTGAAGAATTGATGTTATCACCGGTGTTATGAGCCCGACGAAAGACGAAGTCATGAATACAAATGCTACGGCATTTTCAGTGACATGCGATGATCAATTTTGCCATTTATGTTGTAAAACAATGATTCCAAAAAATAAAAAAGCCCCCGCAACAAAGACCGACGAACCATTCGAACGCACCTGAAAACGGCATACCCAGCTTAATATCCACAGTCTCTAAAGCGCATGCAATTTTTTCCCAATCGCTTGTGCGATCATCTGCAGCTCTGCCATCAAATTGGAAAACTGCTCCGGCCGAAGCGATTGCGCTCCATCAGACAGCGCGTTGTCCGGATCGTGATGGACTTCAATGAGCAAACCGTCGGCGCCTGCCGCCACCGCCGCACGCGCCATGGGCGCAACTTTGTCGCGTCGCCCGGTGCCGTGACTGGGATCGGCGATGATGGGCAAATGGCTCAGCTTTTTCACCACCGGAATGGCAGAAATATCGAGCGTGTTGCGCGTGGCGTTCTCAAACGTGCGAATGCCACGTTCACAAAGAATGATCTGCGTGTTGCCGCCCGCCAGCAGGTATTCTGCGGCCATCAACAGCTCTTCGATGGTCGCGGCCAGGCCGCGCTTGAGCAGTACCGGCTTGCGTATCTTGCCGAGCTCGCGCAGCAGATTGAAGTTTTGCATGTTGCGCGCACCCACCTGCAGGATATCCACGTATTCGGTTAGCAGCGGCACCTGTGCGACTTCCATAACTTCGGAGACGGACAACAGCCCTTCTTTATCCGCGGCGTGGCGAAGCTGGCGCAGGCCTTCTTCGCCGAGGCCTTGAAATGAATACGGTGAAGTGCGCGGTTTGAAGGCGCCACCCCGCAAAATCCTTGCGCCGGCCTGTTTCACGCTGGCGGCAATCGTCTCGATCTGCTCGGGCGATTCCACCGAGCACGGACCGGCCATGACGACCACGTTGTCGCCGCCGAAAATCACGTCACGGATTTTCACGACCGTGTCCTCAGGATGAAACGCCCGGCTGGCAAGCTTGTAAGGCGTGGTGACGCGCAGCACCTCGTGGACACCCGGCATGAGCTCGAAGGTGCGCGGATCGAGACCGCGTTTGTCGCCAATAGCGCCCAATAACGTTTGGTTCACGCCGGTGGAGCGATGCACGTCAAAACTCATCTCGATCAATTTTGAAATGACGGATTGAATTTGTTCTTCGGTGGCATTCTCGTCCATGACCACGACCATGGTTTATTTCTCCTTCCAGTAGGTTGCTCATCGTTTAAGCCTAACTCATTGCGTTTTACTTAAAACGGTATGCGCAAGATGGCTTGCCTTTCATAACTATTCTGGTGCGAGTTAAAAGGCAAAACCATTCAGGGCAAAACGATTTCAAGGCATTTTGCCATTAAATCATCTTGCCAGGAGCTTTTCAATAGTTTTGCCCGTCATTGTTTTGCCTTCTAAAAAATATTTGAACAGTTATTACTTTTCGCAGAGCACTGATTTGTGAGCCTGATTCATTCGCTGGTGACTGCGCTTTTCTCTTTTTCCAATCTGCGCGATTCATCGATGATGCGTTCGAAAAGCCGCCGTACGGCTGCACATGTCAGCGGCCCCTGATTGGCTTGCTCCAAACGCTCGTAAATGAGGCGCTCGCGCTCGGGCGCATAGATGGGGAGGTTCAGGCGATGTTTGATTTTTCCGATTTCAAGGCTGAAGCGCGCCCGTTCATTGAGCAGTTCGAGGATTTTCAAGTCAACGGCGTCGATGCGTTCGCGCCAATCGTCGATGTGCATGGCCTTCTTCTCCCTAAAAATAAAAAACCCCGCTCGGTCCTGCCATAGTGGGGTTGGCTGATTGTCGTTTATTTTTACCAAGAGGGCTGTGCTTGTCGCCTCTTGCTCAGAATGTTTCCACCATGGCTACAATCTCGCCAAAAGTAGTAGCTGATGCAATTAAAAAATCGCGTCCTGAAATGCGTGCGGCAGTTCATGAGAATATCTCCAATTTTCTGCATGAATATTAAATAACTGGCACACCATAGTCAAGGCGTTTTTTCACGATTCTTCATGGCCCCGCCCGTTTGTTGGCCGGTTGCCGGATCATACCACACAAGTCGCAAGCAAGTGAGGGATAATTCTCAGCCGAATTTCACCGAAGTCGCGGAGAAGGCTTTCAGACTCTTATTCTGAGTTCATTTGGTTAAGCTCATATCATTTCGCGCTTGAATAGTACTACAACGTTAAGTTCAAAGATTCTTCCGAAAACTTAGCCCTGTCATTCAGGATGAATCTTTTTACGCACTGGGACTTAAGCCATTTTGACGCTATGCCAAGCGCTCAAAAAGTTTCCTCCTGAATGACAAAAAGGAGGCGTGGCCGACTTAACGTTGTAGTGATAGTTACCTCTTCTTATTCATTTCCCCGGCTCCGGCCAGGATGTATTCAGCCACGAGGCATAGATTTTTTTCTGCAATTCCGACGGATTTTCCGAGTGCTTGACCGTGACTTCGAGAGCTTCCGAGGCCCGCAAGGCAACTTCGAATTGCCTGAGCTGGTCATTGCGAAAGAGCGTGAGCTGAACTTTGTCCCCGGCATTGAAGTCGCTCAAACGTTGTTGCAGTTGATTGGCCCGCAAGCGAAAACCGTTGAGCGACAGGATTTCGTCGCCGACGTTCAATCCTGCATCGTATCCCGCCGTGCCGCTATTGACTTGTTGAATGACAACACGGCCATTGTCATCTCGGATAGAAATGCCCAGCGATGGTTTGACGTCGAGCGCGGGCATTTCCTGGACTTCCAAGCCGGCATATCCCAGATATTTGTTGAAATCCAGCTCGGCGGTGCCGCGCACGTATTTTTCGAAAAACTCGCGAAAATCTCCGCCGCCAATCTCAGCCACGACCTTCTCAAAGTCCGCTACGGCATATCCCGGCCCGGAAAGCGGAAAACGACGATACAGCGTGCGCATCACCTCATCCAGCCCAGTACGATTTTGCGTACGCTGCCGGATTTCCAAATCGAGCAACATGCTCACGGTCGAGCCTTTGTCATAATAGTCCACTTCGCGATTTTGATCGTTGGGTGCGTTTTTCCAGAATTTGACCCACGCGTCGTAACTGGATTCTTCCAGCGACTGAATCTTGCGACCGGGCCGTTGGCGGTCATTGCGAATGGTCGTCGCCAATTGATTGAGGAAGCTACTGACCGAGGTAAAGCCTGCGCGCCGCATCAGAAGTGTCGTGTAATAGGAGGTCGTACCTTCCGCCACCCACAACAGCTTGGAATAATTTTCGTGCGTGTAATCGTAAGGATGCAAATCGGCCGGGCGTAGTTGTTTCACGTTCCACGTGTGAAAAAATTCATGCATCGCCAGCCCGGTAAAGTTATCGTACCCGCTATCGGCGTTGAAGCTGAAGGGATTGACCCCCATAATGGTGGAGTTGATATGCTCGGTGCCACCGCCGCCTCCGGGCATGCTGTGCACGAGAAAGGTATAGTGCGCGTACGGCAAATCTCCCCAAAACCCAAAATTGGCTTGCACCACTTTCTGCAGGCGCTCGACCAGCTTGTCTTTCTTCCAATTGCCGGAGCCAAAGATGCTGAGATAGTGCTTCTTGCCCTGCACTTCAAATTCGAAATCCTGTTGATTGCCGATCTCCAGCGGGCAATCGACCAAATAGTCATAATTCGGCGCTTGCCAGAGATTGTTTTTTCCCTTGACGCGATCGAGCCCGGTGCTGACATGCCAACTGCCGTAGGGATGAACTTGTAACGTCAACGGCAACTGGCGGAATTTTTCGACGTACATCAATACGGCCGCGCCGTTGACGAACGCATGCTGATCGTTCAAACCGCGGGTACGCAAGTTGAATTCATTCGCATAAACTTTGTAGCTTACGCTCACGACTGACTGGCCCGCGGTAACAATGCGCCACGTGGTCTTGTCGGTTTTTGACCAGGACAAGGCGCGCTCCTGATGATCTGCCGGGTACGCGGATCCTGTTCCCGCCCACGCGCAGAATTCCTGTACGCCTCCGGCAAAATCGAAGATCATATAGCGGCCCGGCCGCCAGACCGGCAAAATCAAATCGAGATAATTTTCACCCGGCTCCAGATCTTCAAACGTGATCTGAACCTCAAATAGATGCGTATAAGGCTTGGACATGCCGAGTTGGTAACCGATTCCGGGGACTGCATGCGCTGAGGTCGTGCTCATAAGAATTCCTGCAATGATGAACGAGAGGACACGGGGAATTTTCGCCATGAGTGGTCCTTTGGAAAAAATCTTGCGATTGCGTCGATTTGACTTTATATATATAGATCAAAATCCCGCACGGATCAAGCGGAAATTCCCCGCCAGCATGGCTCAGCAGCGGCTCGAACAATGGGAGACTCATCATGGAAGACCTCGGCGCCATCCAAGAGCATTTCGCGCAGGAATGTCTCTCCAAGCGCAAAGAACAGCGCGCGCAATTCTCGGCCACTACCGCCCAAATGATTTTTGCCGTGATGCACTTTCAGCTCGGCTCGTCGGCGACACCGGAAGATTATCAACGCGCGTTACAAACCGCGGTCGAGAATGCACGCAAGCTCGCCGAAGCTGCTTATCCGGATTTTAGCAAGGAAGAATTACGCAATATGTGGAAGGCTCGAATCAATTGAGCCGGGACAGATGGGGGTGAAAGATGATGTCGAAACGTCCGATGTTTATTGTGGCATTGGCAGTGAGTGGGGGGATTGTTCTTCAATATGCTTTTTCTGTTGCGCTCGCCGTTCTTGTTGCAGTTTTTCTCTGCCTGTTCATTCTCACCGCTTTTCTGCATGCCATTGTCCGTAAAGACGCCTGCGCCTGCGCGTTAAATGCCTTGCTTTTTTCCGCGCTCCTCATTGCCGGAATGCTACGGCTGGCCTTGGAAGCATCACTGGCGAAAAATGAGGTCAGCCGCCTTGCGGAGGCAGAGCGCGAAGTGCTGCTGTTGGGCACGGTGCTGGAGGCGCCACAGCCGGCGCGCGAGCTCTGGCGTTTTGTTTTGTCTGCTCAGGCATTGTCACCGCAAGACTCGCTTTGGCTTGGCGTGCAAGGCCAGGTCCTGGTTTCCGCAAGAAAACTGCGAGATGCCGGCATTGGTGAGCAGGTGTTGTTGCGCGGCCGCTTACGCCCTCCCGATGAAGCCCGCAATCCGGGTGCATTCGATTATCGCCTTTATCTGAAAGCGTATGACGTTCACGCTTTGTTCTGGTGCACCCAGGACTCCCTGCTCTGGCGTTCAGGAACGCCTTCCGAGTTCTCGGTGGCACGCACCTTGGCTCGCGTGCGTGCCTGGGTTTCGGAAAAATTGTCTCGCTTCTCCCGGGATCAGTCGCTGGCTTTGTTGCAAGGCTTGCTGTTGGGGCAGCGCGAGGAGATCGACGACAGGGTCATTGAAAGCTTCGCGCAAACCGGACTGATTCACGTGCTCTCAGTTTCGGGGTTGCACGTGGGCTTCATTGCGGTCATTCTCGCGGTGCTCTCGGATTTGTTGCATGTCCCCAAACGCGCGCAGGGCGTGACGGTGATCGTTGGCTTGATTTTTTATATGTTGCTCACCGGCCTGCAACCGCCGGTGGTGCGCTCAACCATCATGGCGATCGTGCTGCTGTTGGGCCATGAGGTCGAACGCGACTCGGACATTTACAACAGCCTGGGCACGGCGGCGGCCGTCATTCTCATGTGGCAGCCCTGGCAGCTTTTTCTGATTGGCTTTCAGCTTTCCTTCGTTGCGGTTTGGGGTATCGCCTATCTCTATCGTCCGTTGCTATTCTGGCTCTCGCGTTGCGCGCCTTGGCGCTGGCCGCCGCTGCGCTGGACCGTGGCGCTGATGGCGGTCACGTTTGCCGCACAATTGGCCACACTGCCATTCGTGATCAGTGCCTATGGCCGGCTCCCTCTTACGGCAATTTGGGGAAACTTGATCGTCATCCCGGCGTCGTTTTTGGCCGTGGCCACGGGGGTGATTGCCTGCCTGGTTGCGCCCATATCCGAGTTTTTGCTGCAAGCCTATGGCGCGGTTGCCGACGTCACGACAACCGCCACGATTCATTTTACGCATTGGCTCGCCCGATTGCCCTGGGCCTACGTCGAAGGCGTACATGCGCCGGCCTTGTTGCTGATCGCATACCTGCTCATGCTTGGTGTCTTCGTGGAGTGGCGCCGACCGGTACGAGTGCGTCTGATGATCGCCGCGCTTGCGGTATTGAATGTCTTTGTCTGGTGTGAGGCTGCACAAACCGTTCCCAGGTTGCGTCTCACGTTTTTTGACGTCGATCAAGGTGACGCAATTTTGTTGGAATTTCCAGGAGGACGGCGCATGCTCATTGACACGGGTCCCTGGTACGAATATGCCGATGCCGGCGAGCGCGTGTTGCTGCCGTATTTGGCCAGGCAGGGCATCCGGCGATTGCAGGCGGTGATCATCACGCATCCTCATGCCGATCATCTGGGTGGCTTGCCCTCGTTATTGTCTTCCTGGCTGAAAATCGACACGGTTTACTCTTGCGGGGTGGAAATCAATTCGTGGCTGGAGCAAAAATGCGAACGCTTGTTGGACAGCCTGCGCGTGCCCCGTCGCGCCTTGCGGGCGGGCGATTTGTTGCCAGTCTTTCAACCTGCTCAAATCGGAGTGCTGGCTGCGGGTGCTGGAGGTTTTGGTGCCGCTGAAAATGTCAACAATGCTTCTGTGGTTCTGAAAGTGCTTTGGGGAGAAACAGCCATGCTTTTTGCCGGCGATGCGGAGTGGCAAAGCGAATGGCACATGACCCAGAATGCGGAAATTTTGGACAGCGACTTGCTCAAGGCCGGCCATCACGGCAGCCAAACCTCGAGCACCCTGCCTTTCTTAAAAGCGGTGACTCCGCAGTGGGCCGTCACTTCCGTGGGACGCCGCAACAGATTCGGGCAGCCTCATCAGGTCGTCATGGCGCGCTTCGACACGCTCGGCATTCGAAACGTGCGCACCGATCAGAATGGCGCAGTGATTTTTGAAACGGATGGCAAAACTCTCGAGAGACTACGATGAGTCCGGCATTTTTCGGAGTTTTTGAAAATCTGGTGCGGGATGCAACGGCTTTTTTCGTGAGTATTCCAACCAGGAACCGTAGGCAAACCGGCAGGAGCGTCCTTGATCGCGGCATGTTAGTCCACACGCCACAACGTGAGATGAGTCTCGTCCTTGACGAGAATATTATTGCCCCACAGCACTGGATGCGCCCAGGTTGGGCTGCCGGCGACTTGATAGTCCGCAAGCTGTTGATATGCTCCGCCCTCCCTGGCCATTGCAATGAGCTCCGCTTCGTCCGTCAGCGCCAGGAGCTCGTCCCCGATGCTCAAGATTGCGGCGTTTTGCGCTTGCCGGCCGTCGCTGGCCCAAAGGACTTTTCCCGAGCGCGCTTCCATGGCGAAAAACTGTCCGCGATTCGTATAGGAAAGCCCGTATAATTTCTCGCCGATGAGCACCGGAGTACTCATATACAGCGTCACTTCGTTCGTGCTCCATGCTTTTTCCGCCGACCATGAGCTGCCGTCTTTCTTGACGTGCACCGCAGTGGTAGGGCTGCGATACGCGGAAAATATCACCAGATCTTCAAAGACTATTGGTGTGACCACTTGCGCATTCGACTCGATGGCATAATGCCAAAGCCCTGCGCCATTCTTGACATCGACACCGGCGAGATTGTCCCGCGTCAACACCACCACTTGCCGGCTACCGTGCAAAGTTGCCATCACCGGCGATGAAGACGAAGGCGCCGGACCGTGCCAGCGCCATTTTTCTTTGCCGCTGATCAGATCGAACGCAATCAGATCGCCGCCTTTGAGATTGCCAATATTCACAATGCCGATATTGCCTTCGATCAGTGGCGAAGCAGCCGTTCCATAATAGTTTCCTTGATCGCCCAAGCTGGCAGAAGTCTCCAACCCCTTGGCGCCGAGCGCCATGCGACAGGCGGAACAATTGCCCGCTTGCTCGAATTCCTTGCCGTCCTCACTGCAGCCGCAGGGTTGGCACTCATACACAATTTTGGTGGGAATCTCCTGCTTCAGGTAGTGGTGCCGCCATTGTAATGCGCCGGTATTCTTATCAAAACACGAAAGCACGCGATCGACGCCGAGCGTATAGAGCCGGTTGCCGTGAATGATCGGCGTGGCGAAGGGTCCTTTTCCTCGAGAAGCAGGGAAGTGGCGCGTGCTCATGGCTTGCGCATTTGGAACAAAAGGGGAGGCGTAACGCTGCTGCCAGATTCTGCCGCCGTCGGCGAGGCGATAACTCGAAACGATTTCGTCATCGCCCTCCCGCGTGATCAAATAAACCTTGCCATCCGCAACTACGGGCGAAGACAGGCCGGCGCCGGCTTCTATTTTCCAGACCAGCTTGAGACTATCCGGCCAGGCCGCGGGCACGGAGAATTCTTGCACACGACCATCCCGATGCAAGCCGCGCCATTGCGGCCAGTCCTGTGCCCAGGAGACATGGACGAGAAGCAAGGATAGTATGCCACTGATCGATTGTATTTTGTTCATTCGCACGTTCCTGATGAATAAGGTGAACCCATTAACCTCAAATGGAGCTTTTAATCGTTTTGCCCAAAATGGTTTTGCTTATTCGTCGAATCTTCAACTTGTGCGAGAAAGGTACGAATGAAGTTCGGTCTTGCCAAGGAAATTGCAGCGAGTTGCGGCGCGATCGCAGCGAAACGGCAAAAAGCTGCCGCCAGCCGCGGCTCAGATCGATTGGCGCGAGGCGGTTCCGGCCCTGCACGCAGTGATGTCATTCCGCAGGGCGAAGGATTTTGGCAAAAGTATCAATCTCGAATAATCGCCAACAACCACCGGTGAGAAACTAGTTGAACATTTTAAACCTTGGGATGTCTATGCCATTGAGAACCTATCCCGATAATCCTGAAATGTTATCCCTCTGTAGTTCAAATCGGAGAAACAACATGAGAATCTACCACGCTTGGCGAATCAACTTGAGTATTGCCCTGGTGCTTGGCTTGCTTGTGCAGGCTGCCTCGGCTCTTCCCAAATCCGACAAAGATCTAAAGAACGACTGGCCCAACTGGCGAGGTAGAAACTACGACGGCGTTGTGCTGACAAAAAACGTATTTAATTTCACTAAAGGCTATGGCTTAAAGGCCGCATGGAAGAAAAGACTGGGCTCGGCTTATTCCAGCATCTCTATATCCGACGGTCGCGCCTTTACCATGTTTTCGGATAGTACTTTCGATTATCTCATCGCGTTCGACGCCAAAAGCGGTGCGGAGCTGTGGAGGTACAAAATTGATTCCACCTACATCGGCCACGATGGCTCTCACAACGGTCCAAACTCCACGCCGCTGGTCGACGGTGACAGGGTTCATGGGCTGGGCCGGAAAGGCCAGTTGTTCGCACTGGAAGTGAAAAGTGGCAAAAAGATCTGGGAGACGCACCTGATTAAAGATCATCACGCGCTCGAGCCATTTCATGGGTTTACCACTTCTCCCATCGTTCATGGCGAAATCCTGGTGCTCGAAACCGGAGGAACGAAAACAAACGCAATCTCCGGATTCGACAAGAACAGCGGCAAATTGCTTTGGTCGGCCGGCACCGATACGGTCAATTACCAATCTCCCATATTCATCCAGGTTGCCGGTCAGCCGCAATTGCTGTTCGCCGGCGACAAGTACGTTTATGGCCTTGATTACACCTCGGGGAAGATGTTTTGGGAATTCAATCACAATCGCCAAAACCCAAGCCTGACGCCGGTTGCTGCCGGGCCGAACCGGATCATGCTCATGTCCAACAACGAGTCCATGCTTGTGGAAGTGAGCAAAGAGGGCGACGCCTTTCAGACGCGCGAATTGTGGAAGAGCCGGGAGTTAAAACAAACACTAGCGCCAACGGTTTATCATGAAGGTTATTTGTACGGCTTTAGCGGCCGCTTTCTGACCTGCGTCAACGCGACCACGGGTGAGAAGGCCTGGCGCTCGCGTCCACCTGGCGATGGCTTTGTCATTCTGGTAGATGGTCATTTGGTGATTTTGACCAGAACCGGGGAGCTCTTCATTGCCACTGCGAGCCCGGCCGGCTATGAGGAAAGGGCAAGTATCAAGCTCTTTGACGGTCCGAGTTGGACGCCTCCGAGCTTCGCCGAGGGCCGCATCTACGCCCGCAGCTTGCAGGAAATCGCCAGCGTCGAGCTCGCACCCGTGCCGCAACTTCTCGCGGTGACACGGACCGCGCCGGTTTTGCACGCTTCCAACTCGGCATTCGCCCAAACCGTCAGGCGGATTGAAAACGCCAACGACAAGAACGGCGCAGTCGCAGAGTATATAAAGTCACAATCGGCTTTTCCGATCGTCGAGAACGACAGGTTGGCGCATTTCGTTTATCGCGGCCAGGTCGAGGATTTGGCGATCATGGGAGACATGTTTGATACCGGCCAACAATTCGAAATGTTCCGGGTGCCCGGCACTGACCTTTATTACTACACCATCGAAGTTGAGCCGGATACACGCATGAACTATCGCTTCGTCAAAAACTTCGAGCAACCGACCGTTGATCCGCTCAATCCGGTGAGCGCGGGGGGATTCTTCGGACGGTTTTCAGAGCTTGCGATGCCTGGGTTCAAGCGGCCCACCCATCTCGATGCGCCTGTGGGCGCGCGGGGAACCTTGGATAGCCTGCAATTCGAGAGCAAAGTCATCGCCGGCGCGCGCGCGCTGCAAGTCTATCTCCCTCACGGCTATGCCAATTCGGGTAAGCGCTATCCCGTGGTCTACGTCAATTATGGCCAACAGGCATTGACTATGGGTAAAATGGCAAACACTCTGGACAATCTCACCGGCAAGACCATTGCACCGGTGATCGCCGTATTCATTTATGCGCCGAACAGCTTCAATGAATATGCCCGCACGCAACGCGATCAATATGCCCAAATGGTGGCTCAGGAACTCGTTCCATTTATCGACGCCAAATACCGAACGCTCGCCAAGCCCGAAGCCAGAGCTTTCATGGGCGCAGATGAGGGCGGGTATGCGGCATTCTACGCGACCTTCAAATATCCAGGCACTTTCGCGCACATCGGCGGGCAGTCGACGCATCTGTTTGTAACCGAAGGCGAGGTGCTCAAGACGATGATACAAGCCTCGAAAAAACTCGATCTGAACATCTACCTGGATTGGGGCACATACGACCATCGCAGCACTGCCGGCGGGTACAATTGGACCGACAACAATGTCGCTTTCGCCAGGCTGCTTGAAGAAAAGGGATACAAAATCAACGGCGGCCAGGTCAACGACGGCTTCGATTGGGCGAGTTGGAGAACCCGTACCGATCGTGTTCTTGAAACCTTCTTCTCGCTGGCGAAGACGAGCAACTGAAACGCATTGCGCTCGGTCACGTTGTTTTTAGCGCAGCTTTAAATTAGAAATTGCCCAGCGGACAAAAACAAAATCTGTTGATCGTTTTTGCATCCGTTGGGCAATTTGCTATTCTAAAGCTGTTCCTGAGGCTTTCGGCGGCCTATCTGAGATCTCAATGCAGTTCCTTAACATACCACTCCAGCGTTTTTTGCAGCCCCTCCTCATAACCAACCCGTGGTTCAAATCCCAACACCTCCTGCGCGCGCCGAATATCACCGCGATGGCGGCGGACATCAGCCGGCCGCGCAGGGCGATATTCTATCGACCCATGATAGCCGAAATAATCGCAAATACCGCGAATGACGTCAGCAATGCTGATCTCCTTTCCCGAAGCAAGATTGATGACCTGCCCGCGGGAGGCCGGGGCCGCATATGCCGCGAGCAGGCCACGCACCGTGTCTTCGACATAAATGAAATCGCGCGTTTGCAGGCCGTCCCCGAAAATCACCGGCTTTTCGCCGCGGAGCAAGCGAGCTGCTGTCAATGGAATCACGGCTTCCAGGCCGCGGTCCTTGTTCTGTCTTGGCCCATAATTGTTGAATGGACGAATGATCGACACTTCCGTGCCGAAGGTATGCGCATAACTCAGCAGCATTAGATCGGCCGCGGCTTTGCCGGCGGCGTAAGGCGTTGCGGGAGCGTACGGATGGGTTTCATCCATCGGAAAAGCTTGGGCCGTGCCATAAGCCTCTGATGAAGAACAATGGATCAGCGTTTGGAATACGCCCTTGCGCTGCAAATACAGCAATGTGCGCGCGAGATCGACATTCACGGAAAATGCGCCTTCGGGGTTTTCAAAGCTATACAATAAAGCCTTGGTGGCAAGATTGAAAACTACTTCGACGCCGTGCTTGGCGAGAACATGGTCCATCATGAACATATCGGTCGCATCTTCGCGATGAAAATATACTCGACCGGATTTCATGGCTTCTGACAAATTCTCCACGCTGCCGAGGAAGAGATTATCGACTACCACAACGGCACGCGCTTCTTGCGCCAGCAAGGCGTCGACCAGGTGGCTGCCGATGAATCCCGCGCCGCCGGTGACGAGTATGGATTTATTTTTCAATCCAATCACATGCAATCGACCAGATCGAGCGCAAAAACAGTTTTCTCACCGATGAGTTTCATAAAAACGAGAATCAAGCTAAAAATCATCCCCTGCATTCAACGGGGTTGTCAAATTTGATCTGGTCATGTTCAAAGTATTGTATGGCAGGTATAGGTTCGGTTTCATGAGTAGCAAGAATCAGTTCCAATCCCAGCATTACGCCGTCGCCGGCCTGAACGTTGACGTGAAGGCCCTCTTGCGGCTGCAGGGAAGCCTTCACGATTCTGATTCTGCGCCCATGGTAAAATGCAAATGCACAGGGATACGGCAACGATTGCGCACGGATGAAATCATAAATTCGGCGCGCCGGCCAATGCCAATCTATTTTTCCATCTTGTGGCAAACGCGGCGGGAAGAAAGCCGCCAACGCTTCATCCTGTTCCCACGCCGTGGCCATGCCCTCCAAAATTCTGGGAATGTGCGCAATCACGAGCCTTCTGGATACCTGATTGAGTATTTCAATCAAATCGGCAACCTCTTCATGTGCACCGATGGGCACTTTCTCTTGCGCCACAATTTTACCGGCATCGACTTTTTCGCTCAGATAAAAAAGCGAAGCTCCGGTTTCGCTCTCGCCGTTGAGGATGGCCCAAACCAAAGGAGAGCCGCCGCGATATTTCGGTAACAAGGACCAATGAATGCCTACTGCTCCCAAGGACGCCAATTGCCGCAGGCTCGTGGGAATCATGTGATACCAGCCAATCACGACGAACAATCGAGGTTCCCAGCTCGCAATTTTCTGCAGAAGGGCAGGGTCAAATTTGCGCGAAAAGGCCAATAGGGGAATGCCGAATTCCTCCTGAAAATTCTGAAACGAACGGTGGCGCAAGTTTTGAACTTTATCCTTAGCATAGGAAATCTCGAACTCCTGTGCCATCGTGACAATGCCGCGCACCGGCAATCCTGAGCTAACCATTTCATCAAGGCAATGCCAGCCGGTATCGGTCGTGCCGAAGAAGACAATGCTCATGTTCTCAAGCGTTTAAAGAATCAAACATAGAATAAAATTCTAACTTTTTTTCCAACGGATAGATTAAGACCAACGGATGGCAAGATTGAGTGTTCTATCCGTTGGAGCCGCCCGCAGGGCTACGGATTTCAGCTTGTCTGAAAATCCGTTTTAGGATCTTTAAGCGAATAACAGTACCTAGCGCCACTGAAATATAACGAGAGGAGAAACCATCACATGAGCAGTGTCGACAAAGCAGTAGAAACCCAACTCAAGAACATTCAGACGAAAACCGGAAAAACGCTGGAACAGCTTTACGCCCTTATCCGTAAAAGCGGTGTGGCCAAGCACAGTGAGATCCGCGACATGCTCAAGAAAGATCTGGGCATGGGGCACGGTGACGCCAACACTGTCGTACATTTATACATGAAATCCGCCGAGCCGCCCGCGGCACAATCCAAGGCGGCCTCCCCGGACGCTGCCGTCGACGAAATCTACTCAGGGCCCAAAGCTCATTTCCGACCGATTCATGACAAGTTGATGGCAGCCATTAACAAGTTTGGCGAGTTTGAAATCGCGCCGAAAAAGGGTTATGTCAGTCTGCGGCGCAAGAAACAGTTTGCCATGATTGGACCGGCGACGCAGACCCGTTTCGAAGTCGGGCTGAACATGAAAGGTGTCAAGGCCACGGCGCGGCTGAATGCCATGCCGCCTGGCGGCATGTGCCAGTACAAAGTCAACCTCACTGATGCCAAAGAAGTTGACAAAGAGCTTATTGACTGGATCAAGCAAGCATATGAGAGCGCGGGCTGAGCAAGGCGTTGCATTAAGAGCCTAAGGAGATTCTCCAAGAATGAAACGTTCTGCATGGTCTGATAGTCATACGGTGGAGGCGGCTGGCCAAACGAAGAACTTGATTGTTGTCCCCTCCCTCGGGCGCTCTCTACTAATAGGCGGGGTCGGATTTTGTCTCGTGAGTTTGTGCGTGTTCGCCACGGTTGCCTTTGCCGAAAGGTGGATGTATGCGCAGCTCACCATGCCCGGCGCTTATCTGGCTTGGACCGCACTTTTTATCTTGTTAGGCGGCGGGATTTTAGGCTCGCTGGTCGCCGGCAAGTGGCGGCTGCCCAAATTTTATTTGCTTTTTGGTGCAGCCTTTTTCGCATACGCCGTTGGTTGGGTCACGGCGTACGCCATTTGGCGTGATGGCGCTGGTGAATGGCTCGGTTCATTCGCCGGGTCAATCCTGATGGGCCTCGTCCTCTCCGCCGGCTTTGGCGTGGTTCGCTCCACGTTGAACTTGTCTGCCGTGCTGTTCGTAGCAAACTCCGTCGGGTACTTTGTCGGCTCAGCAGTCAACAATGCGGTCAATGGGAGTACAGGGATGTTACTGTGGGGCTGTGTGTACGGTCTTTGCTTGGGCGCCGGACTGGGGGCGGTTTTACATTTTGTCCAATACCGCCGCGCGGACGAATCAGCTTCAAAACAAAATAGTCGTGAGAATTTGACGATATGAAGTCAAAACCAAAAATATCGCCCACGGAAGAGGAACTCACGGAAACTTGTGCACTGTTCTTAGTGCCTACCCGAAAACCCCGAAATGTCATCCAGTAGGGATCTTGGTTGATTTGGGCACAACATCGATTTCAGGCGTGGGTGTTGAACCTACCAAGCCGTAAGGCCCTTGCGGGATGCTTTCAGCATGACAGGATGAGGTTTTCGGATTCATCAATTCCGTGGCAGTTCCATTTCCGTGGGAGAAAAGATCGTAACATTTGTACAATGGTCGAGTTGCCAATATGGATTCCATCGCGTCTGAAACAACCTCGCCGTTCGAGCAGATCAAAAAGGCATTCCACGCCGACGATGCGGACCAAGTCCGTCGGCTCCTGGAACGCCATCCGGAGATTAGAGCAAAGATCAACGAAACCATCGGCCTTTTCGATTCGCCGGCAATCGTCAACGCTCGCAGCCCGGCGATGTTGGAGGTATTGCTAGCTGCAGGTGCCGAATTGAATGCTAAGAGTCGCTGGTGGGCCGGCGGGTTTAGGCTGCTGCACAGCGCCAGTCCCGAGTTGGCTGCATATGCGATCAAGCGGGGCGCGATCGTGGACGTGCACGCCGCGGCGCGCCTGGGCATGTATGAGAGACTGCAAGAATTGATATCGCGGGATCCGGGCTTGGTTCGCGCGCGCGGTGGCGACGGGCAGACGCCGCTCCATTTCGCCAGTACCGTCGAGATCGCAGCCTTTCTACTTGATCATGGAGCCGAAATCGACGCACTAGATGTAGACCACGAGTCTACACCCGCTCAGTACATGGTCGCCGATCGTCAGGAGTTGGTCCGTTACTTGATCTCGCGCGGTTGCAAAACCGATATTCTGATGGCGGCTGCAGTTGGCGATGTCGATCTCGTCCGCAATAAACTCGATGCCGACCCGGACTGCATCCGCACCTGTGTGAGCGACGAATACTTTCCCATGATCAACAAAAAGAGCGGCGGCACGATCTACCAGTGGACATTGGGTTTCTACATGTCGGCACATCAAGTGGCCCGGAAGTCCGGTCACGATCACGTGCTGCAACTCCTGTTTGAACGCAGCCCGGCGGCGGTCAAACTGATCGCGGCCTGCTGGCTGAATGACGAAGCGACCGTGCACAGTCTGCGAGCGGAGCACACCAACCTCGCCAAAGAATTCACAGATGCGGACCGACGCCAGGTGGCGCACGCGGCCCGTAACAACGAGACTGAAGTCGTGCGTCGATTGTTGGAGAACGGCCTTCCTGTGGACGCGAAGGGACAGCACATGGCCACGCCGCTGCATTGGGCTGCTTTTCACGGAAATCTGGAGATGGCCAAGATCGTGTTGCGCTTCGGTCCACCTCTGGAAGCCCTCGACGCCGACTTTGGCGCAACGCCGCTGGGCTGGGCGATGCATGGCTCCGAACATGGCTGGTATTGCCAAACCGGAGACTACGCCGGGACAGTCGAGGCGCTACTTGCTGCCGGCGCCAAGCCGCCTGTCGCAATAGCGGGAAGTCCAGGCGTTCAGGAAGTGCTCCGCCGGTTGGAAACGAGCGAACGGCCAGCCTGACCTGCTGGCGTCGATGCATTTAGCAGCCCCACTCGCATTGCAACACATATTCACGCAGCGCGAATGAGTCCTGATGTGCCCTTAAGAGGCCGCAGCCAGACAGACGTAAAAACAAACTCAAAAGGACTATCCCAATTGTCAATCAGGCCGCTAAAGGGCCTTTACGGGCTGAAAAGTGAAGCGCCTTAGGCAGCACACGCGGATCAAAAACGCACACGGAAAGAATTTTCGATCCGCGTGAGATTTTGATCCGCGTGTAAACTTTCAGATTTTATTCTAGGTTCTGTAGTCTATTCGCTCTACTCCTGTTTTCAGTCGATCTGAAAAAAACAGCTACCGCGGCGGCCGTTTTTCTTCGACAAGATTTGCAAGATTTACAAGATCGATCTTCATCCTGTAAATCTTGTTAATCCTGTCAAAAAAACTCGGAATATTGCTCTGAGTTCATTGTGCTAATGCCACACAAGACGATTCCTCGAACCGCTGCACAACCATTTTTTAACATTATTGAAACGATCGGTCGAGAGTCAGACCGGCTCGATCGTCGCGCTTTCAACCAGCCCACCCTTCGGGTCGCGCATGATCTCTTAGGTAAGTTCATTGTGCGGAGTTCCCAGGGCCGCCGGGTCTCCGCAATGATCATCGAAGTGGAGGCGTATAAAGGCCCAAAAGATCGGGCTTCCCACGCGTATGCCGGGCGCCGTACTCCGAGGGTCGAGCCGCTCTATGGCGACGGCGGAACAGTGTACGTCTATCTTGTCTACGGACTCCACTGCCTGCTCAATTTCAGCACGGCCGGCGCGGACATACCAGAAGGCGTCCTCGTGCGCGGAATCTTAGCCGGCCCCACCGCAGAGCGAAAGCCCATTCTGGGACCAGGAAGGGTCAGCCGGTATCTAAGAATCGACAAACGGCTCGACGGTACCGACGTCACGGACTCGAAAGAAATGTGGCTGGAGGATCGAGGAATCCGCCTACCAGCAAGGTGCATTCGAAAGGGACCTCGCATTGGCGTAGACTACGCGGGGCCTTACTGGGCCGCGAGGCCTTGGCGATTCTGGATTGACGTCGGGTCCATCGCTACACGCAAGTAGCAGGGGATCAGCAGATAAAAGCCATGCGCAGGAGCGTGAGCACGCGGGGTGACCAATGACCGTGAGTCTCGCCAAATTCAACCGATGACTTTCGACCAGGCACAATTCGAGGTATGCTGTGAGTGGGGAGAAAACGGCGTCGCGCAACTCGCTCCTACGAGCGACGTCATCGTTATTGTAGACGTGCTTTCGTTTTCGACCTGCGTAGAGATAGCAACGAATCGGCTGGCAAAAGTCTTTCCCTATCGCTGGCGAGACGAGACCGCAGCAGATTTCGCAGCATCCATGGCAGCGGAGTTAGCCGGTGGCAGATGTTCTGGCGCGAGATACTCATTGTCACCGCAGTCCTTGTTGAATATTCCGCAAGGCTCACGATTGGTACTGGCCTCACCGAATGGCTCAACGTTGACTTTAAGGACGGGAGAAACGCCAACAATTGCAGGATGTTTGCGCAACTATCGCGCCGTTGCGTCCGCAGCGCAAAAATACGGTAAGTGCATTGGCATCGTCCCTGCGGGAGAGCGCTGGAGTGATGGGAGTCTTCGCCCGGCGTTTGAAGATTTGATAGGTGCGGGGGCAATTGTCAGCGAACTCAACGGCAGTTTGTCGCCGGAAGCGTATGCCGCAATGGCTGCTTTTCGTCACGCTCGAGCGAAGACCGAATTGCTCTTGAAGCAGTGTGGATCAGGCAAAGAGCTGATCGCGCGCGGATTTGAAGGAGACGTCGTTCTGGCTTCGGCACTAAACGTCAGCGCCTGTGTGCCAACACTGATAAATGGCGCCTATATGCATGCTGGCGCCCAAGAGCCTGTGCGAAAAACTGATTTACCCCTGGCAGTCTTGATAGATTCTGGATATATGACTGAATGAGGAAACGCGTCCAAGTCAACCAAGATCCCTACGGGATGACATTTCAGCGTTTCAGAATAGACCCTGCTGGAGCGCGGAAGGAGAGGCCGGTTATTTTTTCTTTGTATACAGCCCGTCAAAAACAACATTCCAGGAGTTGCCGGCGTCTTCCGAGCTCTCCCAAAGCTGGCGCACGGTACCTTCGGCGGTATTGTTGAACCACGTGATGCGATTTTGCACTTTCTTTCCGCTTTGTGTGGATTCTCCAGCGAGAATCATTTTGCCGTCTCCATACTCGCCCGTGAGCACGAGAATATCACCGGCGCTGCCTACCCAAACCTGTTGCCATTTATCGAGCTCCGGGTTGAAGAAATTCAAGCTCTTGCCGGAATAACCACTCTGGCCGTGATACTCTTCCAGCACCGCGCAATCACCGGCGGCGCGCGAGATTTTGTTGCTACCCGCGAGCTTGCCTTTGGCAGTAACCTCCCACTCTCCTAGCCAAAAATCGAATTGCCGGGCTGCGGCAGAAGAGCACGGCTTGTCCTGCTCCTTCGCAAGCAAAGCTTGCCGGATGAATGCCGGGTCCACATAAGCCCTCAATGCCAAAACCACTATCAACAGATGTGCATGCAGCTTCATGATACGCCTCCTCTTCAACAATATCAATTGAGGGCGGAGACCGTGGGGCAGAGGGCATGGGGCAGAGGGCTTAGAGCAGCAAGCTTCTGCGCCACGCCTCTGCCCTCCGCTCCACGCCCTCGGCCCTCTGCGCCATGACCTCTGCCCCACGCCCTCAGCCCTCCGCTCCATCATTCCACCACAATCATCTTTCGTGTTTGTCTGAATGCACCAGCCGTCAGTTGATAAAGATACACACCGCTTCCACAGAGTTGGGAAGTCTGAAGGACCAGCTCATGATCGCCTGCGGATATCCGTTCATGGATCAAGACGGAGACCGTGCGTCCGCTCACGTCAAAAACTTTCAAGGTGACGAATTGCGCTGCCGGCAAGCTGAAACGAATCTTCGTTGCCGGATTGAAGGGATTGGGATAGTTCTGATGCAAAACAAACGCTGACGGCACAGCCGGGCCCTGTTCTTTCACACCCGTGCGGATGGCCTCGCCTTCTACGGCAAGGAGAAAACGATCGGCAGCAACATTGGTATGAACATCGACCATTCCCGAAGGCCATTCGAGCTTCAGCGAATCAATGACTACGGCGTCGCCCAAGCCAAAATGCGCGTTCAGCATGTTGTGGCCATTGAAGCTGTTCTGGCTGGAAATCTCGCGAAGCTGCCAGAAGGGCTTCCCCGCAAGTGTGGCTTTCGCTCTCACCTTGGCACCGATGCCTGCACGATTCGACACCTTGCCCTCACATAAGATGTTGATCCAGTGATTGCCGTTGCTGAGATCGTTGCGATACAACGCCTTGGTCGCGCCCGCACCGGTGAGGTAAAGGTCCAAATCGCCGTCATTGTCGTAGTCGCCGGCTGCGGCGCCGGAGTGCTGACCGATTCCTGAAGTCAACGTGCCGGCGTTCACGCTCGTGAAAGTGCCGTCCCCGTCATTTTGATAATAGCGTGTGGTGTAGCCGGTTTCTTTCGTGACCAAGGCATCGAGATCGCCGTCATTATCGAAGTCGCCCCAGAGGTTGGCCAGCGACATTTCGCGATCGGTGACGATACTTCCCACCTGTGCGCCGCTCATGCGCACAAAACTGCCATTGTCGTTGCGATAAAGATTATTCGGCAAACCGCGCGGAGACTGGCCCCCGCCATAATTGGTGAGATAAGCATCGAGATCGCCGTCATTGTCATAATCAATCCAATTCCATACTTGCCCATCCACCAGATCCGTCGCAATTGGAGTCGTGCCGATGCGGTCGAACAGTGCGACGCCAGTGTCCTTGAAGAGATTTTCATAGAGAAAATCAACTGCAAGCACGGGGCCGGCCGGGCCGCTGCCAATGAACAAATCAACATCACCATCGTTGTCATAGTCGGACCACGTGGCAACGGTGTAAGGCGCAAGTCCGGTCACGATCGGATTGCCGGTGACGCGGGTGAACGTGTAATTGGGCGGACCATCGTTATGCAATAAATGATTTGGCGTTGCAGGTAAGTCCTGGCCGACGAAGCCGGCGGGATGCGTGATAACCAAGTCGACATTGCCATCGTTATCATAATCGGCCCAGGCACAAGCCCAACCTCGCATGGCGGTGCTATCGCCGATATCCCCGGTGTTAATGGCCGTAAACTTGTCGTCGCCGTCGTTACGATACAGCCGTGAGGTGCGGCCGGAATAAAAACAATCGAGATCCCCGTCATTGTCATAGTCCGCCCAACTATTGCCGCTGCCGATGGTTTGCAGCTGATTCACGCCAAGGCTGCTGACAATTTTGGAAAAAACGCCGCCGCCGTCGTTGCGATAGAGGTAGAGACGATTGGCAAACAAATCCAGTCTGCCATCGTTGTTGTAGTCGATCCAGCTCGCGCCGACGTAGCCGTTGGTACTCGGTTCCACCGCCGTGATGGGGTTAGCAGGGTCTGTGATTTTGACAAAGGTCTGCGTAAACCCAAAACCCGCGGTAAGCTGCCAGCAAACCAAAGCGAGGAACCGCGCTGATTCTCGGACGGAGGTCTTTGGCGAGGATATCGTATTCTGATGCAGCATATTCCGCCTCCACCTGGAAATTGTGAGGAAAATCGCAATTATTCCGTGGCGCCATGCTTCCGTATTTCGGAATGAAAGTCGAGTTCAAATGAGCTCAAAGAAACCGCCAGGAGGAGATACGAAAATCTTGACAATGCTGCTATCACCCGATCGGGTAGTTTTGGTGGGAGGCTCGAAATGGCAATGTGCTCAAGGCAACCAAGATCCCTGCGGGATGACATTTCAGGGGTGTTTGGATGGAACCTTTTGAGCATGCTGTCAAAACAGAATGGTAAAGATGGTAGGCTGCCCCGATTTGCTTTCCAATGCAAATTCGAATTGATGTTTGCTCAAGATTTCATGCACTACGGTCAGGCCCAGGCCCTGCCCGCCGCTTTTCGAGCTGAAGAAAGGCGTGAAAATTTGCGCCTGCGCTTCCGGCGGCATGCCGACTCCTGAATCCTCGATGGCAACAAAACTGCGCAGCCCTCTTTTGCCCATGCGAATGGTAATCACGCCGCTTTCGCCAATGGCTTCCAGCGCATTTTTGCAAATATTGACGAAAGCTTGCTCCATTTGCGTGGCATCCATGAGAATGGGCTCAAGTGCCTGCTCAATTTTCCACTGCCAGACCACCCGTCGCTGCCGGCTTTCGGCGTAAAAAAGCGTGCTGATTCTCTCTAACAGTTCCTGCACCGCGGCCGGGCGCCGCTGCGGCGCCGGAATTTTAGCGACTTCCGCAAAACTGCGCATGAATCCGTTCAAATGTTCGGTGCGGCCAATGGCCACTTGCAAGGCGTTTTCGTAATCGTGGCGGTCTTCTGCACGCAGTTGATTTTTGTAATGCAGGCAGGAATGCAGCAGCGAATGCACGGCGCCGATGGAGTTGTTGACTTCATGCGACATCATGCGAATCAGCTTTTCATACGCGGCCTTTTCCGAGCGGCGCAGTTCTTCGGTCAGCTCTTCCATCAAAATAAAACTGCGATAGAAGCCTTGATCGAGAAACTGTACTTTATGGCATTTTACGCGCCGGCTGCCCAGCAAAGGGAGAACTTGCGACTCCCCGGCCTGCAAACGGTTCAGAGCATGGGCAAAGGGAGAATGCAGGTCGAGCAGTTTCTTTCCGAGCAGGAATTCCGGCGCGCATTGCAGCACGCCGCCTGCGCTGCGATTGGCAGTGGCGATGCGATCGTCAAAATCCAAAGTCACAATACCGGCGGGAGAAGCCGAGAGCAATTTGCCGAGAAAAAAATGCTGCTCCTGCAAGCGAATGCGTTCTTCGCGCAACTGGTCCATCATTTTATTATAAACTTCGATGAGCTGGTCGATTTCGGGTTGATGGATGGCGGGCAATCTTGAGGAAAAGTCGCGCTGTTTGAGCGTTTCCACACCGGCAACAACCAGCTCCACGGGCTTGAGCAGCGCGCGAAAAAGCTTGAATGAAATGACAAAAGAAACGACGCAAAACGCTTCCAGCGCCAGCAGCCACAAGCGATGGTTCCACAGAAAATAGACGGCGAGGGCGGCGAAGGCGAGATGAATGAACAGCAGATAGAGAATGAACTTGAGACGCAAGCTCACGGTGTGATTCCATATTTTTCGAAACGGCGATACAAAGCGGCGCGACTAAGTCCCAACGCGGCGGCCACTCGGGTGATATTGCCGTGGTGGTGTTGCATGGTCTTGGTGATCATGGCTTTTTCCATTTCATCCAAAGTCATGCTGCCCACGGCCGGCAGGGAATCCTTGCCGGCCTCCTCCGGCTGCATCTGCAAGGCCGCAGAGAAGTCTTCGACCGCCAGCACCTCTTTGCCGCCCATGAGCACCGTGCGTTCGATCAACTGCTTCAATTGGCGGACGTTACCCGGCCAGGGTAAAGCTTGCAGCCAGGCCAGGGCAGAAGAGCCGAGCGTGAGCGCATTGCGACGATAAACGCGGCCGAGTTGACCCACGAAATGTGCGGCCAGCAGAGGAATATCTTCACGGCGCTCGCGCAGCGCCGGCACGTGCAACGCAATCAAATTCAATCGATACAACAAATCTTCGCGAAATTCGCCCTTCGCAATCAGCTCCGGCAAATTGCGATTGGTGGCAGAAATGACGCGTGCGTCGACCGTGCGCGTGCGGCTGGAGCCCAACACTTCATAAGTTCGATCCTGCAACACGCGCAGCAACTTTACTTGGCAGCTCAAATCGAGATCACCGATCTCATCCAGAAAAATCGTGCCGCCGTGTGCGAGCTCGAAGCGGCCCTTGCGATCAAACTTGGCATCCGTGAATGCGCCTTTGACATGACCAAACATCTCGCTTTCGAACAACGTCGAAGAAATCCCGCCAAGATTGACTTTGATGAAGGGCTGGTCGCGGCGCAAGCTGTTGCGATGCAGCGCTTCGGCGATCATTTCCTTGCCCGTGCCGCTTTCCCCGGAGATCAACACTGCGGCCTCGGTCGCGCTCACCCGGCCAATCACCTCCAGGACTTTCAAAAATTTTGGGTCGCGGCCGGCGAGGTTCCGAAAATCATACCGGGCGTCCAATTCTTCCCGTGACAGGCTCGTTTCGGATCTGGAAAAGGCATTCGCCGCGGCCAGGCCCAGCGCGGTTTTGACGGCCTGCAAGATTTGTTCGTTGCTCCACGGTTTGGTGATAAAGTCCGCAGCGCCGGCCTGCATGCCTTTCACCGCCAACGCGATCGAGCCCCACGCCGTCATCAAAATCACCGGAAGCTGCGGTTTCTTTGCTTTAATGGCTTCGAGCAAACCCAGGCCTTCTGCGCCAGTGGTCTGCCGCGAAAAATTCATGTCCTGAAAAATCAGCTCGATCTTTTCATGCTCGAGCAGCTCCAATGCTTCCCGTGGAGACGCCGCCGTACGCGCGGGATATCCCGCTTGCTTCAAGAGCAAGACCAGGGAAGCGGTGACGGAGAAGTCATCGTCGATGATGAGAATGGAGCTACTCATATGCGATTGCTGGAATGCGCACGACTTGAAAGCCAAATGTCCGTCAGAATCAATAGCCTATTGCTGCTCAAAAGATCGTGCGGTTGTTCTCATCCACTCGGGCTCAATATTGAGTTTTATGCGAAATTGCGCTCGACCTATGGTTTAAAACTTAAGCTGTAGAGCAATGAGATGCAACAGCCATCATTTATAAGCAACAGTGTCAAGACACGAAGTTACATTTCACGCGAGACCTGTACTTTCAAATTTGTATGTATGGTATGCACGTTTGTTACCCAGATCATCCCACGGCACGGAGGGATCAACCCTATGATGTCGTCGGCATCGATTTTGCATGCTAAGCTTCAGCGAAACCAATAATCTAACTAAAATCCCAAAAGATTCCTGCACGAGTGCAATTAATTTGTAAAATTTACACGCGTGGGCCTTTCTTGTTGACAATTTCGTTATGATTTGCTAAATCGGTGAAAATCTCATAACCAGGAGTCGGATTATGCGCATCCACACCTCGTGCCTTGCTGCGACAATTCATTTCTCCATGAATGTCCAGAAGGCGCTAACCAGCACAAGCGCTGCCCGGAGAGCAATGAAGTGTGCCCTGGCAACTGCAATGACGAGGCCGCTCTTGTTGCTGTTCTGTGCGGCCTTGACGTATCTAGGGTGTGATAAGAACCCTTCAGACTCGGTAGGCGATGTCACCACGCCGGAGTCGAATTTTAAGATTGCTTTCATCGGCGATCAAGGTTCTGGCTCCTCCACCAGGGCCGTGCTTTCATTGATAAAAAGCGAAGGCGCCGATTTGGTGATGCATCAAGGCGATTTTGATTATAACGACGACCCGGCGGCGTGGGACGCCCAGATCAACGAAATTCTCGGCCAAAATTTTCCCTACTTCGCTTCCGTAGGCAACCATGATGAAGCGTCCTGGGGTGGAGCAGACGGCTATCAACAATTGCTGGAAAACCGGATGAATCGCCTGGGGATCGCTTGGGAGGGCGACTTGGGCGTGCAATCAACGATCAAATATAAGGGCATTTTCATCGTCCTCGTTGGGCCTGGAACAATGGGATCCGGCCACGATGCCTATATTCGGGAAAAATTGGCTGCGGATAACTCGATCTGGAGCATTTGTAGCTGGCACAAAAACATGCGCGCCATGCAGGTGGGCGGCAAGTCGGATGAGACCGGTTGGGGTGTTTATGAAGCCGCGCGCGAAGGCGGCGCCATTATCGCAACCGCGCACGAACACTCTTATAGTCGCACCCACCTGCTCAGCAGCGTCATGAATCAAGCCATCGCCAGCAGCTCTAATACGCTGGTCATCAGCAAAGGTCAAACGTTTGTTTTTGTCTCGGGCCTTGGAGGCGAAAGCATTCGCAATCAGCAACTGTCCGGGAGCTGGTGGGCAAGTGTATACACCTCCAACCAAAATGCCAACTACGGTGCGCTGTTCGGCAACCTCAATGTGAACGGCATAAGCAACCAGGCGTCTTTTTATTTCAAGGACATCGCTGGCAATGTCGTGGATCGCTTTGAAGTCATCAGTGAAGTAGATAGTAGATAGTGGATCGTGGATCGAAGATAGAAGATAGAAGATCGTGGATAGATGATGGCGCATAGTGCACTGATTGTTATCTATCCACGATCTTCTATCTTCTATCTTCCATCTTCGATCCACGATCTTCGATCCACGATCCACTACCTACCACCCACCACCCACTATTCATAATGCAGCGCCTGCGCCGGTTGGACGCGCGTTGCCAGCCAGCTTGGATACAAGCCGGCAATCAGTGTCAGGCCATAGATCAGCGCCAGAGCAAGCAGCAACGCGCTGACATAGACTTTGGCGCTGATGAAGCCGATCAAATCGAGCAAGGGAAGTTGCACGACGATGATCACGCCCACGCTCAAACCCAGCGAGGCGAGCACCAGCAATTCGCCCAGGATTTGCTTGTGAATGTCGCTGGCAGCGGCGCCTTTCGCGCGCCGGAGACCGATCTCCTTCGTTCTTTGCGTGACGTTCTGCCAAAGCACACCCATCAATCCCAGGCCGACCATAATCATCAAAAAAACCGCAATCGCCCCCAAGATGATGACGGGAATCAAGCGGAACTTGAAAGCGATCTCCCGCATGCGCGTCGAGGGCAGAATCTCGAACGACCACTCTTTCGCCACGGCGTGAAGCTTGTTGGTTAATCTTTCTTCAAATTCAGCGGGCGTGCCCGGCCGTAGTTTGATCAAAAGGTTGGCCGGCGGCCTGTTCTTAGGATCGTTCAGACGCTTGCGTTCGAACAGATAATTTCCCGGGCCGGCGAGCTCTCCAGCCCTGCGGAAATCCGTGATGACCCCGATGACACGCACGTCTTCGCCATCCGAGGCCCAGGGCTCAAACTTTTTGCCGATGGGGTCCTCCTCGCCAAAAACCTCACGGCTCAAACGCTGATTGATCACCACCGGCCGCCAAAGCAGTGCATCGTCGCTGCTTTCGAACCAACGCCCGCGCACCAATTCCAACTCCAGCGTTTTGAGAAAATCATCGGTGACTTCGTTGACGTCCATCTCCACTTCTTTGCCCTTATACCTGTTGATGGAATTGCGCGTGCCCAGACCATAGGGCGCGCTGAGTGCGCCCGCGGACACTTCTATTTCCGGAAAATCTTGCAGCACCAAATACAATTGCCGCGTGGTGTTCACCATTTCTTCTGACCAAACGTCATCAGTCTCCACTTTCATATCGATGCTGATGTTCCAAAGATTTTCATAAGAAAAACCCAGCGGCCGGTGATAGTTGTCCGCGTAGTAAACGCTCAAGGTGAGCACGGCAAACATCACAATGAAAGAAAAGAAAATCTCGAGCATGATCAGCAGGTTCGAACGCCTGCGGTTCCACACGAGCTTGAAAAGGTGCTTCATCATATGCGTCTCCGATTTGACCATGAGATGGCTAAATGCTCTTTCCTCTCAGCGCCTCCACCGGGTGCAGTCGTGACATTTTCCACGCCGGATAGACCCCGGAGAACAAGCCGAAAAACAGGGCGGTGGCCAGGCCGTATGCAAAGATCCGATAGTTCATGTGAAACTCGGCATACGGAATTAAGCCGCTGTTGGTGAGCAGGTTGAGAATCAACGTCGCAACCAGGAACGCCATCACACCACCCACCATCGTCAGCACCAGGTTCTCAACCACGAACTGGGCCACCAGGGTCCAGGTGGAAGCGCCGAAGGCTTTGCGCACGCCGATTTCGGAAGCGCGCTCCATGATACGGCTGACGTTGATATTGATGAGATTGATCGTGGGCAGCAACATGAAGAACAGCGCGAGCGTGAACAGCAGGGCGAAGAGATGGGCAGAATAATTACCGGCGTCGCGATCCTGGCCGAAGAAACCCCGGCCCACCGACTCGAACAACGTTTCCGCGGCCGTGGTCATTTTGGTGAAATCCGAATTTGGAAATTCAACACGTGGCAGCACGCTCTGCAGCTCCTCTTTGATTTTGGGCACGTCGGCACGGTTT
>JBOHQX010000246.1:0-4229 GCA_050732395.1 bacterium
AGTCCCTGGATCGTGACAACAATCCATTCACGGAACGGCGCCTGCAAGATTGTCTGCAACGGTGGGGGAGCGCAGGCTTGGACGAAGTGATCGCCGGGGTGGCCGGTGAGGTGAAGGCGTTCTCACATGGCGTGCCGCCAGCGGATGATTTGACGATTTTGGCGTTGCGTTACTTGGCGTGATCAAGTCAAAAGACTTTTCTGTTGTTTTTCTCCTCGCGGTCAGCAGCAAACGCGTACCCGCCGCCGCTGTGCTCTATTACCCGGGCAAATCATGGCAAGAAATACAATTCACCCGCAAACACGCAAGACCTTCTTCATTTATTTAGTTGACATTGGAAAAAAGATTTTTATCCTTAGTAGGCTGCCACAATGCTTGTGGTACGCTCGTTTGCCTGCATCAAACATCAGAAATATGGTTCGGCGCGAGGTCTCGGCACGGGGACATTACCCTACTTATCACGAAGGTGGTCATGGATAGTCCAAACCCGTTGGCCAGTCGCAAGGTCCTCTCGTTGATCGCCATCAGCACCGGCATCAATTTGACGATCTGCTACTTTGCTTTCAGCACATTTCCTCCTTCAGAAAAGGAGGTCGCCGGCACTATCGGCGGCGTAAATGACGCAGAAAAGTACCAGAGCGAGCAAATGAATGACCACGACGCTGTCTACCCCCCGGCACAGATTCGAAATCTGCTGCAAAACGATCAGATACGGAAACTGCTCACAAGCTCTGATTTCAAAGCGGTAATGGCAAGTGCAGACTCGCGTGCGGCCCTTGCAAGTCCGGAATTGTGCGTGGCGCTTGCACGCCCGGAGCTGCACGCCGCCTTCGCCAGCCCGGAATTGCGCGCGGTGTTTGCGCGCCCGGAATTGCGCAGGGCGTTGGAGAGACCGGAATTTCGAGTGGCGTTGGCGAATCCTGAGGTGCACGCCGCAATGGCAAATACTGAGCTGTGTACGGCGCTAACCGACCCTGATTTTGTTGCGGCGATGCTCGAGGCAAAGTGAGCCGGGCAATTGCCATTTTCAATGATGGAACAAATATCCGTCATCATCAAGAATGACGTCGGGGATATTGAGACTTTGAGCCAGACCGTTGGTGCATTCGGCCGGAGCCACCGATTGTCGGAGGATTTTTTGTCCGCCGTCAATTTAGCGCTGGACGAGATCCTGACCAATGTGATTTCCTACGGCTACGCCGATGACACCCGACATCACATCGCCGTTCGCGTCAGCGTGCTGGAAGATGCGCTCGTTGCCGAGGTCACGGATGACGCCCGCCCCTTTAATCCTCTGGAGGCTCCACCCGCAGACACCACCAGTCCGCTGCCGGCAAGACAGGTGCGCGGTTTGGGGATTCACCTCGCGCGCGCGGTGATGGACGCCATGGAGTATCGGCGCGAGCAAGGCAAAAACATATTGGTAATGAAAAAAAGAATTGCTGCACGTGCTCGTTCTCAAGCATAGCCGGTAGCGCAGAGGCGTGAGAAAGCGAGCACAAGTAAGAAGAGCAGGGCGTCGTATTGGAGCCGGTCGCTTTGCCTCCGGCGGAAGCGCTCTGCAAAATGCGGGAAAAGTAGAATCTCCCTCTCATCACCCACTTTCCTCCTCCCCCGCCGTCATTTCCGCCTCTCCTCTCGCTTAAAACGAAGAATGTCAGGAACCAAATCGAAATCCGTATGCGCACCAACGCCATTCCCGGCGACAGGCGTGATGTGATTTCCGATTCTTCGCCGTCTAGGTCAAAGACGATTCTTTTCAAGGAAAAGCATGAGACGGAGAGTGAACGTGAGACTATTCTGCATTTATTCAGTTGACATTGGAGAAAAGATTTCTATCCTTCGCTTTATGGACAGGAGCTTGCGACGCCGGCAAAGGCTTCCTGCCAGTGATGATTCCGAATCAAAGAGCGTAAAGGAGTTCATGTTTTCGTTGAAGATTCCGTGATCGGGCGCGGTGAGCCATGGATCTGTCATTGCTTGGGCGCCTTGGTGTCAGCTTGATTCCCGTACTGGCTTTTTTGTCGATTTTGATTCTGTTGGACAGCTTCAAGCTGATACGTTTCCGTTTCGTTCTGCAATCCATGTGCGCCGGCGGTCTCGCGGCGCTCCTGAGCCTGCTGTTGAATGGCTTGACTTTTCGATATTTTGACCCGGATGTGGCGCTGTATTCGCGCTATATCGCACCCGTTCTTGAAGAGTCATGCAAAGCGCTTTACCTGATTCATTTGATTCGATCCAGCCGCGTGGGATTCATGGTCGATAGCGCGATCCACGGCTTTGCCTTGGGTGCGGGCTTCGCGTGCGTGGAAAACATATATTATTTGCATTCTATTGCCGATTCCAATCTCCTGCTGTGGATCATCCGTGGCTTCGGCACGGCGATCATGCATGGCGGCACCACTGCGATTTTTGCCGTTCTTGCGCGCAACGCTTTTGACCGGTTGGCGCTGGCGTGGCTGCCGTTTTTTTTGCCGGCTTTGGCGGCGGCGATTGCCAGCCATTCTTTTTTCAATCACTTCTTTCTGCCGCCGCTGTTTGCGACGCTCGTTTTGCTCATCGCATTTCCCGTGTTGATGATGGTCGTTTTTCATCACAGCGAGAATGCGACCCGGCATTGGCTGGAGGTCGGCTTCACCACCGATCAGGAGTTGCTCGAATTGATCACCACGGACAAAATCGCTACCACAAGAATCGGAGTTTATTTGGAAACGCTCCGTAAGGCATTCCCAGGGGAAATTGTTGCCGACATGCTTTGCCTGTTGCGCCTGCGGTTGGAGTTGTCCATTAAGGCCAAAGGCCTGTTGTTGATGCGCGAGGCCGGTTTCGCACCCGCGCCCGACCCCGAGATCAATAAGGTTTTTGACGAGTTGAGCTATCTGCAGAAAAGCCTCGGCCCTACCGGCATGCTCGCGATCAATTCGCTTGTCAGCGCCACCAGCCGGGACTTGTGGCAGTTGCAGATGCTGGGCAGACAATCATGATGAAATATTGATCCGTGCGAGATGGTGGAAATATGTCGACAGGGTGTGAGTAAGAGTATGAGTGTGAGTATGAGTGTGAGTGAGAGTGTGAGTGTGAATGAGCGGAGCATGAACTCATAGTGGAGTCGGATACCCTCCTATGCCAACCAAAATCCTCGTGGTCGATGACGAGCCGGATTTGAAAACGCTGATCAGTCAGAAATTTCGGAAAAGAGTGCGTGACAACGAGTACGTTTTCACTTTTGCGGAAAACGGAGCGCAGGCGCTGCACCATTTGGAAGCCGAAGAGGATATGGATTTGGTGATGACCGACATTAATATGCCAGAAATGGACGGGCTCTCGCTTCTGGCGAAGATTCATGAACGGTACCCACTCGTCAAATCGTTGATTGTATCGGCGTACGGGGATATGGCGAATATCCGCAGCGCACTGAATCGCGGTGCCTTTGATTTTGTCACCAAGCCCATCGATTTTCGCGATCTTGAAATCACGCTCGGCAAAACCATTCAAGCGGCGCGGGCGCAGAAGCAGTCGGCGCGAGATCGGGACCTCCTGGTGGCACTCCAGCGCGAGCTGGACGTTGCGCGTGAAATCCAGAGCGCGATCGTGCCGCGCACGTTTCCGCCTTATCCGGAGCGGAAGGAATTGGAGATTCAAGCGGAGATGATACCGGCGCGCGAGGTGGGAGGGGATTTTTACGATTTTTTTTTCATTGACAAAGACCGGCTGGGATTTGTGATAGGTGATGTTTCGGGCAAAGGTGTGCCGGCGGCGTTGTTTATGGCGGTGAGCAAGACGTTGCTGAAAGCCACGGCTTCAACGGGAGTGCTGCCGGAAGAATGCTTGGGCCGGGTGAACGGTTTGCTGTGCCTGGATAATGTCTCCGCCATGTTCGTCACGGTTTTTTACGGCATCTTGGATCTTCACACCGGCGAGGTGTGTTATTGCAATGGCGGTCACAATCCACCCTTGATTTTGCGGTCGGGCGGGCGGATCGAGAGTACGGAGACCACGGGCGGTTTGGTGCTGGGGGCGCTTGCGAGCTCGAGCTACCGGGCCAAACGTCTGATCCTGCAACCGGGCGAGAGCCTTTTTCTGTACACCGACGGGGTGACGGAGTCCCTGGATCGTGACAACAATCCATTCACGGAACGGCGCCTGCAAGATTGTCTGCAACGGTGGGGGAGCGCAGGCTTGGACGAAGTGATCGCCGGGGTGGCCGGTGAGGTGAAGGCGTTCTCACA
>JBOHQX010000247.1:0-6451 GCA_050732395.1 bacterium
CGGCGTTGCCAAATGCATCCGAAGCGGCTGGCGTGGGATTGGGTATAGTGAAGATCAAGGCGCCCGTGCTGCCGTTAAACAGGTGTGCTGCGCCGCTGTTCGAGGCTCCGGCGTCGTCGGACGGTGCTCCCACCAATACATTGTTACTACCCACCCCGGCTATGGCGATGCCAAATTCGTCTCCCGAAGCAGGTGTCGGATTTGCAAACGTATGAAGAAGCGCACCGCTGCTGCCATTGAACAAATAGGCGGCGCCTGCGTCGATGGCGCCGGTGTCGTCAAACGGCGAGCCGATTAACACATTGTTGCCAAGACTGGCAAGCGCAATTCCGAATAGTTCATCATTGTCCGGAGCCGGGTCGACGAAAGTGTGGAGCAGAAGGCCGGTGGTACCATCGAACAGATAGGCCGCGCCGGCATCGATGATGGTGCCCGCGCTGGCGTCTTTGAAAGGCGCCCCGATCAAAACATTATTGCCCACCATCGCAACCGCGAAACCAAACTGATCTCCTTCATCGGGGAAGGGGTTGTTGAACGTCAGCAGCAGCGCGCCGGTTGTAGCGTCGAAGAGATATGCCGCACCGGCTTCAGGTGCCCCAGTGTCATCTTCAGGCGCTCCCACCAGCGCCTTGTCGCCCGACCCTGCCACCGAGTGCCCAAACATATCGCCGGCAGCCGGTGTCGGGTTCGCGTACGTATGGGTTAAGCCCAGTGGTTGTGCCAGCGCACGGCCGGCAAAAGCAACCACCGCGAGGAGAATAGTAGAAAATGCTGTTCGCATCACAGCCTCCGCAGATTGTTTGTGGTGAAAAGTACAGGTGGATTATAAGCAATCACCTACACTGCTGCTCCCATGCAGTCGTAATCACCCTTGTCGCAGCGGAACCTATGAACACGGAATTCCTGCCATAAGAAGGTCCGCTACTGACCATTTCCTTCTGTCTCAATCTGCCTTACTTGTGACAGAGACCAGTCCCTGTGTGAGAACAAATTATGCAATTCTGGATCGTGCTTGTAGATCAGGCGTGAAGATAAGGTAGGTTATGCGTGCGAGAGGATAAGCTCAGCCCCGTAGTGAACGTGATCCCGGCCATGCTCCAGCGGTTCCGTTTACGTTCCCTTTTCCTACCTTCGAGGCGAATGGATTGCAAATGCGCTTTGCAACGATTCAGCCTTACTGCAAGGCAAGGCTGTCTTCGTTACCGGCTTTTGATGATAAGAAGGGTCGGGGTAACTTGCAAATTGAAAATTGCCAATGAATAAAAGTACAGCCAACGAATTTTATTTTCAAACCCATTTTTTTCGTGCAATCCCGCGTGGTTCCGTGGCCAAAGATAGCAGAGCAGTTACAACTTAGGAGTTTTTTCCAACGCTGACGGCCTCATGACCTATTCCTGCGAGGCCATCACGACGCCCGGCCGCTGGGCAATTGTTTTTGGCGCTCGGAGCGCAAGGCATTCTCCAGCACCTCGATCGCATCCGAATCCGTCCGCCCCTCGGTCAGAAATTGTTGCGCGACGATGCCGTTGATTTCGTCCCGATTCGGCACGGGCAGATTCAGTTGCAAAACGGTCTTGAAAACCTTCAGCGCTCTCTCGTCTTTGCGCCCCAACAGCAAATACAGGCTCGCCAGCGGCGGGTACAGCCTGGTGCGCTCGGGATGCCGCGCCAATTGGTGCTCGTAAATTTGCATGGCGCCCGAATAGTTGCCGCGAAACATTTGATAACGTGCGCGCAAATTGGGAGACAACATCACCGCGCCGAGCAGGGGCACGACGAACAACAACGCGACGCCGCCCGCCCACGGCCATATCGTTGCGCCGCGCTCGCCGTTCGTGCTTTCATGCGCCGCCATCGGCGCTGCCGGAATGGGCTTGACAGCGGCATTCAGCCGGGCGCGCGCCGCGCCCAAATGCCTTGCCACGTCGCGATAATTCGGATGTAAAATCTGCAGTTTTTCAAACGCCAGCACCGCGGCCATCCAATCTTGCTGATCGACGGCGGCCACGGCTTGCTGATACAGAGAATCCAAATCGGCGCGCGGCACGGCGCCAGGCACGGGCGAATCCGCCGGCTCCTGCAGGTCCATTTCGGACCGGCCGCTGGGCGTTAGCGTCTGCTCCACTTCGGCCAGCAACGTCTGCACGTTACGGTAGCGCGGATTGAGGCGCTGGACCTTCTCGAATGCCGCCAGGGCGCCACCCAGGTCTTTTCGTTTCATCGCCGCGACGCCGTCGCCGTAATAGCGCGCGGCAACCGTTTCCGAGCTTTCGCGATCGAGCTCGCGCTGTGCTTCGCTCAAGCGTTTGCGCGCGTCGCGAAAACCGCCGTCCATGCCCACCACTTTTTCGAATGCGACAATGGCGCGCGTCCAGTCGCGCTCCTTGAAAGCCGACAGGCCTTCGGCATATTTTTCTTCCGCAAGCTGCCCGCGCTGTTTCTGCGCCACTTGCTTGCGCACGGCCGCCAGTTTTACCGCCGTATCTTTGTAAGCAGGGTCTTGCCGCAGGACGCTTTCATAGGCGGTGATCGCCATTTCCAGGCTGCCGTCCTGCGCCAGTTTTTGCGCCCGGTCATACAACACCCCGACGTCCTCATGCTTTTGCTCTGAACCCAGCGACAAGCTCAGGCTGGCGAGACGCGCATCAACGTCTTTGTAGTTCGGCCGGGTTTGCTGGATCTGCTCGAACAGCGCCTGGGCCTGCTTGAGATTGCCGCCGGCCTGCGCGCTGCTGGCGGTACCATACAGACGCAGCAGCTCGCTTTCGACCTGTACCTGTATGATCAGCGTCTCGAACTGCACGGCGTTCGCACCGCCGGACTTCTGCCCTTCGCGCAATTCCACCAGCGCTTCCTGATATTCGCCTTGCTCATACAGCAAGCGCCCCAACTCCAACGCAATCGTGCTGCGCATGGCCGGATCACTCGCCAGGTTGCGGGCCTGGCGAAACGCCTCTTCCGCTTGCTGGTGCTTGCCGTTGTGGCGAAAGACGCCGGCCAGCTCGAAGGTGACGCGTAAACGCGTCTCTTCGGGCGGCCTGGCGCCGAGCGCGCGGGCGAGATACTGCTCCGCTTGCCGGTAGTCCTGCTTCTGTTTGTAGGCCAACCCGAGATGGTGCAGCGCCTCCACGTAATCCGGATCTAATTCCAATGCCTTCAAAAAGTCGGCGATTTTTGTGTCCGCATCCGCTGCTTGGCTGCCGGCTTTAAACCATTTCACCGCTTGGGCATTTTGTGATTGCGCGTACACCGGCGCTCCGCACCAGCACAGCCACAGTACAACCGCCGGGCCGTGGGCAATCTTCCAGATCGTTTTCATGTGTTGTCTCCGTCCACGTGGATTGATGAATCCGTGAAAGTGACGAGGTCGTCACATCGGATGAAGCGTGTCGCGCAAAACGCAAAGCGGGGGCGGTGAAGTCAAGATCCGGAATCGAGAGGTTTTGCGTGCGCTACTGCAAGAACGAGTAAGTTGTTGCGAAATATTAAAAACCGTGCGATTACTTGTTTGGAAAGAAAAACACCTCATGAGTATAGCATCAGAATAAAGGGCTTGCGGAAGGTTTGGCGGGAGAGGCTTGCAGAAGATTTCGAGCAGCCGAAAGAAAAAACGTAAGACCTCTTGCTGCAACGGGGAAAAACCATACCCGCGCCGCGTCTGGAGATGGACACCATGACCGCTTAAAGCGTGGACCGCAGTTGCGATTCGCCTGTCGCGCTGCGCTTTTCGCTTCCCACGCTGCGCACCCGTGTTGCGCCCGGACCATTGCTGATGCGCTGCCGGCGGTTTTGCTCCTGCCCGCTAGGCATTGAAGCGAATATTCAAAACATCCCCGTCCTTGACCGGGTATTCCTTTCCTTCCAGGCGCAGCAGGCCTTTTTCCTTGCAGGCGTGCAAGCTTCCGCAAGCGACGAGATCACCATAGTGCACGGTTTCGGCGCGGATGAAACCGCGTTCGAGGTCGGAATGAATCTCGCCTGCGGCCTGTTGCGCTTTCGTGCCTGCGCGAATGGTCCACGCCCGGCATTCGTCTTCGCCGACGGTGAAAAAGGATATCAAGCCGAGCAATTCATAGGAAACGCGAATGAGCTTGTGCAGAGCCGGTTCCGTGATGCCGAGATCCTGCATGAACACGGCCGCATCCTCCCCGCCCAGCTCGGAAATCTCCTTTTCAATTTCCGCGCTCAAGGAGGTGAGGCCGCATCTCGGGGTCAAATATTTCAGCAGGCTTTTCTCCACGTCGCCGGCCTGCCGGATTTTGTTTTCGGAAACGTTGAGCACGTACAGCAACGGCTTGGCGGTGAGAAACTGATAGGTGCGCAGCATTTTTTCTTCTTCCAGGGAAAGCCCCAGCTCGCGCAGCGGCTTTTCTTGTTCAAGCTGCGCCTTACATCGCGCCATCAACGCCAGCTCCTGTTGCTCGCGCTCGAGCCTGGTTTTGGCAATGGATTTTTCCAGGCGCTCCACGCGCGTTTCGACGATGGTCAAGTCGCTGAGCAAGAATTCGGTGTTGATGAACTCGATATCCTGGCCCGGATCGAGGCGGCCGAAGGGATGGGGAGACAGGTCGTTTTCAAACGCGCGCACCATCAGCAATATGGCGTCCACGTTTTTCATATTTGCCAGAAACTGGGCCGGCAACCCCCTGGGCTTTTCCGGGCCGCTCTCGAAGCCCTGCACTTTGACGTATTCGATCGTGGCGTTGACTTTCTTTTTGGGATTGAACATCGCCGTCAAGCGCTCCAGTCTTTCGTCCGGCACTTTCACGATGCCGCGTTCGGCGTCATGCTTCTGATGGCCGCTCTCGCCGGTTTTGTGCTTGAGCAACGTCGAAAAAATCGTGGACTTGCCGGAATATGGCAATCCTGCTATGCCGATTTGCATGAGGTGTCTTTCTCTTTTATTTTGATAACGCTCCCGCGGAAATTGTCAAGTTAATATAGCACCGGAATCGCCAGCACCCAAACAGATAATTTTTAAAAATGTAAAAATCTGCATTTTGCCGAGGCTTTCGGACGGACACAAATTATCTTGACGACAATAGTTTTGACTTTATGGCCTCGACCGGTCATTCGCACGAATCGTTCCCTGCGCCGCCGCACGAGCTCGTTGAGCTGCAAGGGTCCGCTGCGCCCCACGAGAATAAGCGGCGCCCAATAAAAAGGGTGGCTCTCCCGACCGGCGCCGTTGCGCAAGGCAATCTTGGCCTGCTGCAGGACGCGGCTGCGGCTCTCGCCTTTTTTCAACCCGGCATAAAACACTCTCATTATAATTCGCGGTGGCCGCGTCGTTGGCATGCCACAGGCTGGCCACCACGCTGTGCGCCCCCGCGCCCATGAAGGCCCGCGACAGGCTCAGCAAGCCTTCGCCTGCCATGAGCCTGCCCGCGCCGGATTTGCACGCGCTCAGCACCACCATTTCGGCTTGTAAATTCATGTTGGAGATTTCGTTGCAAACGATGATTGCTTAATTTTGAATTTATGTTATATTCAAGTATTGTATAGTTGCTGTTGATTATGCCCGACTTTACCAACTTTTCTTTCGGAGATTGAAATGGAACAAATAGTTTTTGATGAGACCCGCCTAAAGAATGTATTAAAGACGGCATTAATTGAAGTGCTGGAGGAAAGAAGGGCTTTGTTCTCGGAGCTTTTTACAGAGGCATTAGAGGATATTGCGCTTGTTCATGCTATAAAAGAAGGTGAGACTACGAAAGCGGCGAGCAAGCAAGAAATCTTCAAGATAATCGAGGCGAAAGCGTGACGGTTGAATTCAGAAAACTTTTGCCCCAGATCTCAAGAAGATTAAAGAGAAACAGCTCCTGCAGCAGATAAAAGCGATTATCGAAGAGGTTGAGCAGGTACCGAGTATTGGGGCGATCAATAATCTCAAACAGCTTAAAGGCGGAGAAAACTACTATCGTATCAGAGTTGGAGATTATCGGATCGGATTGAAACAGGAACAGGAGACCGTTGTTTTCGTTCGGTTTCTGCATCGGAAAGAAATCTATAGGTACTTCCCGTGATATGGATGGCCATTCGAAAGTGCCATAAGGTAAAATATCAGTTTTTCGCTAACAACCGGCTCAAACGGACGCTGCGCTGTGGGTCTTTGCGAAATTCTGCGTGGGGCTCTTTAACCAGCAACTCTTCCGGCATCGTCCCGTCAAGCCCCTTCATGGTTTGGCGCACTTTCACGCCGACCTGCCGATGCGTCATGTTGGCGTTGTCCTTCCCCTGAATATTTTCCCGACCAAGCTTCTCCTCATCGGAGCGCGAATAAAACTGTTTGAGTAATGCCACACCAATTTGTATAATACCCCAACCAGGCAAATTTGGTAAAACAACGCCCAGGTAAGCCCTGAAAGGGGCTTAGGGCTCGCAAGCCCAAAATCCAAAACACAAAATCCAAGCGTGGCTTTGAATTTTGTGCTTTGAGTTTTGTGCTTCG
>JBOHQX010000248.1:0-11505 GCA_050732395.1 bacterium
AGTCCCTGGATCGTGACAACAATCCATTCACGGAACGGCGCCTGCAAGATTGTCTGCAACGGTGGGGGAGCGCAGGCTTGGACGAAGTGATCGCCGGGGTGGCCGGTGAGGTGAAGGCGTTCTCACAAGGCGTGCCGCCAGCGGATGATTTGACGATTTTGGCGTTGCGTTACTTGGCGTCATCAGGTAAACCGAGTTAAACAAATATCAAGAAATCTTCCTCACTGGTGAAAGAGCGTATGCCAACTAAAATTCTCGTCGTAGATGATGAACCGGATTTGGAGTTGCTGATCAGCCAGGTGTTTCGCAGACAGGTGCGAGAAGGGAATCTGCAGTTCAAGTTTGCACCTAACGGCGCCCAGGCTCTGCAGAAATTAGAGCAAGACGACGAGCTCGACGTGGTGCTGACGGACATCAACATGCCCGAAATGGACGGTCTCACGCTGCTTGCGAAAATCAACGAGCGCTATCCCTTGATCAAATCCGTCGTCGTTTCGGCCTACGGCGACATGGCAAACATCCGCACCGCCTTGAATCGCGGCGCATTCGATTTCGTGACCAAGCCCATTGATTTCGGCGATCTCGAAATCACGCTGAACAAGACCATTCAAGAAGCGCGGGTGCGCAAGCAGGCTGCGAGAGATCACGATCGCCTGGTGGCCCTCCAACGGGAACTGGACGTCGCCAGAAGAATTCAGCAATCGATCCTGCCGCGCAGTTTTCCGCAGCACAGAAATTTTGAGATTTTGGCGGAGATGATGACCGCCAAAGAGGTGGGGGGCGATTTGTATGATTTTTTCATGATCGACGATCACCGGCTGGGCTTCATGATCGGCGACGTTTCCGGCAAGGGCGTGCCCGCGGCGCTGTTCATGGCCGTGAGCCGCACGTTGCTGCGCTCCACCGCTCTGCAGGGATCGCGCCCGGACGAGTGTCTACAGCGGGTCAATGCCTTGTTGAATGCCGAGAGCGATCATGAGACCTTCGTGACGATTTTTTACGGCATTCTCGATACGAGCACGGGCGAAGTGTCGTACTGCAACGCCGGCCACAATCCGCCTTACATTTTGCGCAGCGACGGCCGCCTCGAGGCGGTGAAAGCAGCGGGCGGCCTCATGCTGGGGCTGTTTACGCAAGCCGTGTATGAAGTCGACAAATTTGCACTGCAATCCGGCGATCGTTTGGTGATGTTTACGGACGGTGTGACCGAGTCCCAAAACCCTGAGCAGGATGATTTTACTGAAGCGCGCCTGGAAGAATGCTTGCAGCGGACCCAAGGACACGTGTTGCGCGACCTGATGCAAATTCTCATTGGCGAAGTGAAAGCATTTTCGGCTGGTGCACCCCAGGCCGATGATCTGACCGTTTTGGCACTGAAATATTTGGGATGACGGGGCCTGTTAGCCAATGCCTAAGACTCGAACATCGGATGATATGAGGGCATTCTTCACCTGCTGCTTATGGTGTATGAGCTGCATGGCTCCCGTCGTTGCCTCCGCGCAGGGCCATCTCTTTGCACCGAAAAATGACAACGCGAGTGCCGCGGAGATCGGCACTCCCTATTTTCGCAATTACGGCCCGAAAGAGTATGGTGCCGCCGCGCAAAATTGGGCGATCGCGCAAGATCAGAGAGGGGTGATGTATTTCGGCAATAACTCCGGCGTGCTTGAATATGACGGCGTCTCATGGCGAATTATACCAACTGCCAACAGCACGGTGGTGCGCACACTCGCCGTTGCTCCTGACGGCAGAATTTATGTCGGTGCGCAAGATGAAATTGGCTATTTGGATCCCGATGCTGCCGGTCAACTGCAATACGTCTCATTGCGGGAGAGGGTGCCGGAAGAATATCGCGAGTTCTCCGACATCGCAAAATCTTATGCAACCAGTGCCGGGGTGTATTTTCAAGCCTTGGATCGTTTGATGCTCTGGTCGCAAGAGCGCATACGCGTGTGGAAGCCCGTCATGCCCTTTCATCTCTCTTTCGTGGTGCATGATCGGTTTTACGTTCGTCAGCCGGAGGTCGGTTTGTTGCAAATGGAGGGCGACTCTTTGCAATTGGTTGCCGATGGCGAAAAGTTTTCCCAACTTCGCATCTATTGTATGCTGCCTCTTGATGCAAACCGGATTCTGATCGGTACGCGCGAGCAAGGCTTGTTCTTGTATGACGGCAAATCGGCGCAGCCCTTTCCCACGGAAGCGGAAGCTTTTTTGCTGGAACATCAACTCTATCATGGCACGGTTTTGCCTGATGGCAACCTGGCGTTTGCCACCTTGCGTGGCGGAGTGGTGACGATCAATCGTGCTGGAAAACTCCTCCAAGTTTTCAACCGCGCCGACGGCCTGCAAGACGAAATCGTTAGGTACATTTTCAGCGATCAGCAACAAGGTTTGTGGCTGGCTCTTAATAACGGCATCACGCGCGTGGAAATGCCGTCGCCGTTGTCTATCTTCAATGAGCGCGCGGGCCTCAAAGGCAGCGTCGAGGCCATCCAGCGGCATCAAGCCCGGTTGTATGTTGCCACACATCAGGGAGTGTACTATTTGCAACCGCGTGCCCTGGAGCAAGTTAGCCCGTCGCAAATTCTGCCGGCGGAATTCAAGGCGGTGACTGGCATTGCAGGCCAGAGTTGGTCTTTGCTGTCTGTCGAAGACCTTTTGCTGGCGGCTACTAGAGAAAATATTTGTCAGATTGAAAACGATCATGTCACTTTCGCGCTGCCTGTCTCAAACCATGCGTATGTGCTTTATCGTTCGCGACAGGATTCCACACTGGTCTACGTTGGGCGTGCGGACGGCTTGGTAGCGCTGCGTCTGGGGGCAAACTCGCCAAACAAAATTGGGCGAGTGTCGTGGAAAGAGGCCGGAAGAATAGACGGGATTGACACCGAAGTACGCAGCATGGCCGAAACCAATGAAGGAATGCTATGGCTGGGCACGCGCTCGCAAGGTGTCATACGCGTTGATTTTTCTGCCGGGTTCTCGCTTCGTCCTAAAGTTGAAAAGATGGATTCCAGTCATGGCCTGCCCGCTAAGCCGGGCTGGACCATCGTTTTTTCCGCAGATGGCCAGGAATTTTTCGCAAACGACGCAGGTATTTTCAGATTTGAAAACGAAAGCCAGCGCTTTCTCAAAGATGAGCTCCTGGGAAAAGCAGTCGGAGAAAATGACCGCATCGTGGTGAAAGTGAGCCTGGATCACGCTGGCAATATTTGGTTTGGCCACGGCAGTGGCATTCTTGAAGCGATCCGCCGGGCGCACGGCGATTACGAGTGGCTCCAGACACCGTTCAAACGTTGTAGAGACTTTTACGTTTATGCCATTCTGCCTGAGGAGGATGAAGTCATTTGGTTCGGCGGCCCCGATGGCCTTCTACGCTATGACGCCAACGTTTATAAGGACTATGGTTACGCATTCTCTACATTGATTAGAAAAGTTGTGGTTGAGCAGGATTCAGTCATTTGGGCCGGCGCCAAGCTTGGTAAAACTCCTGCAGAGAGCCATGGCCGAACCGCTTTGCCAGAGCTGGAATATGCCAGGAACGCGCTGCGATTTGAATACTCCGCGTCGAGCTATGATGATGAATCGGCCAATCAGTTCCAGTATTATCTTGAAGGTTTTGACAAGGGGTGGTCGGCGTTGACCAAGGAGAAAATCAAGGACTACACGAATGTTTCCGAAGGCGAATACTTGTTCCGCTTGCGCGCCAGGAACATCTATGAACAGAGCAGCGCAGAGGCGGCTTATGCTTTTAAGATCCTGCCCCCTTGGTATCGCACGTGGTGGGCATACTTATTTTATTTCAGCGGACTTGCCGCGATAGTTTTTGGTTTCATCAAATATCGCACCCGCCAGTTGGTGCAGCGCAGCCGTGCGCTCGAAAAGGTTGTGCAACAAAGAACCGAAGAGATCCGCCAGCAAGCGGAGGAATTGGAGACGCTCGACGGCATTGTGAAAAATATCAACCGTGAAGTCGAGCTTGAAAACGTGCTGCGCTCTTTGTTGGAACAGGGATTGAAGCTCTTTCCGCAAGCGGAAAAGGCTTCGGTGCTTTTGCTCGACCATGCCGCCGGACTGTTCAAGTTTGCCGCGGCCGCCGGTTATGACTTGAGGCGCATGAAGGGTATTTCCTTCACGCCGGCGCAGCTCGCGCAACGCTACACGGAGGGCTCGGAGCAGGTGGGGGATGGCGTTTATATCGTGCGCAATTTGCTGAATTTGTATTCGGAAGAAAAACTCAATGCTGTGTCCACGCCGATTTCGGTGCTGGCCATGACCGCCGTTCGGGACGGGCAAGTGCAAGCCTATTTGGTATTTGACAATTTTTCGAATCCGGACGTTTTCAGCCATTCTGATGCGCACAAGCTGAGCAGATTCCGCAGCCATGCGATTTCGGCAGTGGTGAAGGCAATCACCTTGCAAGAGCTGCAGGAAAAAAACGCGGAAATCATCCGGACGCAGCAGCAGCTCATTACGCAAGAGAAGCTGGCCTCACTCGGAGCCCTGACGGCCGGCATAGCACACGAGATCAAGAATCCGCTCAACTTCGTCAATAATTTCGCCGAGCTCTCCGTGGAATTGGCGGAGGAGCTGGAAGAAGAATTCCAGCAGCAACGCGCCAAGATTGATACACGCGCGGCGGAGTCCATTGCCGAGGTGCTGCATACCTTGCAGCAAAACGCGCAAAAAATAAACGAGCATGGCAAGCGAGCCGACAGTATTGTGCGCGGTATGCTGCAGCATTCGCGCACCCAAGCAGGTGAGAGGGAAAGTACGGACATCAATGTCTTGCTGCAGCAGACCGTGACTCTTTCCTATCACGGCATGCGCGCCCAGGAAAACGGATTCAATATGTCGATTCAGGAAGATTATGACACGGCGGTGGGCAACCTGGAAGTGATGCCGCAGGACTTGAGCCGGGTGTTTCTAAACATTATCAACAACGCTTGTTATGCGTTGCATCAGAAGGCGAAAGGGAAAGTCCGTGACGGAGGCAGTGGGAGAGAGGGAGAGAGTGGAGGCCGGGAGGACGGGGAGACGGGAAGAATGGGCGCCTCCGCTTCTCCAGCTGGCACCGTGACTCTCTCTCCCGGCAAGATGTTCACGCCGACGCTCTGGTTGAAAACGAAGGACCTGGGTGACAAAGTGGAAATTCGCATCCGCGACAATGGCTTCGGCATTCCTGCAGCCGTGCTCGATAAGATTTTTAACCCCTTTTTTACCACCAAACCCACCGGTCAAGGCACGGGCCTGGGGTTGTCCATTAGTTATGACATCATTCAAAAACACGGCGGCGAAATCGCCGTCGATACGGAGGAGGGGAGTTTCACGGAGTTCATTATTCACCTGCCGAAGAATGGGAAACGGTAGCCTCAGTATTCAGTAATCAGTAATCAGTGTTCAGTATTCAGTATTCACACTGATCACTGATCACTGATCACTGATCACTGAATACTGAATACCGGGCCGTCACTTCGTCAGCATCATCTTCCTCGTTTGCTCAAAGCCATTCACGCGCAACTTGCTGAAGTACATGCCGCTGGGTACCGATTGGCCATGCTGATCTTTGCCGTCCCAGCTGACCGTATGCGCTCCTGCCTTCATTGCGCCCGTGATCAAAGCCCGCACCTCCTGGCCTTGGAGATTGTAAATCGATAAGCGTACCTCGCCGGCTTCCTTCAAGTCAAAACGAATGGTGGTGGTGGGATTGAACGGATTCGGATAATTCTGCTCCAACTGATAACTAATCACCGCTGACTGATCACTGCTCACTGCATCCTCTGCTGGCAGCGCCGGTTTGGGAAGGTTGGTCGTGAACGAATGTGGAAAAAAGACAACCTCTTCTTCCACGGTGATCGACTTCGCCACCACGGAGCCCTTGAAGCGGCATTCCTCGTCAAAATGAACCTCCGCATTGGGTGCATAAATCCAGCCCAAGATCAAAGCGTCCTCACCGATATCGACGCGATTCTTTTGCAAAGTGATGAAGTTGACTTGATTCGTCGCCTCCTGGCCGAGGGGGGTGATCTCGATTTCAACATGATCGTCGAATTCCAGATCTTCGGAAACGTTGATATTCACCGGGCCGGCGGAAACGTCGATGGAAATGACCGCTCCTTCTTCTGCGTCAAATTCTTCGAAGAAATACTGTCCGGCGTGCAAAAACAAGGTGCCGCGTTTCCCAATGTTCAAGTCATCGTACGCGCCTGGCGACAGATTCTTTGTACCGTGCCTGGGAACGTTGACATCGGTTTTGCCAGGAATAAAGGAGAAGGTCGGCAAGATGAACGTCGACACCTCCGCCGCTGCTTGCGATTGCCCGCTGACATGGGCGTCATCGGCTAGAGTAAGGCCGCCGCCGGCAAAAACGCTGCCCGTAATCGTGTTGTCGCCTTCAATTGCGATATCGCCAACGGCAGTTAAGTTTCCCGAATGCGCGCCAGGCTCGCCCTCACCAAAAGTGATTTTGCTATTCGAATGAATGTTTCCAGCGGAGGTTTTGTTGCTCTCAATTTTCACCATGCTATCGGCGAGAAAAACGAAGGCACGGCCAATGGTCAGGCGCGAGAAATCGCCCACGCCGCCTTTGTCCACGGTTTTTCTGGCCAAATTGACTGTTCCACCGAGAAATCTCCAAGTGGTCGCCGCAGCAATTCGAATCGAGTTTTTGGCGCCGGCAGCTTGTAACAAATCGTCTTCATCATCCGTGGCGAATAGCGCCAAGTCTGCTTCCGGCATGTTTCCCAGCTCGGAGTCATCGTATCGAAATCGAATAAAAGCATTCGGGTTGCCGTCATTCGTGGGATCGACATCGAAAAAGCGCCGGCTGCTAAAACTGACCGGCGTCAGTTGTTGCGCTTGATTGCCGCGCGCGATGGTGGTTTGGCCCAATAGTACCTCGGTTTGGATCATCAAGCCAAGATTGGCGACGTTTTCTCCATCATCAAGATCATTTAGCCTGCGCGTGACGAGAATCCGGCCGCCGCCGACCAGGACGTTGCCCGGCGTTTCTTGGAAGGACGCGTTTTCTCCAAAGGTGATCGTGTTGTCGTTCAAATTCAAATCGCCATTGAGAATGGAGAGCGTGCCCGTGAGAAAGATGCTCTTGCTCAATTTCACGCCGGCCGGATTGTTGATGGTGAGGTCATGCACGACGTCGGGCAGCTCGTCGCCGGTCACGATGGGCGTGGTGCCTTCGTAGAGAATGTCATCCGAGCGCGAGGAAGTGTAGCCGTCGCCGTTTCCGCCGCGGTACTGCGCTTCCGCCGTGTGACTCAAGAGCGCCAGCGTTCCCACCAGCAGGAGAGTCTGTAATTTGATTTTCATTTTATCTGATCTCCAGGAATTTCATTCGTAGTCCTGGCCACTTGTGGGCCGTTTTTTGCGTGTTATATTGCCCCACACGGGGCAGGACTACCTCTCCCCACGGCGCGGTGCGCACGCAGCGGAAGCCGTAGTGATTCGCACGTTGATCATCGGCGGCAGCCGCGCTCTTGCGATCGGCCAGGCGCAGCAAGGTGTCTGCGTCTTTCCAGCCGCCGCCGCGCAGGCCGGAGCCTCTGGCGCCGGTCACGCCCAACGAGGATTGAACATTGCTTCCCGGCCAGTCTTTGTTTGTGGCATTGCCCTCGAATCCGGGAACAGTGGTAAGCTCACCGTCGCCATGCGTGCCTGTGAAGCTGCGGCCCGTCTTGTTGCCCAAGCTGACGACGCGTTCGACTAAATTGCCGCTCAATTCCATTACACCATAGAAGGAAGCACCGGCTTGCGCCCGATTTCCGCCGGAGGTTGACGCAAAAATTCCCGCGCGCGCGGGGCCGTTGATGCCGGAATCGAAATTCGCATTCGCGCCGGCAGGACTCGCAGTTTCGCTGCCGCTGCCGTCGCTGCCAACATGCCCGGTCTGTAGAATGATATCGGTGTTGCCCCATGCAAATTCGCCGGAAACGGCAGACTGATCGCCGCGCCCGGCTTTTTCATATTCCAATTCCGTCATGGGCCGCAAGCCCGCCCAGTCGGCATAGGCCGCACCATCCTGCCAAGCAAGAAAATTGCAGGCGCGGTCGGGAGCAGCCGCCGAAAAGACCTCATCTTCGTCTGAAATTGTGCCACGAAAAGCAGTGTAATCTCTTTCATCCTCGATGTTGCGGCGATCCTCCTGCGTGCGCGTCAGTAAATTCAGAAAATCGGCATATTGCCCCTGGGTAATCTCATGCTTCATGATATAAAAAGCGGAATAGCCCTTGGGAAATTCGGCAGGAAGTGTTTCTTTGTCGTGGTTGTTGAAATCATCTTTATGCGTCATGTGCTTTGCATTGTTGTTGCCAAGGCTCCTCCTCTTGCCTCCGCCCAGTGTGATTTCGTCTTCCCCTTCAACCTCGAAAGGCTTTCCGGAATCACCAGCTTCAAATTGTCCATTGACCTGATCGGGATGCCGATCGCCCACCAAAAAATCACCGGAGGGGATGAACACCATTTCGAGAGCGATGACTTTGGCGATCACTGTACCAGTCAAAGCCGGAACGCCGTCTTCTTCATAATCCCATTGCAATTGCACGTCTTGCCAGTTGTTGGTACCGGTGCCATTGAGTTTGCGGAAGATGAAAACGCCCTGGCCCTGCGGTACGGCCTTGATCGTCGCCGGTACACCGTTGTCGTTCAGCACTCCATGGCTGGCACTCTCGTCCGCTAGCGTCGCATGCCGCCAGGTCGTGCCGCTGTCCGTGCTGAATTTCACGAATATCCATGCCGCATCGTAATTGAACGGTGCCTCCTTGCCCGCGCCACTCAAATCGTTGCGCCAGGAATTATCCCAGCGCAAGTCGAATACGACCATGCCATGTTTGCCAGTGACGCCCTCACGCAGCGTCACATGCTGCACCGCAAGGTCGTTGGCTCGCATGCTGCCGGTCAGCAGGCTCAGCAGCGCGAGCACCAACGGTTTTCTGCCCAGCTTCATTTCGGTGTCTCCTGTAAGAGTGCGAAGAGGTGAAGCCGTTTTCTCGAGGGCGAACGAATCGAAGGGATATGCCTCGGCACGGATCAATGAGCCACAAAAAGCATCGAGAGCGCCCGGTCCTTGGAAACACGACGGGTCGCCAGTTGCAAAATCAAAAGCCCAAAAAACATGAGCATTTTGTGAGGTGAGCTGCTGCGAGGATGAGCGGTGGTTATTTTGACCAAAGGTCGAAAATCTTCCTCGCGGCCATGTAGAATTGTAGGTTGGAAATAACAGCTTGAAGCGGAATTCGGATACTGCCTGTGAAGCAATTACATGTATTCCTTATGGCCGTCTCTTGCAGAAAAAGATTCTTCGAAAAATTTAGGTGGTCAAGAGCCAAATGAGGTGGTGGGCGAACCGCGCTCGCAAAACATTCAAGCAGTGAGGATGCACCCATGCTTACGATCCTATCTACATAAGATTCCGTCTCTTTGCAGAATGAGGATCGCAATAATTCCTTGGAACGGCAAATGGAAGAGTGAGATGAAAACTTATCCAGCTTGGAACGAAGAGTGCGCCACCGCACGATCGAGCTGATTTCACTTTTAATGGATGTACGAAATTTGACCATCCGGTGTAAAAATGAAATAATATTTCAGTCATGTAATAAAACTAGGCCAAAAACATTAGATAACTTCAATATTTTATATTGGCATAGTAATTGCAAATGTTTATCCAATGTGAAGCTTACAATTTGGCCGAGTCCAAGCAAGAGAGGAGCCATGCAGAAAATAGTGCTGAAATTGCCGATTTTGCTCGCAGTGATGCTGTTTTTAATGAGATCCGATGTCGACGCTCTCGAGCTTCAGGAAAGTTTCCATAACCGCAATGCAGGATCAGATCCAGAGCGGATGACAGCTCCAGCCGAGAGGGGCAAGGATCGAGATGGTGACGGACTAAGCGACCAAGCCGAAAAGGAATATGGCACCAACCCCAAGTCGCCCGACACCGACCAGGACGGCTTGGTCGACACTGATGAAGTTCTAATTTATCACACCAATCCTCTCCTATCAGATTCTGACAACGATCGCCTTTCCGATCTCGACGAGATCATGAGGTTTTTAACCCAACCGCTAACAGATGACACTGATCAGGATGGTTTAACAGATGGGGAGGAGCTTCTCACGCATCACACCAATCCTCTTAAAGCAGATACCGACAATGATCGACTTTCCGACGGCGAGGAATTGACGGTTCACCGTACTCATCCGTTGTTGGCTGATACCGACTCAGATGGCGTCAGGGACGGTCTGGAAGTCCATCGTCTGGTTTCCAATCCCAACGAGAGCGACACGGATGGCGACGGTATCGCCGACGGCCGCGACCAATGCCCGACCGAAGCCGCGACCGGAGAAAGCCATGGCATTGCTGAAGGTTGTCCCGATATCAAGCCGCAAATATGGATGGAAGTCGATCAAGTGATCGTATTGGTGGGTGTAAACTTTCTGGCCGGCGAAGCCAGACCCACGCCGCAATCGCTGGAGGCGCTGGAAAAAGTCTATAACACGTTGGCGGACAACGTCGAAGTGGCTTTTGAGATTCAAGGCCATGCCGACGGCGCCGGCAATTTGGATTCGAATTTACGCTTGTCACAGCGCCGCGCCGAGGCAGTATTTGAGTATCTCGCGCAGCGCGGCATCGCGCCCGAACGTCTGCGGCCGGTGGGTTTGGGCGAAAGCCAGCCGCTGGCTTCCAACGACACCCCTATGGGCCGCGCCCAGAATCGCCGCATCGAGCTGCACCGGCTGCAATAGGTCTTCGATGTTATTCTGAAAGTGTCTTGGTGCGAAGCATTCTCGGCAACTCTCACCAGGATTCTTTTAGAATGACACGTACGCAGCTTGGCTTCATGAAACGAGTGAGGTGATTGCGTAAACGTTTTTTCATCTTCTGCTATCCCCACCGCTTGACTTTCCGCTGAAAGTTCTGTATTTATATAGCTCCTTACTTCGGTTTTGAAGAGTTTGTACCACAAGAAACCGCAAGAGTCATTGATTTCCGATTTACAATTATCGATCTGTGATCGTAAATCGCAAATCGTCAATCGGAAATCACCGAGTTTCTTGGAAGCACTTGCTTCTTCCCTCGACACACGTTTCTTGGGCTCTCACGAAGTCGACATGCTTATGCTGCGAACGATCGCCGGCAACCTGCGCTTATCATTCAAACAAAATTTCCTGGCCGCGTCTTCGGCTGTGCTCGTCACCACCCTGTTCAGCACCATCACCCTGCCTGCGGCGCTCGGGTGGCACAACTATCTCGCCTTCGCGTGCCTGCATCTGGCCTGTGCCTATCTTTTTCTTGAATTTCTTTGGTTGCCACTCACGTGGTGCCGGCGGTTGTTTCAAGGCAGAGTGGCCAACGTTTTTCTGGTCTCGGCGCTCGCGCTGCTGCTGCTGATTGTCATGTGCTTGATTTTTCCAGGAAATTTGCTGCACATGCTTTTCCGGGAGGCTACGCCCGAGCTCGAATGGCATGCAGAAATCGTGGTTATTATCTTGCAC
>JBOHQX010000249.1:0-4060 GCA_050732395.1 bacterium
AAACCTCATTCTGTCATGCAGAAGGCATCTTGGTAGATTCGGCACCTAGGCCTGAAATCGGCACTGTGCCCGAGTCAACCAAGATCCCTGCGGGATGACATTTCAGGGTTTTCGGACAGGCTCTTAGTGGGCGGCACGAAAACGCAAAAACATTTGATGGTTTACAGGGTCCGGGCTGCGGTTTCTTTACTTTCGCGCAAAGGCCGTCAATTCCGCCCCGATCAGATCCTGGACACGGCGCACGGCGCGATCGGGAACGAGAAAGTGCTGGATCATCATCGAAAAAACTATTTCTTCACCTCCCGCCGTCGTCGTGTATCCCGACAACGCGCTCACGCCGGAGAGTGAGCCGGTTTTGGCGCGGAGCACTCCTTCGGCCGGTGTCTGGCGCATTCTCGACTCCAACGTGCCGTCCAAGCCGGCCACCGGAAGCGTCGCCGCGAATGCGCTGCGCAGATTGGCGTTGCTCCACATGGCGGTCAGCAAATCCACCAACCCCGCGGGCGTGACGAGATTGTAGCGCGAAACGCCGGAACCATCGGATGATCGCATAGCCAGCGTATCGACGCCGAGGTGCGCGAGAAATTGCCGGACCGCACGTATGCCTTTATCCGCCGTGCCCGGCCGTCCGAAGCGTTCCGCGCCGATCGTTTTCAGCAGCAATTCAGCAGTGAGATTGTCCGAAGTCTTATTGAGGTTGATCAGGACGGGTAAGATTGGCGCTTGATGCTCGGCCAGCATCTGCGGCTTGGTCGGGCCCACGCCGTGTTGAATTTCACCGTTGCATGAGATGCCGCCGAGCAAGAGCAGATCGCGAAAAAGATACCCCGCCAGCAATTCAGGCTGCAGAATATTTTGCTTCTCCTCTTGGGGCGGCTGATGCATCACCATCGCGCCTGCAATCTCGAACACGTTCTGATTCTCCTGCCAGTGCCGGTAAATGCCCAACGGCTGCAACTCCAATGAATCGAATTGCGCAAGGCGCGCCACGGTGACGCTGCGGTTGACGGCTTCCACGAACGGGCTGGGCGCATTGAGGGTGATCATTGCCGGCTGGCCCGCTGTTTGCGCAGGACGAGCAAGAATGGTCACCGCATTGTCGTTCACGGTCAGTGCGGTGAAGCGGGAGAACAGCCACGAAGGATCATCGTCCCACATCCAGCCGCTGGCCCAGCGCACGTTATCGAAATAAAAATCATCGCAAACGATGTTGCCTGTGATGGCGCGAATACCCTTTTGCGCCAGGGCTTGCGCCATCATGAAGAGATCGCTTGTGGTCAAATCAGGATTGCCGCGCCCGATCAAGTAAACATTGCCCTGCACCACGCTGTCGCGCACGGCGCCGGAGTCGCATGCGATACTCGTCTTGAACACAAAATCCGGTCCAAGCAATGCAATCGCCGCTGCCGAGGTGAGCAACTTTTGATTTGAAGCGGGATGAAACAGCAATTGGGAATTTCGTTCATATAAAATTTCCCCGCTACGCAGCGAAACAATTTTGACGCCCGTTTGTGCATGGGTCAGCGCAGAGTCCGCCAGAATGGTGTCAAACCGGTGGCGCAAAGCACGGACTGCCTGAGATTTTGCTCTTTGCGTTTGCACGACCGGCGCGCATGCCGTGAGCAGAGCGAGTATCGCGCAACAGAAAAAGAATGGACTCAGATAGGTTTTCGCAGACATGATATGGAGTTGGATTGGGCAAGCTCATTTCCTAAGCTCAAAATAAATGAATCTGTTAAAAAGTCAAGTAGAGGTTCGGGCCGGCCGGCTACTGGAACGGACGGTATGAGCCCACTCGAGCTGAAGCGGGGCGGCAGGCAATGAAGTTGTCTAATGCAGCAGGACTTGACAATGATTCTAATTTATGATACCATCCACCGAAGAGCACGTATGCCGTGCGAGACTATTCAACCGGAGGGAGTCATGCAGCGTCAAGAGACCGCCATGTTGACAGCAACCACAATCCCAGCACTCTATAAATGTAACCAGGAAGGCATTATGAGACTGCATCTTATTTGTTCCGCGCTCACGTTGGCCGCAGGCTTGATAGGGGCAGGCTGTGCTTCACACGCGATGAAGCCGCAGCAGTCATATGACAAATTGCGACCGGTTGGCGTGCTCCCGCAAGAATCTGTGGAGCCGACTTTGATCGTGGAGATCAACAACGTCAAGGGCGAGGCGCAAAGCCGCAAGAATTCCGCGGCGCTGTTCATAAACGATCTGAAAGTGTTGCCAAACAGCGAGAAAAGCTCCGGCCGGTATGATTATGTTTATGAGCTGGCGCTGGCCAGCGGCATTTACAAAATCAGAGCCGTGTATCACGCCCAGGCCTCCTGGAGAGAAGAGGATTTCGAAATCACCACGCATGACGGCCAGGTGAGAATCTATCCCAACTACAGAACGCGATTGGCGGTCACGTTGGACAAGAAGCCGGACGGCACTCTGAAACAAAAGAAGAATTATTTTTTTGAAATGCCCCAGTCCATGCTCGCGCCACTATCGCCGGCCCTTTCTGAGTCTCCTGCCGCAAACAAGCGCGTGGCAACTCCAATCGTGACCGGCGCTCGCGTTGAGTCCCAATCCATCCCCTTGGTGCCTCAAGAGCAGAACCAACAAGCAGCCTCCTCAACGCCGCGTCGTGCCACCGCGGCTGATTCATGGCAGCAACAAAATATGCATGGGACCCCGGAACCGGCGATTGCGCCTGCGCTCGAGCCTGAAGGCAATCAGCGCAACGGCAAGATCGCCCTTCAAATCAACACTACCCCGAGCCATGCCGAGGTGATCGTAGACGACAAGTATTTGGGGCAGTCTCCCTTGGTCACCTACGTGGATCGCGGGGAAGACCATGTAATTCAACTCTCCAAAGAGGGGTATGCCGGAATCATCAAGCTGATTAATCGTCGCGAGCTCGAGGAGCAAAAAGTTTATTTCCTCGTCGAAAAGCTCGAAGCGCAAAAATAGCGTTTGTAGCAGTTTCCAGGGTTTTTATTCTCTGCGATAAGGTCTGGCCAGTTCAGCGGGAGCGTGCGTTTTCGAACCGGCGAAGAACAGCACGATCAACGTCAGGATATAAGGCAGCATCAAGAAGAATTGATAGGGCACGTTCGCGCCGAGCGCTTGGAACTGGAATTGCAAGGCATGGGCGCAGCCGAAGAATAATGAGGCGAAGAAAATCTTCCACGGCTGCCAGCGACCGAAAATCACCAGCGCCAGCGCAATGAAGCCGCGTCCCGCGGTCATGCCTTCTACAAACGTATTGGCGTGTGCCAGAGAGAGATAGCTGCCGGCCGCACCACAAAGCCCGCCGCAAAATAACACACAGGCAAAACGCAAGTGCGCAACATTCAAGCCGGCCGTATCCGCCGCGGCCGCATGCTCGCCACATGCACGAATCGCCAGACCCATTTGGGTTCGATTCAGGAAAAAAGAAGCGAAAAGCAGAACGCAAAAAGCAAAATATAAAAGCACGGGCTGGCTCGAAAAAAAGGCCCCGAGGAGAGGAACGTGATGCACAATGGGCACGGTAACCGGCTCGAATGAAGGCACGGTGAGTGCCGCACCCGTTACGCCGTAGATGCGGCGAAAGAGGAAACCGGTCAATCCCGCGGCCAGTAAATTGAGGCCAGCGCCAACTATGATTTGATCGGCCAAAAAATAAACCGTCAAGGCACCGAAAAGCACAGCCAACAAGATTCCCGCCAGAATTCCGGCGAGCAGGCCCCACCAGGGACTGCCGGTAAAAAATCCCGCCGCCATGCCGGCAAACGCTCCGGCCAGCATCATGCCTTCCAAGCCGATGTTGATCACGCCGCTACGCTCTGCGTACGTTTCGCCGGTTGCCGCCAGCCACAAGGGCACAGCGAGCTTGCTGCCGGAACGCAAAAGATTTTCCAAGAATTCGAGGTAGAAGCCCACGGGAGATTCCTTCCGAGCAACATGTCATGCAGGAGGCATCTTTTTCAGCACAAGCACCGTGCCAGAAACTTAACAAGATCCCTACGGGATGACACGGTGGTGTTGCTTGCCGAACCAACCCCGATCACCGGGGTCAGGAGCT
>JBOHQX010000250.1:0-4696 GCA_050732395.1 bacterium
AGAAAGAAACTTGGTCAGAGCTGTCGGCAGCGTTCTGTAAAAGCATTGCTGCTCAGCGCCTCGACACAGCCCACCAAGTTTCCTCCTGAATGACGCCATTAAGGATTAACAAAATGCCTCGTCCTCATTGCCAGTCGAGGCATTTTGTCGTAACAACACCCTGCAAATCCCAAAACACTTCCGCGCCTGGGCGCCTCTGCCCTCTGCTCCACGCCCTCCGCCCTCCGCTCACTTCAACAACGTCATACTCCGCGTCTTCTTGAAGTTACCAAATTCCAAAGCATAGATGTACACCCCGCTGGCGGCGCGCTCGCCGCGTTGGTTGCGGCCATCCCATTTGATTTCGTGGCGGCCGGTGGCTTGCAGCTCATTATCCACCAGCGTGCGCACGAGTTGGCCCATGGTATTGTAGATGCGCAAGCTCACGCGCTTGTTGAGCGGCAGGCTGTAGCGAATTGTGGTCGTCGGGTTGAACGGGTTGGGGTAGTTCTGATCCAACACGTAGTCATCCGGCGTGACAAAGGTGACTTCTCGTTCTTCCACGCCTGTGCCACCGGTAAACTCAAAGCGCATCATCGACCAGCTCTTCGGGTTCGCAATCGAAGTCTGAACGGAATCATACTTTCCGGCGGTGGCATTCCAGGTCAACATCAGCGTTGTGATCTGAGCTTGATTGGATTGAAAGCTGGCGATGATTTCGTTGTTGCCGTCGTTGTCAAAATCAATCGCCTGCTTTTGATAATGCGCATGAATCTTGGAAACGAAGCGGTTGCTGACGGCTTGCGTCGTTGTCACTACGCCCAGCGAATCTTTGATCACGATGTCAATCAGATTGGATTCTGGACCGGTAAAAATATCGGGCTCGCCGGCATAAATGATTTGGGTCTGATAGGCGGAAGGATCACGTGGATTGCCATAGACTTCAGCGCTGACAATGCTGCGTGGGAAACCGCCGCCGGTAATGATGTTGGGTTTACCATTCTTGTCCACGTCGAAAATCGACGCGCCGGAAGTCGGGTAGCTGGGAAAGACTCTCACCACGTGCGAGCCATCCACGGCACGCACGTCGTCGCCCGGATTGTAGTCCACAACGTACATCTCGCCGGCAAAGAATGCCGGGAAGTAAAGCTCGTCGTTGCCGTCGCCGTCCACGTCGCCGACGTCACCGCCAAACAAGGCCACGTCATCCAAGGCTGTGGCATGATAAAAGCGCGTCGGTGAAGCCGGATCTGGAATCGCGTATGAATCCGTCCCTAACACGTCGACGTTGTAAAAGTTATGGCTGTTGAAAGTATGATTGACGATTTCCCAGGTGCCGTCGCCATCGAGGTCGGCCGGAATGGAATGGGACGGGGTGCCGCCGCCATAGTTGCCGCGGTCCACCATCAATTCTGTGCGCCAGGTTTCGAACCCTCCGCTGCCGGCGTTGTGTTCGATGTCTCCTTCCACTGTTATGATCTGTAAACCACGCTTGCCGCCAGCGGCTGCGCGTGTGGTGGCCAGAATCAACTCGGTTTTGCCGTCGTTGTCGATATCCAGAATAAATGGAATACCGTCGTGATCGCCGCGAAAGACTCTGAAATCCGCGGCACAGCAGGAGTCAATTTCTGTACTGACCACGGAGGAATAGATTGTACCAAAATTGTCGCTGCCCACCACGCCATCCCATTCGTAAACATACCAGCCTGAAGGCTCGGAAGCCAACGGGAACAATATTTCCGATTTGTTGTCCTGATCCAAATCGCCAACCGTGGCCACGCGCGGATTGGAGCCTTTGCGCCGATTTCTGCCGGCGAGGGTATCCGGTGGCGAGCTCCATACCAACTCAAATCTATCGGCGCCGACGTATTCAAACAGCCTGACACCAACCGCGCCGTAATCGGTCAGAATGAGCTCTTTATTGCCGTCTTTGTCAAGATCGAAGCCGCCAATAACGGTGCGGCTGTTGCCGGTATTGTCGGATCTATACAATGAATCCACATCGGAGTGGGCGATGGCATTCTTGAATTCCCAGCCATCTGCCAGTTTATCCGCAGAGGTGGGAACATACTCCAAAATCAAAATCAACGGCTGACTGGGGTCGTCGGCATAGCGGTTGGTATTCACCACTTCGCGCAATCCGTCGCCGTCGAGATCAACGGGCGAGATGCGCAAAGGATACCAATAATCGATCAGCCCATCACCGGCGCTGTCCAAGATTTTCGTCCACTCGTAGCTGCTTGAATCCGCCGGCGAGCCGATGCCGAGGTATTCGATGCGATAGATCTTCTCTTTATTGCCAGCGTTGGCAATAATGTCGAAACGACCATCTCGGTCAATATCACCCAAATCTGCGCCGCGAGAGGAGAATTGCGGGTCAAATGTGCCGACACGCCTGAAATTGGCGCCGGTCAATGTAGCCACGTCGGTGACGTTATCAAGAAAATAAAGCACGCCGTCCGACATCGGAAACCATGCTTCGAGTCCGGCATCGGCATCGACATTGGCAAAGAGCATTTGGTGGCGATTCAACGATCCGGGATCGTTCACTGGGAAAATCTCGTTCAAATCCACCTGCAACGCATACGCATCCGGGCCCGTGGCTTCGAAAACCGTCATGCTGAAATTATCCCAGGTGTTGTACCAGATTTCTTTCAGGCCATCACCATCGAAGTCCGCGACATCGATATCATGCGTCGCGCCGCCGCCGAGCAAATTTTCTCCCGCGGAGAATTCGACTTCGAAGGAGGCAAAATCATCAAGGGTGCTGCTGGTCATTTCCACGATTGCCAGCTCGCGACGGTTGCTGGTACGTGATTGCACCAGGATTTCGATCTTGCCATCTCCATCGACATCGTCCATAGTGATGCCCGAAGGCCGAAAATCCAGCGCCGGATCTTTCCCGAAATCGTAGGTTAGAGTCGGATTCGTGGGGAAAGCGCCGGTGTCGTCCTGTTCAAAAATAAAAAGCTTGTTGGGATTATTAATCGTGGGGACTCCAAAATAGATCTCCCACTTGCCGTCGGCATCAATATCGTTGTAGGTCAAGGCGGGAAGAGAGTTGGTGGCTTCCGGCATCGTGTAGTGCCACACGTGGGTGTAAAAATCATTACCTGTCGCTTCATAAAGATAAAGATCAAGAAAACCGGGGTCCGGCCCGCCGGGCGATAGCGTTTCATCGGTCGCAAACAGAATCTCGCGGCGCCCGTCGCGGTCAAAATCCATCCCCACCTCCACTTTGCTGCTGCCGAAGTATTCTACCGGTCTGAAATTTCCATCCGTACGCGGATTCAGCGCCCAGGAAATTTTGAAGCCCGGGCCGGGGTTGTACTGGGCCTGAGCTCTTAGGGGCAACAGTGCCACCAGGAACAGCGCCACCGACAAAATCGCAAAAACCCTTAGCAACTTTCCCATCACATACCTCCGTTTGAGTTGAAACAGATTAGTGGATTGGTAAAAAGTGCAAGTGCCGCCATCGCTTGAAGAGATGGTATCACCACTTTAATCGTAGCGGTTCTCGTTCGCGCGAAGAGCCGTCTCTTCTCGATGTCATTCTCTGAGAATTTTCCTACGTACCAGGCACAAATCTCAAAATAAATTTCGATTCCAGTACTTGAGAAGATTTCCGCAAGGGCCTTGCGGCCTTCGAAATGACAGCATTGGGGGAGGCAGGCTACTCATTCTATTCAATAACCGCTGTAAAGTAAGCTGCACGACTAGGGATGATGCCTACAGCCACGGCCTACAACTGAAGCACCTGATGAAAGGAAGAAAAACGAGGTCCTTATTGATATGACAGAAGGGAGTTGAAGTGGGAATATGTGGGCAACTTAAAGAATTTCTTTCAAGACCACCGTGCGCGCTCTCCCTTCCTCCGCGGCGAAACTCCTAGGGCGAAACGTTGCGAATATATAAGCTTTTGCCGTGTGTGTCAAGCGCTTTCGTAGCAGACCCTTCAGGGTCATAACGTTCCGCGTTTCAAAGTCGAAAGGTGCGGCCATTAGGCTTGTGAAAATTGAATCGTTACAAAAAGCAAAAAATCTACTAAAAAGAGATTGGCACAACCTCAGAGCCTAGCCGGAAACCTTGAAATGTCATCCCGCAAGGGCCTTACGGCTTGGTTGACTCGGGCACAGCGTCCATTGCTGGCCTGACCCGGATGAGTCGAAGCCCAAAAGACAAAATGAGCGAAATGAACTCAGAATAAAATTCTAAAAGTTTTTGGCCTAAAAATTTCCCACGGATTGAAGAATCCCACCGATGAAGCTATTATCTGTGGGGTTCTTCAATCCGCGGGTAAAATTTGATGCTGCACGAAGCGCTTCAGCTTTCAGCCCGAAGGGCCCTTGAGCGGCTTGTCTGAAAGGCTGGCGTAGTGCCTTAATAGCTAAATCTGCGCAAAAAACAAAAACATTCACGCAGAGACGCTAAAGCGCAGAGATTGCGCAAAGAAAAACTCTGCGTATTCTTTGCGTCTTTGCGTGCGCTTTTCTTTGCGATCCTTTGCGAGGCTCTGCGTGATAAATTCCCTGTTTATGTTTCACGCAGAGATTGCGCAGAGATTCTCCTTCTAATTCTCTGCGCCTAACGGTCTACCTCTGCTTTTCAGACAGACTGAAAACAGAAGCCCTTCGGGCAGCACACGCGGATCAAAAACGCACACGGAAAAAGCTTTCAATCCGCGTGAGTTTTTGATCCGTGTGTAAACTTTCAGAAT
>JBOHQX010000251.1:0-13392 GCA_050732395.1 bacterium
TGAAATCAGGCATATGATTTCTTTTAGGCAGAATAAATTCTGACGAAAAGATACAAAATCAAATCACCTGACGCCAGTGAAATCTCAGAAATTTTCAAAGAACAGCTTCAGACGGCTAAATTCTTACGATTCAAGGAGATGAGGCAGGAGTTGTTTCTAACACAGTACGTCGCAATCGTGCCAACAAAAGGATGCAGCACGGATGAATAAACAAGCCAGCCGAATCCTTTTTTTTCTTCTCCTGCTTCCTTCCTGGCTGCCGGCGCAAGCAGAGGCGTATCTCAAAGTACATTATACCAAACAGGAAGTTTACATCCCCATGCGCGATGGCGTACGGCTGTTCACGGCGGTTTACACACCCAAAGATGCCACGCAAAAGTATCCCATTATTTTGCAGCGTACACCGTACAGCATCAGACCCTATGGCGCTGACCGCATGCCGGATTGGATGTCGCCTTCCATGCTCGAAGTGCATGAAGGCTACATTTTTGTCAATCAAGATGTGCGGGGCCGCTTCATGTCGGAAGGGGAATTCGTCGATATTCGGCCTTTTCTCCCGGCGAAGAAAAGTAAGAAGGACGTCGATGAATCATCAGACGCCTACGACACGATTGAATGGTTGTTGAAGAATCTCAAAAATCACAATGGCAAAGTGGGTGTTACTGGAATTTCGTATCCTGGTTTTTATACGAGCATGGCCACCATCGACGCGCATCCGGCAGTGGTCGCCACCTCGCCGCAAGCGCCGTGCACGGACTGGTTCCTGGGCGATGACGAGCATCACCACGGCGCGTTCTTTCTTTCCGAGAACTTCAATTTCTACGTTTCCTTCGGAAATCCGCGACCGCAACCGACCACCAGGTGGAAGCGTTGGTCCCAGCATGGCACGCCCGATGGCTACGACTTCTTTCTCAAAATGGGACCGCTGGCTAATGCCAACAAGCTGTACTTGCGCGACAGTGTGGCGTATTGGAACTTGCTGATGCAACACGGCACCTATGATGCAATCTGGCAGGCGCGCAGCGTTCTCCCACATCTGAAGAGCATCAAGCCCGCGGTGATGACGGTAGGTGGCTGGTTCGACAAAGAAAATCTCTTCGGCGCACTGAAAACGTACGAACACATCGAAATGAACAATCCCCAGGCCTTCAACATTTTGGTGATGGGACCTTGGTTTCACGGCCAGTGGGATAGCGACGACGGCGAATTTCTCGGCGATATCGATTTCGGCAGCAAAACGGCAGAATGGTTCCGTCAAAACGTGCAATTGCCGTTCTTCAATTTTTATCTCAAAAACAAAGGCAAGCCGAAGCTGGCGGAAGCGATTGTATTCGAGACCGGTGCGAATCAATGGCGTATGCTTGACCACTGGCCGCCGCAAAACGTTGTGGCAGAGAACCTTTACTTACAGCCCAACGGCAAGCTGGCGTTTGCACCGCCTGAGTCGGGACAAGACTACACCGAATACCTCAGCGATCCCAACAAGCCCGTGCCGCATTCTGCAACGATCAGCATTTCAATCCAAAAAGAATACATGATCGAAGATCAACGCTTCGCCGCGCGCCGGCCGGATGTGTTGGTGTTTGAAAGTCCTATGTTGAAAGAAGACGTGGCCGTTGCCGGACCGATCGTCGCCAGCCTATTTATTTCCACCACCGGCACGGATGCAGACTGGGTGGTGAAACTGATCGATGTTTTCCCGGACTCCATAATGGAGGTAGAATCACCGACCGTGCCGCTGGGAGGCTACCAGATGCTCGTGCGCGCCGAGGTCATGCGCGGCAAGTTTCGCAACAGCTACAGCCATCCCGAACCCTTCGTGCCCGACCAAATCACGAAAGTCGAATTTGAGCTGCAGGATGTGTTTCATCGCTTTAAGCAAGGCCACAAGATCATGGTGCAAATTCAAAGCTCGTGGTTTCCACTGGTGGATCGCAATCCGCAGAAATTTGTGGATATCTACAATGCGCAGGCGAGTGATTTTCAAAAGGCAACGCACCGGGTGTATCACTCGCCGCCGTATTCCTCGCATGTGAAGATGAGGGTGCAGAGGTAGGTGGGTGTATCCTCCTCTTACTCCTACTCTTACTCGTACTCTTACTCGTACTCGTACTCGCTTGTAAGAGCTTGAGAAGCGAGTACGAGTAAGAGTAGGAGTGAGAGAAAGAGTAAAAGAATGAGCACGGAGTAAAATCAGGAGAACCCCCCATGAACACTTCCCCCAGCACAACCCAGCACAAAGCCTTCGCCTCCGAGCGTGGGCCCGTAGCGGTTGCGATCGTGACCGTGAGCGATTCGCGCATGCCGGAGACGGATACGAATGCGCATTATTTGCGGGCACAAATCGAGCAAGCCGGGCATCGCGTCGCAGCCTATCATCTGATCAAAGATGAGGCGGCGCAAGTGGTCGCGGTCTTGGATGAGCTGGCGCAGAGCGAAGCGCGCCTTATTTTGTTCAATGGTGGCACGGGTATTTCGACGCGCGATACGACTTATGACGCTCTGAGCCGCAAGCTGGAAAAAATTTTGCCCGGCTTCGGTGAATTGTTTCGCATGCTGAGTTACGAGCAAGTCGGCGCGGCCGCCATGCTCTCGCGCGCAACCGCGGGCGTTTATCGCGGCAAGGTCATCATCTCGACGCCAGGCTCGCCGGCGGCAGTTCAGCTCGCGTGGGAGAAATTGATCGCACCTGAGCTGGCCCATCTCGCATGGGAGGTGGCGAGGTAGTTTTAAAAGAAGCCTGGCGGCACCGCTTTTTTCGCCGAAATACACCGAAGTCACTGACTCTCGCCGAAAAAGCTTCCCAGAATTTTACCCTGCCTCGTCACCGGCGCTACCAGCTGTTATTTTTGATAAAACATTTTTCCCAAAAAAGCGTCTATTATTCTGATGAGCACGCGCAAGCCATATTCCGCATTCAGCAAAATCCGCCAGTTACCGGATTTTCCGGGTTTGGAATTGCTGCACGCCAGTTACCAGACTCACGTTTTCCCGCGCCATTGGAATGAGAGTTTCATCATCCAATTGGTCGAGCAAGGCGTGAATGAGTTTTTTTGCGAGGGAAAAACACACACCGCGCCGGCGGGAAACATTGTGCTGATCAATGCCTATGAAGTGCACACGGGTTATGCCACGGGCCCGGCTCCACTGATGTATCGCAGCCTTTATCTCACACCGGAGTTTCTGGCGGAGATCGTTGGGCAAATAAATGAAGGGCGCGCAGCCGTGCCCCTGTTGGCTGCGCACGTGATTCATGATCCCAAACTTGCTCACTTCATCCGGAAAATCCATCGAGCCGCGGATCAGGGAGGCGCAAATCTTCACCTGCAGAGCGTGCTCTTATGCGCTCTATCGCACCTGTTGCGGCGCCACTCCACTCACCTTTTTTGCACCGCCGACACCGGCCGAGAAGTCGTCGCTATTCGGCGTGCGCGCGAATATTTGCATGAGAACTTTCACAGAAACATTTCCCTCATCGAGCTCGCCCAGCATTCCTACCTGAGCCCCTTCCATCTATTGCGTACTTTTCGCAAAAGCGTAGGCATGCCGCCCCACGAGTATCTCACCAACTTGCGCGTCGAACGCGCGAAGCAATTCTTGGCAGAGGGCATTCCCATCGCACAAGTGGCTCAACAAACCGGCTTCATCGACCAAAGCCATCTCCACCGCCGCTTTAAACACTTCGTCGGCCTCACCCCCGGGCAGTTCCTGAAAATGAGCAATTTTGTACAAGACTGCGAATATTCAACGCATTAATTTCCGTTGCTGCGCTTGTAACGCAAACTACTAGTTTGCAGTCGGTTACAAAGTGGCATCTGTCCAGCCCATCGGCCACAATGTTCATCACAACCTGGAGCGAATCCAATGAAGACAAAATACGCCTGCGGAATTGCCTTGCTGTGTGCGCTGCTGTCTGTCGTCACGGCATTCGCACAACCCGCTGCAAAAGAGATTTTTGTTTGCCCGATGAATTGCGACAACTTGTCGTATGAAAAAGCGGGCAATTGCACAGTGTGCGGCATGGCATTGATCGAAAAAACAAAGGCGCAGGCAAATGCCGATACCGGTGATCAAGATGGCTACGTTTGTCCGCCCTGCGGCAACAGTTGTGATAGTGCTGTCCATCAGAAGCCCGGCGCGTGTCCGGTCTGTGGCATGGGACTGGTTGCAAAAGGCCAGGCGGCCCAGAACCTTGCAGCGGCACGACCTGCCATGCAACAAACCGCCGCGCGAAGCAAGAAAGTCGCCGTATTTATTTTCGATGGTGTCCAGATCATCGACTACGCCGCACCCTACGAAGTATTCGGCCAGGCCGGGTTTGAGGTTTTCACGGTTGCAGAGAAAGCTGGCGCCATCACCACCGCCATGGGCATGAGCGTCAATCCGAGATATACTTTTGACAATCACCCCAAGGCCGACGTCTTGCTCATTCCCGGCGGTGACGCGCCCAGGCATCAAGACAATCCAAAAGTCATCGCCTGGATTCAAAACAAGTCCAAAGAAGCTGAAGTCGTACTCTCGGTTTGCAACGGGGCATTTTTTCTCGCTAAAGCAGGCCTACTCGACGGATTGCAGGCGACGACTTTTGCTCCCTTGATTCCCGGCTTGCAAGCGGCGGCGCCCAAAGCAAAGGTCGTTTGGGACAAAAGGTTTGTCGATAATGGCAAAATCGTCACTTCTGCCGGCCTCTCGTCCGGAATCGATGGCGCTCTTCACGTTGTCGAAAAGCTGTTGGGTCGAGGTTGGGCCGAAGTGATCGCGACCAATCTCGAGTACGACTGGGATCCGGAATCGAAATATGTGCGTGCCGCGCTGGCGGACAAGTATCTCCGCAACACTTATAATTTCATGGCCGGTTATAATCGGGAGGTGCTGAGCAGCAACGGAGACGTCGATCATTGGGAGAGCAAGTGGAAGGTGCAAACGGAGGTTCCGGCAGCAGAGATGCTGGAACGCCTGAATAATAGTCTGGCGACGACGGACAAATGGATCCGGCAGGACTCCGGTAAATCGAACGGCACACTCAAGAGTCTGTGGAAATTTACCGACCTAGAAGGAAAGAGCTGGAGCGCGACGGCCAGCATCGAGGCCGTGCCGCGAGAAAACAACAGACTCATGGTGATGGTGAGCATGCGACGCGGAACGGCGAAGTGAGAAATCCAATGAATCGGCTTGCCGTGACGATTGCCAGCCGGGCAGTACTTCTGGTGGTGTCGAGCGTGGTATTGCCGGCATCGGCGCAGATGAAGGGCTCTGGTGCGGATCATGCGAGCGCAATTGCACGGGCTTTTCCCTCTATCTCTTCTATCACGGATGGTCATTACGACGACAGGCAAGCGCGCTATTCGCCGGACGGCAAGCGCCTCGTATTCACTTCGACGCGAGGCAAGAAGTCTCACATCTTTATCATGCCCGCGGGCGGCGGCGAGGCAACAAGAGTTACTCCCCTCGAATATTCTGCCTGGCAACCGGCGTGGTCGCCGGATGGTGCCCGTATTGCGTTTGAATCCGATAGAGATGGCAACAATGGCATTTGGGCGATGCCTGCCAGCGGCGGTGAGGCCGTTCGCCTCACTCCGGATTCAATGACTGCATCTTGGCCGGATTGGTCGCCAGATGGAACCAAGATCGCATTCATTAGCAATCAGTCTGGCAATTGGAATATTTATGCCATGCCGGTTGCCGGCGGGAAGCCGCAACAAATTACACAGCATAAAGAAAACGAATGGAATCCACGGTGGTCGCCGGAGGGCGATCACATTGCATTTTACACGACGTGGGATGGCCTGATGACGGACATTTGGGTGGTGCCCGCTGAAGGTGGCGAGCCCCGACAAATCACCGACGACCCGGCAGAGGACTTCCAACCTGCCTGGTCACCCGACGGCAAGTGGCTGGCGTTTTTTTCGCGCAGAGGACGCCACACGAATCTTTGGGCAACTCCGGCAAAAGGCGGCATCGCCAGGCCTTTGACTGATGATTGGATCATCTACAAAGCCTGGCCAGATTGGTCGCCCGATGGCCACGCAATTGTCTACACTACCTTTCCCGTGACGCATCTTTTCTCCATGCCGGTTACAGGCGGCACGCCGTCCCAACTCACAGAAGGAGAACGCTTCGAGCAAAATCCGGTCTTCTCGCCGGATGCGAAACACGTGCTTTTCTCCTCGGATTGGTTCAGCGCTGAGGAAAAACTCACCGTGATGGACATGAGCACCAAAAAGGCATACTCCCTTGCGCACGACAACGAGAAGCCGGCCTCGCCGGTGTTGCAGCGCATTCCGGCTTGGTCGCGCGACGGCAGTACGATCGCCTTTGTACAGAGCACCGGCGGCTATCTTGATTCCAATAATCTCTGGATCGTACCCGCTGCCGGAGGAACGCCAAGGCAACTTACTCATACGGGCTATGTGCGTCATCCCGTTTGGTGTGAAGACGATCGCAGCATCGCTTTTGCATCCAAGGGTCACATCTGGAAAATCGCCGTACATGATGATACATTGGTGCAATTGACGCAAGGCCCTGGCAATTACACGCCCACAGATTATTCGCCGGAGCATAAACAAATCATTTTTCATCAACCCGAAAATGGCGCTGACCAGCTTTTCCTGCTACCAGTGAACGGCGGCAGCCCACAGCCATTCAAAACCGCACTCACTTCGTCGCAAAATGCGCGCTGGTCGCCCGACGGCTCGTTGCTCGTCTTTGCCTCTGATCATCAAGGCCAGTATGATTTGTACCTGATGCCGGCGGCAGGCGGTACCGCGACACGGCTCACCAAAAGTGAAGGCCGGGAATCTTTGCCCGCATGGTCTCCGGATGGCAAGACACTGCTCTACAGCATGCCCTTCGATCACATGAAAATTTGTACAGCCAGCGCGGATTCATTGTCGCACATGCTAAAATGAGCTGACCCAATGCTCAGAAACTATTTTAAGATTGCCGCGTCCGGAAAATCTTTCCACAAAAAATCTTCCTGATTGGTCCGTGTATATGGTGGACGCCGGCTTCATCCACACGATGAACATCGAAGTAATCGCCGGGCGCGCATTCTCGGATGAAATCGGCACGGACAGTGTGGCATTCATGCTCAACGAAGCCGCAGTGAAAGCAGCGGTTGATTTGGCCGGGCCCGAATGGAAATCGCCGCTGGGCAAACGCGTCGATTACTACGTATCGATACCCGAAGGCTGGAACATCGGCAAGAGCGGCCCGGTCATCGGAGTGATCAAAAATTTTCATTATCGTTCCTTGCATCACGAGGTTGAACCCATGGCTCTACAAATCAACCGTACGCTGCAATGGAAGCTATTGGTGCGCATGCAAACGGGCGAAATAGCGGAGACGCTGGCCTATATCGAGCAAGCCATGCGCGACTTGGGAATGCTCTCCGAGCGTCTCTTCCAGTATTCTTTTCTGGACAAGGATTTCAACAACCTCTATCGCAACGAACAAAGGAGATTGCATGATGAAAAAAGTCTTGCAGAAGTTTGTCCTGAGCCTGATGTTGGCGGCCACTGTATGCGCTCAAGCACAGCGCCAGCGTAATGTCGCCATTTTCGTTCATGAAGGCGTAGAGCTCCTCGATTTCGGCGGGCCAGGCGAGGTGTTTGCGGCCACGCCCGGGTTCAAGGTTTATACCGTGGCCCCCTCGGAAGAAGCGCTGATCAGCCAGCGTTTCCTAAAGGTATTGCCCGCGTACACCATTTTCAATTGCCCCCGTCCCGATATCGTCGTTCTGCCCGGCGGAGCAACCAATATCCCGGCGAGCAATGACGATGTGATCAAGTGGGTTCGCGACTCGGCGCAACATGCCGAGATCATGCTTTCGGTCTGCACCGGCGCTTTGTTGCTTTCCAAAGCCGGCCTGCTCGACGGCAAACAGGCCACGACGTGGTACGGCTTCATCGACCGGCTGCAGGAGGTTACCCCCAACGCCAAAATCCTCAGGAACACGCGCTTCGTTGACAATGGCCAGATCGTAACGACTGCTGGCGTCTCCGCCGGCATCGACGGCGCTTTGCGCGTGGTCACCAAGCTGCTGGGAAAGGAAGCCGCTCGGGCAACGGCCAAGTACATGGAGTATGACAAGTGGGATCCCAGCGCCGGTCTCATCCTCGACAACGAATTCACGGCCGCTGTCAAGAAAGACGGCATCGAAACGGCGCTCAAAACCTACCAAGCCGCGCATTCCGGAAACGGCAGCTTGCCGAAGTTTTATGAAGGCGACATGCTTGGTCTTGGTCTCGAACAGATGGAAAAAGGCCAAACCGAGGCAGCGATCAAAATGCTCGAGTTGAATGTCGAAGCCTATCCGCATTCTTACGCTTCGCACAAGGCGTTAGGCGAGGCCTATTCGCGCTCGGGTAAAAAACAGGCTGCGCTCAAAAGCTACAAAAGCTTTTTGGAAGTGAATCAGGGCGATCTTGAAATCGTCGATAAAATCGGCCTGGCAGAGGCGATGAAGTTGTTCGGCAGGCTCAAGGAAGAAAAGCGGCTGAGTGAGAGCGCCATCAACTTACTCGGGTATCAATTGTTGGGCGCCGGCAGACCGCAGGAGGCCATCGACGTTTTCAAGCTCAACGTTGCGGCCTTTCCGCAATCCGGCAATGCTTACGACAGTCTGGGCGAGGCTTACATGAAGGCCGGTGAAAAACAAAAAGCCGTCGAAAGTTACAACAAATCCTTGGAATTGGATCCGTCGAACAACAATGCGGTGACGATGCTCAAAAAACTCGCGGAAAAGTCGTAGCGTGTAATGAAAACACGTTGGATCGTCTGGAGCTTGATCGCTGGATTCTGGATTGCCGTCGGCGTACTTTCGGCAGTGCAATTTTACTACACCCTGCTGGGAGAGAAAGTTCCCATCTCTGGCCAGAAGGTGTTTGCCGTCCAAGCGGCGCAGTGGTTTTTATGGATACCCTTCTCCGGTCTGATTCTATGGTTGAGCTGGCGGTTTCCGTTCGAGCGGAAACATTGGGTGGGCCGCTTGATTGTTCATCTCGCCGCGAGCACGGTTCTTGCCGGCATTCACGTTGCTTTGCATTCACTTGTTGTTATTTTTCTCGAGCCTTTTCCCTGGCGCACCAACTATGCTTTTTCCGAGATCTTTTGGGGACAGTTGCAATCCATTCTCGATCTCGATTTTTTGATTTATTGGGGCGTTCTGGGTGCGGACATTGCGTTTACGTATTACCATAGGTATCGCGAAGGCGAGCTGCGCGCCGTGGCGTTGCAAGCGCAATTGGCGCAGGCACAGTTGCAGGCGCTCAAGATGCAACTACACCCGCATTTCCTATTCAACACGCTCAATGCCATTGCCGCGCTGGTGCGCAAGAATGAAAACCGGCAGGCCACGGATATGATCGCGGGCTTGAGCGAGCTGTTGCGGCTCGCTCTGGAAAACGCCGGTGCCCAGGAGGTCTCCTTGCAGCAGGAATTGGAGTTTCTCGAACGCTATCTCGCGATCGAGCAGATTCGTTTCGGCGATCGCTTGCGCGTGCACTTGCAGATCGCGCCGGAAACGCTGGCGGCGCGCGTGCCCAATCTCATCCTACAGCCGCTGGTGGAGAATGCCATCCGCCACGGCATTGCCGCGCGGTCCTCTGCCGGCACGATTGCCATCTCCGCAACACGCGACGACGGTATGCTGCACTTGCAAATTGCTGACAACGGGCCGGGGTTCTCGGCTGAGGCACAAACAAGCTCCGGCGTGGGTTTGACGAATACCCGCGCGCGACTGCAGCGCTTGTACGGCGCCTCACATAAATTCGTGCTCGCGAATTCAGAACGAGGAGGGGCGGTGGTGACGTTGGAAATTCCGTTTGCTATGGCTGCGATTTTGGAGCAAGGGAGAGCAGAATAAGATTCAAAAAACTGTTGTCCCCAAACGGGTTCAGATGGCAACGTGTATGAAAAAAATCCGCACAATTATTATCGACGATGAGCCGCTCGGGCGCGAAGGTATGCGCGTGCTTTTGGAGCGCGATGCCGAAATAGAAATCGTCGGAGAATGCGCCAACGGCTACGAAGCCATAGATGCGATCACCACGATCGCGCCGGATTTGGTCTTTCTCGACGTGCAAATGCCGGAGATGGACGGCTTCGAGGTGCTGGCACAAATCGCCCCGGAGCATCTACCGGTGGTGGTATTCGTGACCGCCTTCGATGAATACGCGTTGCGTGCTTTTGAAGTCCACGCTTTGGATTATTTGCTCAAATCTTATTCCGACGACCGCTTTGAAGCCGCATTGCGGCGGGCGAAAGAACAGATTCGCCAGAAAAAAATAGGCGAGGTCAGCCAGCGTTTGATGGCGATGTTGAATCACCCTCACGGCCTCGATGCTTCTGCGGAGGCGCTCAAAGAGTTGCGCGAGGGTTACCTCCAGCGCCTGGTGATCAAAGCCGGCGGGCGGGTTTATTTTTTGAAAGCGCATGAGATCGATTGGATCGAGGCCGCGGACTACTATGTCACTTTGCACGCCGGCGGCAAATCTCATCTCCTGCGCGAATCCCTGCACAGCCTGGAACGCAGGCTCGATCCCGCCAGATTTCAACGCATTCATCGCTCGACGATCGTCAATCTCGATCGTGTTCAAGAGTTGCAGTCCATCGCCTATGGCGACTACCTCGTGATCTTGCGCGACGGCACGCAGCTCAAGATGAGCCGCGCGCATCGTCAAAGACTGGAAGCGATTCTGGGCCGGTCACTATAGGACCAGCAGCTAGCGTATTGTCACCTTCTTTTGCCAGAATCACACTATACAAAGTCAGCGGGTGCTATGCGATTAGCCATCTAAAGCCTGAATGCAGTCGTGAAAGTTTCGTGCCCAACGGATAAAAGAACGACCAACGGACTCAATATCAGATCCGTTGGTCGTTTTTTTATCCGCTGGGATCCAACCATGAGTTTCCGGATAGGCTCGAATCACGCTGCAGCACTGCCGCATAGAACCCATCGCAGCCGTGTTGGTGCGGCGAAAGGCGAAGGCATTCTCCCGCCGCCAAGTGAGCGAGCCCGTAACGCTGCAAGAGTGCAGCCGCGCCGGCCGAATGAAAATCTGGGTGCTCTCGCAAAAATGATTGTACCACGTCATCGTTTTCCTCCACCAGCAGGCTGCACGTGGCATACACCAGTCGCCCAGCGGGCTTTACCAGTGTCGCATAATCGCGCAGAATTCCCTTCTGCTTCTTCGCCATCTCTTGCACCATTTCCGGCGTGACCTTCCATTTCGCATCGGGATTGCGCCGCAGCACGCCCGTACCGCTGCACGGTGCATCGATCAGCACCGCGTCCAGTTTTTCCACCCAGCTCTTGCGTTTCTCCGGTAAGGCTAAATCCATGACGCGCACATTGTCAATGCCGCTGCGCCGAGTGCGCTTTTGCAAATTGTCCAAACGCTCCCGCGATAAATCGGACGCAATAATCTCTCCGCGATTTTTCATCAGCGCGGCTAAGTGCAAAGTTTTTCCACCCCCGCCGGCGCAAACGTCCGCAATCCGCCAGGTGGGCCTGGGATCGAGTAATAACGAAACGATTTGGCTGCCTTCATCCTGGAGCTCAAACCAGCCCGCGCGAAACAGATCGAGCGAGAAGAGATTGCTGCGCCTGGCCAGATGAATGCCGTCCGGTGAAAAGCGTGTGGCTCGACACTCGAATCCTCGCCTTTGCAGTTCCTGCAAACAGTCTGCGCGCTCCGTTCTCAGCGAATTGACGCGAAGGGTCAGCGGCGGTGGCTCATTCAAGGCATGGAGCAAGCGCTCGCATTCCGTTTCGCCCATCTGCTCTTGCAATTTCAACACGAGCCAGTCCGGAAAAGACAAACGTTCCGCAAGGGTTGTGGTGGTGGCAATTGGGTCAAGTGCAGAGAGCCTCACAATTTCTGAGGGAGGGATAGGCAAAGAAAATGACTGCAAAATCTGGACAGAAACCTTTTCGATGTGCAGCTTGAAAGCGGCGAAAAGCCAGGCCGGAGAAAGTGCGGCCTCGCTGCGTATGGTTGCGATCAATGTTTGCAGAAAACGGCGATGGCGCAGAATGCCATACACGCACTCCGCAATCTCGCGGCGATCGTGCGAGCCGAGATAGCGCCGGTTGCGAAAAAAGAAATCGATGAGACGATCGGCTGGTCGAGCATCCCGTTGCAAAGCTTCCAACAGCTCGAGAATGTGCCCGGCGAGGGAGGTAGGAGGCATAGCGTGAAGGGGTTGATTGTTCGTATTTCGGTATTGCAAAGTTTGAACAGCAAGAAACCGTAAGAGTCATTGCTTTCCGATTTGCGATTTACGATTGTCGATCTGCGATCGCAAATCGATAATCGTCAATCGGAAATTATCAAGCTTCTTGGAAGGTGTTTCATAACTTGATAAGGAACGGCCTCTATCTTTTCGTACAGATTACCACCTTTTGCCTTTTGAAGCAATCACTTTTCCAATAAGCAACCAGCCTCAAGATTGCCAGCTCAAGTGGGAACTGCGGCACCGGTTGTCCGTCTAATTGGCGTGCTTGAACCTCACCACTTTCAAAGTAAGGAGATCGTATATGAAGCGTCAACTGTGGTATACCGTAACCGCTCTGCTGGTTACCGCATTCTGTGTAAGTGCACTGCAGGCGCAGCCTCGGCAAAGAACCCGCGCTGAAGGCATGCACGAGCGCCTGGCCGAAGCGCTCAATCTCAGTGATGAGCAGAAAGCGCAAATTCGCCAGATTATGGTGGATACACGCAAGAAAAACATCGATACCAAAGCCAAACTCGAGCTCGCGCAACTGGAGCTGCATGAATTAATGCGGGTGGACGCTCCCGACCAAAAGAAGATCGACGCCAAAATCACTGAGGTAAGCAAGCTGCGCGAAACCATGATGCGGGCGCGCATCGAATCGCGGCTGGCGATGCAGAAGCTGCTGACGCCGGAACAGCGTAAAAAAATGCAGGAACTCCGGCCATTTGAGCGCTTCCGGTACGGTCGCAGCCGATTTGGCGGCCACGACCGGGGCCTGCATGAGCCTGGCGGTTATCATTTCGGCTGGGAAGACGTAGACAGCCCGGAAGAGCTCTAAGCAAAACCTCGAAACGAGGACAAAATTTCTTGCAAAAATCTGAACCAACAAGGCGCACGTGCCGCGAGTTCATGTAAAGCTTTTTCGCGTTGCCGGTGGCCATCACCTTCACGGTCACCGGCAACGTGCTGACCACCGACATAGGCACCCATAGGGCAAAAGGTGTTTGGGAATGCAAGAAAAATTCTCTATATATTAAGCATAAAATCTACCTCTGCTTTTCAGACAGACTGAAAACAGAAGCCCTTCGGGCAGCACACGCGGATCAAAAACGCACACGGAAAAAGCTTTCAATCCGCGTGAGTTTTTGATCCGTGTGTAATCTTTCAGAATTT
>JBOHQX010000252.1:0-3582 GCA_050732395.1 bacterium
GCCGATTTCACTGACGGTCATGGGAACGATCAGCGATAAAAACGGCGCGCCGGTTTTCTCAGTCAGCGGAACGGACATGATGTTCGTGCTCAAAAGCAATGCACAGTTGGAAAAGCTTCGCGCCGAACCCAACGCGAAGCCGGTGAGAGTGTCTGGCAAGTTGACCTCTGAAACACCGCAAGGCCATCTTGGTCATCCTTACATGTTGACCATCGAAACGGTGGAGGCGGCTAAATGAAGCGATTCACGTTCAAATTAACCAGCGCGCTGTTTGTTCTCACGATATTGTTTTTGGGTTGTGAGCAGCGCCCCAAAAAACTGACCGGCGTTGAGTGGGGCGGCGAAGGCAGCGAGCCTGGAAAACTAAAAGAACCCATCGGCCTCGCGTTGGATGGCGAAGGCCATCTGTACGTCGCGGACGCCGGCAACCAGCGCATTCAAAAATTTACCACCGCCGGCAAGTTTTTGCTGACGTGGGGCATGCAAGGCAGCGCTGAAGGCGAGCTGGATCGCCCGATTCACTTGGCGGTCAGCTCTGACAGCCTGGTTTATGTGCCGGAATATGGGAATGACCGTGTGCAAGTTTTTGACCGGCGCGGAAATTTTGTTTCGCAGTTTGGCATCGAGGGGCATGAGAACGGCCAGTTGTATTACCCGACCGATGTTGCGGCGGACAAGCAAGGCAACCTTCTCGTTGCCGATGCTTACAATCACCGCATCCAAAAGTTTGATGCGCATGGCAATTTTCTGAAAGGCTGGGGTCGCCAGGGGAAAGCGCCAGGTGAGTTTGACGTTGCCAACTCTCTTGCGCTCGACCGCGAAGGACGAATCTACGTCGTGGATTTTTCCAATCACCGTGTGCAGATTTTTGATGGCGAAGGGAATTTCCTGCTGCAATTCGGCTCGCAAGGAAATGGCAACGGCCAGTTCGAGCGACCGACGGATATTGCCATCGACGGCCAGGGCATGATCTACGTGGCGGATTGGGGCAATAACCGAATTCAAAAATTCCGCATCGTGAAATAAGTATGCTGCACACGGTTATGAACCAAACTTTTGCAAGGCATCTGTAAGTATTGAATCGCTCAAGCGACAAACTTACAAATCGACTTTTATTGAAGGATGGTGGAGCGATCAGATGCCAAGCAAACTTTTACTAATGGTTATGAGTTCTGTGCTGAGTGTTTTGGCATTGACTTGTAACCATCAAACCAAGCAACTTCCCAGCACCAAGGCTTCTGCTGACAGCATGAGCCTCGCGATGGCCGATACAATGAAAGTATCGGATCGTCGGGAAGAGCAAATGACGGCATGTCTGCCTGGTGCATGGATCGTGCACGGAGGCAATGGCCCGCTCTTCGTTCGAGAAAGCTCGTTGCAGGGAAAAAGCTTGGAACGTGAGGAAAAGACGGCGCCCCTGCGCTGCTGGTGAAGTCGCATAGAAAGCAATGGAAAGTCATGGCTCCTGCTGACTTGACTTCGAGGAGAATTTTGTGTAGATTAAACACGTTTTCTCTTGGTGCTTCTTTTGCGCTTTGTCAAGGAAAGTAGGAATAGTGTGCACAAATTTTGTGTTACCAGTTGAGTGAATCGTTAAAAACAAAGGCATAGCTCAAACGTGCGCAATCTTCACAAGACAATTTCTCTCTTGCTCGCCATTAGTTTGTTGCAGTTTTTCGTTCCTGTGCTCAATGTGGCAATGGAACTGCCATGCTGTGAAGAACAGCAGGATGTGCCCGCCAGAAGCATGCAGTGCTGTGCAGCGGAATCCCCCTCACGAATGGTGTGCTGCATCGACAAGCCCGAGCACGCACGGGATAATTCCGCGCCGGTGCAGGCGACATTTGAGAAGCCATCGCGCGTTCACATCGATCTTGTAGCCTCCGCTCAGTTTTTTGAGAGCGCTCCCGGCTTTGCGTTAACACGGAGTGCCAACGAAGTTTTCTTTTCTCTCAACCCTCATCTCGCCAACAACCAGCGCTACAAGCTGTTCGCCACTTTCCAGATTTAATCTCGCCTTCAAGGGTGAAGTACGCCCTTTTCTATCTCGTCGCTCGTTTTCATTCCAACAGTCTCAAAACGATATTGACTTTGTAGTGTCGCCCTCTTGTGCGTCGCCGGTGCACAGAAAAATTCCGGCCTCGATAGTCGCCCACAAAGGGCAGGGACTACTTTAAAACGAGGAGTTGCCGATGCTTCACCAAATCTCAGTCACAGACAGCATCGCTCTTGATTTGCCAGCAGAAGATGCGTTGGCCGTGCTTTGGGATATTCAAACTCTGAAGCTTTATGACCCGAAAGTGGATTCGGCATGGGTCAAACCGGAAACGGAGAAAAAAGGAACCTATTCAGTTACAGGGCGTTTTGCAGGGAAACTTTGGCGCGGAGAATTTTCTTATGAATTGAATGATCATGGCTTTCATAGCGAAATGATACAAGGCCCGCAAGGAATCAAGGTCAACGGCGGTTTCGTCGTCAAAGCTGAGCACCGCGACCGTTGCCGCATCACGCATTACGAGCATTATAAGTTTCCTTACTGGATGTCGCCGCTTGCCTTGCTGGCGCGTCTCTATCTTTATTGGGCCATGAAAAAAGAGCTGCGTGACCTGGCCCAAATTATTTATGCGAAAAATATGGGCGCGAATAGACAAGAAAGTGTTCACGAGGCTCAGATAGCATCTAACCCAAATCAGGTGTGGTTATGAGATTATTTTTTGTCCTGTCGATGTTGTTGTGGATTTCTACTGCGGGATTTGCTCAAACCGACAATGCCGTCGTGACGGTTGACGAGCTGATTCAAGAAGCATTGAAAAATAATCCGGACATTCGGACTTTTGATGCGAATCGCGACGCGGCCCACGCGCGCATCCCGCAGATGAGCAGCCTCGACAATCCGCAATTCATTTTCGAGATTATGGAGATGCCGCGCTCGGAACCGTTCAACACCTCGCAATGGAAGTATGTCAATTTCGAGCTGATGCAAATGTTTCCCTTTCCCGGCAAGCTTGGCAAAGCAAAAACGCTGGCGGAGATCGACGCCGAGCACGCGCATCATGATTATGAAGAGAAGATTCTCGAGATCATCGAAAAAGTCAAAGCTGGCTATTTCGAGCTCTATTTCATTCAGCGCGCCCTCGAAATCAATCAGGAAAACATTGGCTTGATGCAGCAGTTCGTCAATATTGCCAAAATCCGTTATGCGGTGGGCAAGGGCATGAACCAAGACGTGCTGAAAGCCAACGTCGAGCTGGCCAAGCTGGCGAACGAGCAGATTACGTTCGCGCAGCAAGAAGAGACCGCCAAAGCGATGTTGAACACGCTGCTCAATCGCCCGCCGCAAGCGCCGCTCGGCCAAACGGTTTTGCCTGAAAGAAAAGCGCTGAATCTGAATCTTGAGGCATTGCAGCGCCTGGCGCTCGCCACCCGTCCGATGGTTCGCCATGATTCGTTGGGCTTGGTGCAAAGCCGTGTTGCCAACAGCCTAGCGCGGCGGCAGTATTGGCCGGATTTCAATGTAGCGCTGGAATACGTCACTTCGCCGCTGGATGGCTTTCGCGGCTGGACGACGATGGCGGGCATCAG